>DATDBL010000243.1:0-17962 GCA_036524855.1 Aldersonia sp. | reverse complement strand
GCATGCACAGTCGCAGATCCACGGCTCGTCCGTCGTCGACCTCGGCTCCTGCTTCGGCTTCTTCCCGCTGCGGCTGGCCGCGGCCGGGTTCGACGTCACCGCGACCGACCTCAGCGCCCCGACCATGCGCCTGCTCGGCCGAGTCGCAGACCTGCTGGGCCGGCCGGTACACACTGCCGCGGCGGACGCGGCCAATGTGCCTCTGCCCGACGCCTGCGCCGACACGGTCACCGCAGTGCACCTGATCGAACACCTCGACCCGGCGACGACCCGCGCGGTCCTGCACGAGGCGCTACGTCTCACGCGGCGCCGCGTGATCGTGGCGGTGCCGTTCGAGGACGAGCCCCGTGCCTGCTACGGGCACATCCAGCGCTTCGACCTCGCCGCGCTCGTCGACCTCGGCATCGCCCTGTGCGCCACCGACCCCGGCCTGCGTCCCGCCGTGCACGAATACCGCGGCGGCTGGCTGATTCTCGACCGCTAGATCAGGCCTCGCTTGCTGGCCGCGTAGACGGCCTCGGCGCGGCGGGAAACCTCGAGCTTGCGCATGATGTTGCTGACGTGGAACTTGGCGGTGGTCGCGGAGATGAAGAGCTTCTCGCCGATCTTGTTGTTGGACATGCCCGCCGCGAGCAGGCGCAGCACCTCGAGCTCACGGTCGGTGAGTTGCTGTCGCGGCTCGTTGCGCCCGCTCATCGACCGGACGACGGCGGCGGCACTGCGCGAGTCGAAGGCGCTCTCGCCGGCGGAGATCGCGCGGATCGCGCGCACGAGTTCGGTGGTGTCGACGTCCTTGACGACGTAGCCGCGCGCGCCGGCCTGCACGGCCCGCACCACGATCTCCTCGTCGAGGAAGGTGGTGAGCACCAGCAGCCCGATGCCCGGGTGCGCGGCGGACAGCTTGCCGCACAACGAGAGTCCCTCGAAGTCCGATCCGGTGGACAGCTTCAGGTCGAGCAGGACGACGTCGGGGTTCACCGCGCGGACGATCGCCTCGCCCTCGGCCTCCGAGGAGGCCTCGCCGACGACGACGAGGTCGTCGTCGCGCTCGAGCACCGAACGCAGTCCCTGGCGCAGGATCGCGTGATCGTCGACGAGGACGAGTCGGATAGTCATGCCGGTATACCTCCCTGTTCACATGCCTGTTCACATGCCTGTTCACGCGGAATGGTCGCAACCACCCGCACACCGCCGATCCGCGACCGGTGCACCTCGAATGTGCCGCCGTGTTCACGGGCGCGGGCGAGCATGTTCGCCAGTCCGCGGTGGTGGCCGTCCACGTCGGGAGCGTCGGCCATGCGCAGCATCAGCCGCAACTTCTCCGGCTCGCCGTTGCCGTCGTCGGCGATCGACAGCGACACCGCAGTCGGCCGGTAGGACAGCCGCACGATCGCGCGGGTTGCGTTGCCGTGCATGGCCGTGTTGAACAACGCCTCGCCCGCGATGCGCAGCAGTGCGTGCTCGACGTCGTCCGGCAACTCGGCCCCGGCGCCCTCCACCCGCAGCGTCACCCGCAGGTCGTCGGGCATGTGCACGGTGGCGAGTTGCTCGAGCATCTCCGGCAGGCTCGACCGGCCGGCGTCCCCGGGTTGGTTGAGCGCGTAGATCGCCGAGCGCAACTGTTCCACGGCCGAGCGGGTGAGGTCCTTGGCGAGGTCGAGGCGCTGCACCAGGTCGCTGGCGGCACTGTCTACACTGCCTGCGCCTGCCTCGCTGCGGCACACCTCGATCTGCATGCCCGCCGACAGCACGCACTGGGTGACGCTGTCGTGCAGTTCCCGTGCGATTCGGTGCCGTTCCGAATCGAGCACCTGACGTCGCTGCGCCGCACCGAGTTCCCGCTGGGTGGCCGACAGTTCGGCGTTGCGGGCGGCGAGGTCGGCGGCGTGCCGGCTCGCCTCGGCGAAGGCACGCTCGGACTGTTCGAGCAGCGCCTGCGACTTCTGGAACAGCGCAGCGTTCTGCAGCGCCACCGCGGTCTGGCTCGACAGGATCCGCAGCACCGTCTCGTCGGTGCCGTCCAGGGTCCGTGTCACCGGCGTCCAGGCGGCGAACGCCCCGACGACACCGCCGTCGAGTTCGATCGGCACGTGCGCGTGGTGCGGTTCGATCACCGGCAGCCGGAACTGCGCGAGTTGCCCGCGCAGAATGTCGTTGAGCCGGTTGAGCACCGCGTCGGGAAGGTGTGGCGCGGGGTCGCGGGCACCCGAGAGCCCTTCGAAGGCATAGGCGTTGCCGTCGGCGTCGAGGATCAGGTGCCGCGGGCGCGCCTCCGGCAGGGCGCCGTCGGCCAGCGCGAGCAGCACCCATTCCGCGTCGAGATGTGAGCGGGCTGCCTCCGCGACGGCGCGCACCAGGTTCTCGGGACCGTCGACGGTCTGCACCAGCGCGTGCGAGATCGTGTCGAGCGCCGTTACTACCCTTTCGAGACGCTGTGCTGCAAAGCGGAATTCGGGATAGAACGAGCCCTTACCGGAGCGGACCCCGGTGAGCCGTTCGAGATCGGGCGCCCCCACCCGCCCGCGGTTCACAGCGCTTTCCCAAACATCACAGCGCCGTCCGGAACAGCGCCTGCATCTGCGCCTCGTCGGCGGGACGCGGGTTGGTCGACATGCACGCATCCTGCAGGGCGAGCGTGGCCAGGCGCGGCACGTCGGCGTCGCGCACCCCCATCTCGGACAGCCCGCGCGGCCCGCCCACGTCGGCGGCGAGGCGTTGCACCCGATCCGCCAGCGCCAGCGCCGCTTCCGCCGCCGGCGCCCGGGAATCGACGAGGCCGAGGCAGCCCGCGATGACCGCGTACGGTTCCGGGTCCGTCGCCGCGTTGAACCGGATGACATGCGGCAGCAGCACACCGTTGATGACGCCGTGTGGCAGGTCGAGCATGCCGCCGACCTGGTGGCTCATCGCGTGCGCCGCACCGAGAATCGCGTTGGTGAAGGCCAGTCCGGCGTCGAGGGCGGCCTGCGCCATGAGCGCCCGGGCCGCCATGTCGTCGGGGTGTTGCATGGTCCGCACGAGGTTGTCGGTCACCATCGCCACCGCGCGTAGCGCGTGGTGGTCGGTGAGTCGGTTGTGCCCGAGCGAGACGAACGCCTCGATACCGTGCGTGAGGGCGTCGAGACCGGTTGCCGCGTTGAGCCATTCGGGCATTGTGGTGAGCAGGCGCGGGTCGATGACGGTGATGTCGGGAACGAGCGCCCGCCCCAGGATGGTGATCTTGGTGCCGCGTGCGGTGTCGGTGACGATGCAGAACTGCGACACGTCCGCCCCGGTGCCAGACGTCGTCGGCAGCGCGACGAGCGGCGGGATCGGCATCGGCGCCTTGTCCACGCCCTCGTAGTCGAGGATGTCGCCGCCGTTCGCGGCGAGGATCGCGACGCCCTTGGCGGCGTCGATCACCGATCCGCCGCCGAGTGCGACGAGGACGTCGCAGCCGTTCGCGCGGTAGAACTCGTGACCCGCCGCGATCTCGTGGTCCTTCGGGTTCGGCGTGATCGCACTCCACGCCCGCGCGTCGACGCTCTGCTTGCGCAGGTGGGTTGTCAACTCGTCGACCCAGCCGGCCTCGATGAGCCCGGGGTCGGTGACCAGCATCGGGCGCAGCGCACCGAGACGAACGGCGGCGTGCGCCGCCTCCGCCATCGACTCGAGCCCGAAGACGATCTCCGGGGCGTGGAACTTCAGGATGCGCGCGGTCGCGACCGTTGGATCACCAGCCGCGATACGGGTGGCCTCGGGGATCAGGTACCGCTTCTCGGTCGGGAACGCGTTCGTTCGTGCCACCAGCCTCGCCTCGACCTCCACTTGCACCGGGCCCACCCTTGTGACCCAGGCTACATCGCCCTACCTACCCTACGGGCCAGGTGACGAAGCGCCCACCTGCAAGCGGACAGCAGTGCACCTACCCGATCGGGCAGGTGCTACGAGAGCGCGCGGGCGAGGACCGCCGCGTGCTGGGCGAGTTGCGCGGCGTCGCGGGCGACGATCACCTCGTCGCACACCTCCGCGTAGTGCGGCATCGCGCAGGTGGCCTGGCGCCAGTAGCGGTCCGGTTCGGGAGTGATCCAGGCCAGCCGGTGCACGCGCCGGCGCAGCGCCCGGAGCTGGTCCACCCTAGGCGGCAACCCGTTGGAGCGCCCGTCCCCGACGATCAGCACCGCCGTGCGCGAGTCCAGCGCGTCCGCGTGGGCAGTCATCACCTCGTCGAGCATCCGGCCGTAGTCGCTGCTCGCCTCGAGGTCGAGATGGGCGTCGGCGAGCACGGCGGCCAGCGCGTCGTCACCGCCGGTGCACAGCAGCGCCTCGGTGACATCGACCGGCCGGTCCACGAACGCCATCACCCGGCAGCGTTCCGCCCGCCGGTGCATGGCCTGGGCGAGACGCAGCGTGAACGCGGTGACGGGGCGGACCGACAGCGACACGTCGGCCAGGACCAGCAACCGGACCCGGTCCGGCAGCGGGGTGCGCATGACCAGCCGGAACGGCACGCCGTCGGTGCGCAGGCTGGAGCGGGTGGTGCGCCGCATGTCGAGGCGGCCCCGGCCCATCTCCCGCGGGCGCGGGCGTGGCGCACCGCGCATCCGGCGCAGCACCTCGTGGCAGGCGAGGTCGACGTCCGGGCTGAGGCTTTTCTCGGCGTCGGTGTCGCCGAAGTCCGGTTCGGCGCACAGCCCCGCCCGCGACGCCAGCGCGTTCACGAAGTCCTCGACCGCCTCGGTCAGGCGGGCGAGTTGGGCGGCGGTGAGGTGTTGTGGTCCGGCCTCGCCGCCGTAGGCCTTGCTGGGGTCGTAGGCATCCAGCCAGGCGAGGATCGAGTCGGGGTCGTCGAAGCTGAGCATGCCGGCGACGATCGGCACCACCGTGTCGGACAGCTCGCCCACGGTGGTCGAGGACGCCCGGTCGACCTCCACGGTGTACTTGATCCCGCGCCGGCCCTCGTCCGCCTCGGCGGACACCGACAGTTGGTTGTCGGCGCCGGAGACGCTGAAGTCGTCGTCGTCCTTGTGCGGGTTGAAGCCCTTGTCGGCGTCGGGGGTGTCGAAGTGCTCACCGACCTCGGCGGCACGCTCGTTGTACTCGGCGTAGCGGCCGATCTCCTGGTCCTCGGACACCTCGAGTTCGTCGGGCAGGCCCGCCTGCGAGTGTGCGCGGCTCGGGCCGGACGCGTCGGCGGTGGCCCGATCGAGCACCTGCTCGCCGAACAACGCATCGAAGGCCCGGTCGAAACCACGTTGCTCGCGCGCATATTTCGCGCACGTCGCGCGCAGGGCCGCCCGCAACGCCACGCGGTCGCGGGCGCCGAGCAGGCCGAGCACCCGACGTACCTCGATCAGTTCGGCGGGCGAGGCCGACACCCCGGCGATGCGCAACAGCCGGCCGAACACGGCGGCGACCACGTCGAGCGCGTCGGCGGATCTCACCGCCTGCCCCCGCCGCCACGGCCACGGAACGCCGCGGTGGTGGTGTTCGCCGGGTGCGACGCGACGGTCACGCGCTCGGACGGCTGCGACGGTCCGGGCGCCGGTGCCGGCACCGGATCGGCGAGGCGTTCGAGGGCGACGTCGCGGTCGCTGGAGAACTTCAGCAGCGTGGACAGCAGGATCGCGCGCGTCGCGGCGGCATCGCGGGCGCCGTCCCGGCGCAGAATGGTCGCCGCGCGCGCGGCGTCGACCACCTCGGAGATGGACGGGCTCTTACGCAACGGGAACTCGCGCAGCGTGCGGGCCAGGTCGACGACGTCGGCCACGACCTCGTCCTCCACGGCGGGGGCGCGCACGGCGACGATGTCGCGTTCGCGTTCCGGCGTGGGGTAATCCAGGTGGTAGTGCAGGCAGCGGCGTTTGAGCGCCGAGGACAGTTCGCGGGTGTCGTTGGAGGTGAGGATCACCCACGGCACGGAGCGCGCGACGAATGTACCGATCTCCGGGATCGTCACCTGCCGCTCGGCGAGCACCTCGAGCAGCAGCGCCTCCATCGCCTCCTCGGTGCGGTCGACCTCGTCGATCAGCAGCACGACGGGTTCGTCGGAGAGCACCGCGTCCAGCAGCGGGCGCACCGACAGGAACGCCTCGGAGTACAGCCCGAAGTCACGCCCGGCGAGGTAGCGCGACGCCTCGTCGAGGTCGTCGATGTCGGCGGTCGCGGCGGTGATCCGGTCACGCAGCATCTGCACGTGCAGAAGTTGTTTCGCGTAATCCCATTCGTAGAGCACGCGGTTGTCGTCGAGGCCCTCGTAGCACTGCAGCCGGACCAACCGGCGCCCGCCCGCCGCGGCGAGCGACTTGGCCAACTCGGTCTTGCCGACACCCGCGGGGCCCTCGAGCAGCAACGGGCGGTCCAGCGCGGTGGCCAGATGGACGACGGTCGCGAGATCGTCGTCGGCGATATAGTCCTGCTCGCGCAGCGCGGCGGCGAGATCGGCCGAGCCGTCGAATCCGTTGCGGTTGAACAGGACCTGTGCGGCGGTCATGGTGTCTTCCTCGTTGGTCGAATCCGGGACCGGGGACGCGCCCGGGCTGGAGGAGCCCGACCGCGTCCCCGACACGTCAGTACGACGAGTTGATGGCATGCCCGACGACCGGAATCATCGATTCCACGGTGACCTCGCGGGGGTTGCCCGGGGTGCACCAGTCGCCCTGGATGTGCTCGGAGATCGCGAGGACGGTCTTGTCGTCGCCCTTGATCACGTCGCCGCGGCCGGCGTACTTGCCGGTGTTCATCCGGTTCTTCTCGTAGGTGTCGGTGCGCACCTGGCCGAAGTTCGCCGGGATACCGACGTCGCTGGCGAGCCGGATCGCGGCCTCGACCGCGGCGTCGGCGGCCTGCACGGTGGTCATGTTGCGGGTGTCCACGCCCATCGCGGTGGCGATGCGGGCGTAGCGCTTGTAGCGCGAGGGCAGGTTGTACTCCCACACGCGCGGCAGGGCGATCGCGTTGTTCAGGCCGTGATGGCTGTCGAAGAACGCGCTGATGGCGTGCGAGATCGAGTGCACGATGCCGAGACCGCCGGAGTTGAACGCCTGCGCCGCGATGTACTGCGCGTTCATCATGCCCTCGCGCGCCTTGAGGTTGCGCGGCTCGAACACGGCCTCCCGCAAGTACTTTGCGGTCAGTTCGATCGAGTACAGGGCGTTGCCGAGCGAGGACGCGAAGTCCAGGCGGGAGACGTACGGCTCACTGCCGTGCGCGAGCACGTCGAAGCCGCAGTACGCGGTGAAGTGCTGGGGGCAGCTGTAGTAGAGCAGCGGGTCGTCGATGGCGACCGTGCAGATCGTCGCCTCGTCGAAGCCGACCCACTTGTGCGGGTGCTCCATGTCGGAGGTGTCGGTGATGACGTACGCCCACGACGTCTCCGAACCCGTTCCGGCCGTAGTGGATACGGCGATGTGCGGCGGGTTCTCCTTGTTCGTGGACTTGGCGAAGCCCTCGAACTCGTTGATATTGCGGCCGTCGTGCGCGATCACGACACGGGCGCCCTTGGCGGCGTCGTGGCTCGAGCCACCGCCGACGGAGATGACGCTGTCGCACTTCTCCTGCTTGTAGAGGGCCGCCGCCTCCATGCAGTTGTAGTCCTTGGGGTTGGACTCGACCTTGTCGTAGAGCACGATCTCGACGCCCTGGTGCTCGATCTTGCCGATCAGCTCCTCGATGATGCCAGAGCCGCGCAGGCCGGTCGTCACCAGCAGGGACCGCTTGAAGCCGAGTTTCTTCGCCTCGACGCCGATGATGTCGTGCGCGCCGACGCCCAGCAGGGCCCGCGGGAAGGGGTGGAACTCCTTGATCGGGAAGTCCCAGATCTGGTTGAGCTCGATGGCCATTGGATTTGCCTCTCGGTAATCGATCGGGTGCATGACCACCGTGGACCCATGTGGCCCCGCTCACAACACCTACGCGCCAAGACCGACCGTCCGGCACCCGGAAACCGTCCGATCGGGTAGTCGGGGTTCCGCGTCGGCAGGTCAGCCCAGAGACACCAGTTCGGTGATGTCATCGGTCGGCAGCTCGCCGTCCACCACCGCAGTCACCGCGGCGTTGTTCAGCGTGATCGACCCGCCGTGGTTGTCGAGGAACGCGGTGTCGGCGGCATCGCGGCCGGTGGAGATCCGCACCAGCGACGAGCGCGGCGCCAGGCAGGTGGCGTCGACGACGCGCCACTCCCCGTCCACGAACGCCTCCGCGACGGCGTGGAAGTCCATCGGGTCGCAGCCCGGCGGGTACACCGCGACGAGCCGCGCGGGCACGTTCACCGCCCGCAGCAGCGCGACGACGAGGTGGGCGAAGTCGCGGCACACGCCCGCGCCCGCGAGCAGGGTGTCGGTGGCGCCGTCGATCGGGTCGCTGCTGCCGGGCACGTAGTTCAGCCGCGACCCAACCCACGACGACACCTTCGCGAGCAGCGTCGCCGACCCGGTGTACTGGCCGAATTCCGTTGCGGCGAACCCGAAGAACTTGTCCGCCTCGGCGTAGCGACTCGGCCGCAGATACATCGACAGGTCGTAGTCGTCGACCGGCGCGGGCGCGGTGCGACCCACGACGCTCGCCTCGTAGGAGGCCTGCAGGTTGCCGACCCCGGCCTCGAACTTGTGGATCCGGCTGCCGTGCGCCCCGATGATCTCCTTCGCGGCGATCGGCCTGCCGTCGAGCCGGAACGACAGCGACTCGCTGACCTGCGCGCCCGGGTGCGGCGCCACCGCGATCTGGAACTCGAGCACGGTGGGTTCGGCGATGTCGAGGTCGATCTGCGCGGAGACGTCTCGCTTCATCCGGTGAGTCTAGTCATCGGACGCGATCACGGCCGGACGAGGATCTTGACGTTCTCCTCCTTGTTGGTGATCAACTCCTCGAAGCCCTTGGCCACGATGTCGTCGAGGTCGATCCGGCCGGTGATGAACTGGAACGGGTCGACTCTGCCGCTGGTGATCATCTCGATCGTCGCCGGGTGGTCGTTCGCATAGGCGAGGCTGCCGAGCACGTTGACCTCCCGGAACACCAGGTCGTTCATCGCGACCCGCGCCTCGTGACCCCAGATGGCGACGTTCACGCACGTACCGCCGACTCGGGTCGCCCTGATCGCCGAGGCGAGCACCGCGTCGATGCCGGCGCATTCGAACGACACGTCCGCGCCGCGACCGTCGGTGAGGTCGAGCACCTGCGCCACCACGTCGCCGTCCGTCGGGTCGACGACGTGGGTGGCCCCCGCGGTCGGCGCCTTGGCCTTGCGGATATCGGCGGGCTCGACCACGATGACGTCCTCGACGCCAGCGGCCTTCAGTGCGGCCGTCGTGACGAGGCCGATCGGGCCGGCGCCGAAGACCAGACCCGTCTGCCCCGGCTTCACCCCCGACAGGCGGACGGCGTGGTAGGCGACGGCGAGCGGTTCCACCAGCGCACCGACGTCGGTGCCGAGGTCGCCGATCGGGTGGATCCACTTGCGTTCCGCGACCACGTACTGCGAGAAGCCACCGCCGAACCCGGACAATCCGACGAAACCGAGTGTGGCGCAGACGTTGTAGCGACCCTGCTGACAGGCATCGCAGCGGCCGCAGACGATGTAGGGCTCGACCACCACCCGGTCCCCCACCGCGAGGTCGGTGACGCCGTCACCCAACTCGGCGACGACGCCGGAGAACTCGTGGCCCAGCGTGATCGGCACGGTCTCCCCCGTCAGCGGATGCGGGGTGTCGGCGGGTGGAGCGAAGATCGGGCCCTCGAGGTACTCGTGCAGGTCCGTGCCGCAGATGCCGCACCACTGCACCTCGACCTTCACCGTCCCCGGCCGGGTGGCGGGTTCGGCGATGTCGTCGATGCGGATGTCCTTGGGCCCGTGGAAACGTGCTGCCTTCATGGGAACCTCTCTCTCGGTGCTGGTGCTGGATCAGACCGCCGCGGGTGCGACGGCATCTTCTTCGATAGCGCTGTCGGCCGGCTTGCGCAATCCGAAGGATTCGAATCCGACCACGTAGAGCAGGGTGACAAGGGCGAACAGATCCATGAATCCGAGCGCGTTGCCGTGCAGCGCACCCGCGACCGCCGGCTCGTGCAGCACTGTGTCGGCGATGAAGTAGTAGTAGGCGATAAAGGTGGCCGCGGCGAGCGCGAACGTGATCACCGTCCGCGCGACCAGGTTCCACGCACCCGACAACCGAGTCGGCCTGTTCCCGAAGGCATTGGCCCACAGAATCATCCAAGCCACCCAGCACACTCCGAGCTGGGCCGGGAACTGGTTGATCGTCGATCCGAGGTCGGTGACGGTGGCGTTGCCGATCAGTGCGGTGCACACGGCGAGCAGGACACCGTAGAGCACCGTGCCCATCGCAACGTTACCGATCGTGGAGAACAGTGCGACCCGGGCTCGGCTGCCTGCGAGCCGCCACGGCCAGTTGTCGAGGGTCTGACCGGTAAGCACGATCGAGACGATGATCGCGTAGTACCAACCGAGCAGCGTGTGCACGTCGAGCAGGGCGGATCCCTCCCGCACGGTGGCCGAGACCGCGGGGACACCCAGCACCAGGTAGAGCAGCGCGGTCGGAACGAGCATCGACCCGATCTCGCAGATGCCGATCAGCGGCTGTTTCAGCCCGAGATCCACCCACGGCCAGTGGCCCCAGTTGAGCACCACCAGCACCCAGGTCGAGAAACCGAAGAGCACGAACAACGCGCCGGTGAAGTAGCCGAGTCCATCGGGACGCGCTGCCGCCAGGTCGGGGTACATCGCGCCGAGGCCGTACGCGAGGCCGTAGGTCACGACGATCGCAAACGCGACAGTGGCGCCGAGCACCACCAGTCCGCGAATCGGTTGTCGCACGCCCGCAAGTCCGTGGAACTCGGTGTTGAAGCCGTACCAGACTACGAAGAGCAGCGCCCAGAACAGCAGCGCGTTGAATGGAAGCGGGTAGAGATCGAACGGGCTGAGCTGCGGATCGGCGAACAGGTACCAGGCACCGAGCGAGGCGACGGCGACCACGACGGTGTTGGCGATTCCGAACGTCGACCAGTGCGGGTTTCGTCGGACGGAGGCGGCTTGCGGCATGGCGGGATTCCTCGGGAGGGTGCTAGAGGGACGGGGGGCGACGCAGCTCCTGCGCTAGATTGTGAGGTAGAGCACATACCGAGCGGGCGGGCGCGACAAGGGTTGCATCCGATTGCACCGACCCTATGATGCTCACAACCGCAGGCGAAGAGAGTCCCCGTGAGCAGTTTCAGCGCCATCACGCCAGGCACGGACCTGCCCGCGTACGCGCGTGAGCTCGTCCGGATGCACGATGCGGTGATCGCCGGCTCCCGCAGCAACCTGCGCCCACGCGCGTTGGTCGCCCGGTCGTGGTCGCGGGTGCTCGGCGCCGGCCTGCACCCCGACTCGACCAACACACGCGACCTGTTGCCGCTCGACAAGGTCGAGCTACGTCGGCAGTGCTCGCCACTGTCGACCGTGATCGACGACCTGCGCGCGGTCATCGCGTCCGTCGCCGACGAATCGCAGATGATGCTGGTGGTCACGGATGCAGACGGCATCATCCTGTGGCGGGCCGGCGCCGCGCACGTGCGTCACCGCGCCGACACCCTCGGGTTCGCGGAGGGCGCCGAGTGGACCGAGGCGACGGTCGGTACCAACGCGATCGGCACCGCACTTGCCGAGGCCGCGCCGGTGCAGCTGTTCGCGGGCGAGCACTTCGAACAGAACCAGCACCCGTGGTACTGCACCGCCGCACCGATCCACGATCCCCGCACCGGCGAGTTGCTCGGCGTCGTCGACGTCAGCGGCCCGGCGCTCACGCTGCACCCGACGATCACCGCGCTGGTCGAGACGGCCGTGCGGCTGGCCGAGGTGCAGTTGTGGCGTGCGCACGAGCAGCGGCTCGAGCGGCTGCGGGCGGTGGCGGGGCCGATGCTCGCCTCGACGAAGGGGCCGCTGCTGCTCGTCGACGAGCACGGCTGGGTGGCGCACGCGACGGGAGTCGCCTCCCGCGACCGGATCGCGGCGCCGCGCGAGAGCCGCGCGCTCACCGTGCCCGGCCTCGGCCTGTGCATCCCCGAACAGGTCGGCGACGGCTGGCTGGTCCGGCCCGCCGGCACCGACACCCGGATGCGGATCACGCTCGACGTCACGGCGGCGCCGCCGACCGTCGAGGTGGTGGGCGCCGACGGTAGTTGGCGCACGCCCCTGACAGCGCGGCACGCCGAGATCCTGCAGTTGCTGCACCGCCGCCCCGACGGGCTGTCGGCGGCCGAACTCAGCGAGGCGATCTACGGCGACGCCGAGCACGTCGTCACCGTCCGCGCCGAGGTGTCCCGGCTGCGCCGCGTGCTCGGCACCGTCGTCGCGACCCGGCCCTACCGGCTCTCGGCCGCGGTCGACCTGACGGTCCGTGCGTAACTGGCTACACGGCCGCGACCCCGAACGGGATTCGCTTCGCCGGGCGCTGCGCGACCCCGCGACTTGCTGTGGACCGCGGCGTATCTGAACGAGGTCAGCCTGCTCGGAGCCGACCCCGCGCCGTCACGGTGATCGTGCGGCCGATGAACAACGACGGCGCACTGACGCCGAGCGCCTTGCGGTCGAAGTGGGCGGTGCCCTCCCACGTGTCGCCGTCCACCCGCACCGCGAACTCGAGCGGGATGCTGCGCCCGCGGGCGTTGAAACTGCCACGGACCGTCCAGCCATCGTCGGAGCGGTCGATCTCCTCGGAGGTGAACGTTGCCATGGGATGGGCGTCGAGGTCGAGCAGTCCCGGCTTGCGCAGGTCCTTGTCGCGCTTCGGGTTGTGGGTATCGATCGCCGCGAGTTCTACGGTGCCGGTGACGAATTCGAGTTCGCCGTCGGGACCGAGGTCGACCTCGGCCTGGCGGACCGGTGCGGAACCGGACACGGTGCGGCCGAGGTTGCGGACCGTGAAACCCGCGGTGGCGGTGTCGAGATCGACGGCGGTCTTCATGACGCCACCGCCGCCGCGAACGCGCCGAATCCCTCGAGCAGAGGATAGATCTCGATCCGGTCCGGGCCGGTGAGCATGGCCGGATCCTCGCCCGGGAGCAGTTCGGAGGTCATGACCGCCTGCTGCGCGTCGAGCAGTGCCTGTTCGGACTCCGCGATCGAGATGACGACCTCCGAGCCGTCGGCGCGGCGGCACAGATACGCGCCCACCATGCCGGGGACCCCCAGCACAGCCGGCCCGATCCGCTCGCGGCCGGCCCGGTCGCCCGCCGCGACCTGTTCGGGAGTGCGTGGACCGTCGAAATAGGTGAGTTGGACATGCATCTCGTCTCCTCGGTGGTGGTGGATCGAACTGAGAGCAAGTCTGGCGCCGCCGCGCCGGGCGCGAATCAGTGCCAGTACGTAGTCTGACACGTAAACCGGTGGATACTCGCTACGTGGAGGCACCGTTCGTCGGTCGGGCGCGCGAACTCGCGCAACTGCGTGCCGCGGCGGTGTCCGCGGTCGCGGGGGGCGGGCGACTGGTGCTGGTGAGCGGGCCGGCGGGCATCGGGAAGTCCCGCCTCGCCGACGCCGCCGCGCAGATCGCGGCGGAGTACTCGATCCCCGCCGCGCGCGGTTACGCCGTCGACGATGCCGGCATGCCGGCGCTGTGGCCGTGGCACCGCGTGGCGCGAGACGTCCCCGCGCTGGCCGAACCGCTGTCCGCCGCGACCGACACGGGCGCCGGGGCGTCCCGGTTCGCGGTCTTCACCGCCGCGACCGACGCGCTGCACGACGCCGCCCGCGGATCCGGGCTGACCGTCGTGCTCGAGGATCTGCACTGGGCCGACCGCACGTCGTTGCTGCTGCTGCGCCACCTCGTCGCGGATCCGGCGAATTCGCGTGTGCTCGTCGTCGCGACGCTGCGCGACCCCGAGGCGCAGACCCCGCTGGCCGAACTGCTGCCGGACCTGTTGCGGGCCCGCGAGGCGCTCACGCTGCCGCTCGCCGGGCTCACCACCACCGACCTGCGGCGCTGGCTCGCCGTCACCGATCGCTCCGACGATCTGGCCGAGGGGTTGCAGCGCAGCACCGGGGGCAACCCGCTGCTGGTTCGGATGCTGCTCGACTCGCCGGATACCTCAGTGCTCGATCCCGCCGCCAACCCGCAGGCCCGGCGGCTCGCGCTCGGCCAGATCGCCCGGGCCCGAACGCAGACCCGCGCGGTGCTGAACGCGGCGAGCGTCCTCGGCGAGCGCATGGACCCGCCCACCCTGGCGGGCATGCTCGACGTGGCACCCGGCCAGATCGCGGCGGCACTCGACGAGGCCGCGGCGATCGGCGCCGCCCGTTGCATCGACGGGCGCTGGGCCTTCACGCACGCGCTCGTGCGCGACGCCGTCTACGCCGAGATTCCACCGTCGTCTCGAATTGCGTTGCACCGCGAAGCAGCCGAGGCGCTCAGCGGGCGCGGTGACGCGGACGCCCTGGCCGGCCTGATCGCCGGCCACTGGCAACGCGCCGACGGTGACGATGCCGCCGCGAACTGTGCGCTCTGGGCCCGTCGGGCCGCGCAGTCGGCGCTGCGCACCCACGCCTACGACGAGGCGGTCGCGTTCTACGCTCTCGCCGCGACGCACACGCCGGGCACCGCCGTGGCCGAACGTGCAGACCTGTCGCTCGCGCTCGCCCGAGCCGCCTTCGCCGCCGGCCGCATCCCCGAGAGCCTCGAACACTGCACTGCTGCAGCAGCTCTCGCCGAGCAGGTCGGTAACGTCGAGACCGTCGCGGGTGCTGCGCTGGTGGTGAGCGGGATCGGCTCGAACGAGGTGATGAGCGTCGTCGACGACCTGTGCCGTCGCGCGCTCGCGCTGCTGCCGGCCGATCGGCCGGCGCTGCGGGCCCGGCTGGTCGCTCAGCGGGCGATGGCCGCATCCGAAGGTGAAGACGTCTCGTCCTCGCACGAATTATCCACGCAGGCACTCGAACTCGCCGAGCTCAGCGGAGATTCCGACGCGATACTCGACGGGGTGCACGCGCGCCACCTCGCACTGTCGGTGCCGGGCAACGGCGCCGAACAGGCGGCGCTCGCCGCCCGGGCAATCGAAATCGGCACCGGCGCCGAACAACCCCTGGCCACCATGTGGGGATACGTCTGGATGGCCGACGCCGGATTCGGCTCCGGCGACCTCGCGCTCGTTGACGCCTCGCTGGGCCAACTCGACCGGGTCGCCGCCGCCCGCCACCTCCCGCTCGCCAGGTGGCATCACCTCCGAATCCGCGGGGCGCGAGCGCTTCTCACCGGCCAGATGGATGAGGCGATGGAATGCAACGAGGCGGCCCGCGCGCTCGCGAACGAGATGGACGACGTGTCGATGAGTGGTATCAGCGACGCGTTCGACACGCAGGTGTTCCTGTTGCGCGGCAAGGTCGACGACCTCGACAAGACCCTGCGGATGCTGCGCTCCGCGCCACAGATGCCGCTCGTTCGGGTGTTCTGGCCGCTCGCCCTTGCCCTCGAGGATCGGACCGACGCCGCGCGCGCGGCCTTCGAGGAATTCCGCCACCTCCCCGCCACCGCGCCACGCGGCCCGCGCTGGGCACCGCTGCTCGCCCAGATCGGGATCGGCGCGGTGTTGCTCGACGACGCCGAGACCGCGGAACAGGTTTACCGGGAGCTGGTTCCGTTCCGGGACGAGTACGTGCCCAGCGGCGGAATACTCAGTATCGGGTCGTTCGCCCGCCCGATCGCCGACCTCGCCCGCACCGCCGGACACCGCGATGAGGCGATCGGGTTGTACCGCCAGGCAATCGAGATGAACACGCGGATCGGCGCACGTCCCTTCGTCGCGCTGAGCCGACTCGGCCTCGCCGCCGCGCTGGCGACGGGAAGCGCCGACGAACGCGCCGAGGCCGCCACGCTTGCGGCCGCGGCAGCCGAGGAACTGCGCCGCCTCGACCTGCCGGGACCGCTGCGGGAGGCGGAGCGGCTGGCGCCGCGACACCCCGCCGCGAATCCGCTGTCGCGCCGCGAGGCCGAGGTCGCCGACCTCGTCGCCGAGGGGCTGTCGAACCGCGGCATCGCGGCCCGGTTGTTCCTGTCCGAACGCACCGTGGAGACCCACGTGCGCAGCATCCTCACCAAGCTCGGGTACGCGAACCGCACCGAGATCGCGGCCTGGACGCTGCGCCGTGGGCCGTCGTGAGGCGTCAGAGGACGAAGAGCATCTCCTGATACGTCGGCAGCGGCCACAGGTCGTCGGCGACGATGCCCTCGAGCGTGTCCGCGGCCTCGCGCACTTCGGCCATCGCGGGCAGCAGGCCCGCCTGGGAATGGGTGGCCTCCGCGAACGAGCCCTCGGCCTCCTTCGCCAGTTCTGCCTTCAGCGTCGCCAACGCCGCACGCAGGTCCGCCAGTGGGGCGCTGACCTCGGTCAGGGCCGACAGGTCGGCCTCGACGCCCGCGGCCTTGAGCGCGGCGACGTTGTTGGCCAGCTCGGTCTGGTACCGTACCGCGGCCGGAAGCACCACGGTGGCGCCCATTTCCAGCATCAGCTTGGCCTCGACCCCGATGGTGAGCGCGTACTGCTCGAGCCCGACCTCGTAGCGGCAGTGCATTTCCCGCTCGTTGAACACGCCGTAGGAGTCGAACAGCTCGATCGCTTCGTCGGTCACCAACTCGGGCAACGCATCCAGGGTGGTGCGCAGGTTCGGCAGGCCACGCGCGGCCGCCTCGACCTGCCAGTTCTCCGAGTAGCCGTCGCCGTTGAACACCACCGCGCCGTGCTCGGTGATGATCTCGGTGAGCAGCGTCTGCACGGCGGAATCGAAGTCCTTGCCGCCCTCGACGGCCGCCTCGAGCTTGGTGGCGATGTAGTCGAGCGACTCCGCCATGATCGTGTTGATCGTGAAGATCGGCACGCTGATCGTCTGCATCGAGCCCGGCGCGCGGAACTCGAATCGGTTGCCGGTGAACGCGAACGGGCTGGTGCGGTTGCGGTCTCCCGGATCGGTCGGCAGCACCGGTAGGGTGTCGACACCGATCATCATGGCGCCCTTGCCCTTCGACGAGGTCGCCTCGCCCTTCGCGATCTGCTCGAAGACGTCGGCGAGTTGGTCGCCGAGGAAGATCGAGATGATCGCCGGTGGGGCCTCGTTGGCGCCGAGGCGGTGATCGTTGGTCGCGGACGCCACCGAAGCGCGCAACAGTCCGCCCCACTTGTGCACGGCCCGGATGACGGCGGCGCAGAACACGAGGAACTGGGCGTTGTCGTGCGGGGTGTCGCCGGGCACGAGCAGGCTGCCGAAGTCCGCATTGCCCAGCGACCAGTTCACGTGCTTGCCGCTACCGTTGACGCCGGCGAACGGCTTCTCGTGGAAGAGGATCTCCATGCCGTGCTTCTTGGCAATCGTCTTGAACGTCGTCATCAGCAGCTGCTGGTGATCGGCGGCGATGTTGCCGCGCTCGAACATCGGCGCGATCTCGAACTGACCGGGCGCGACCTCGTTGTGCCGCGTCTTGGCCGGAATGCCGAGTTTGAACAACTCCCGCTCGGTGTCCATCATGAAGCCGAGGACCCGCTCGGGGATGGCGCCGAAGTAGTGGTCGTCGAACTCCTGCCCCTTGGGCGGCTTCGAGCCGAACAACGTCCGCCCGGCGTTGAGCAGGTCTGGGCGGGCGAGGAAGAAGTGCCGGTCGACCAGGAAGTACTCCTGCTCGGGGCCGCAGAACGACACGATGTTGTCGACGGCGTCGTGGCCGAACAGCTTCAGGATCCGCTCGGCCTGCTTGCCCATCGCCTGCTGCGACCGCAGCAGCGGGGTCTTGTGGTCGAGCGCATCACCGGTCATGGAGACGAACACGGTGGGGATGCACAGCGTGTTGCCGTTCGGGTTCTCCAGCACGTAGGCCGGGCTGGTGACGTCCCAGCCGGTGTAGCCACGCGCCTCGAAGGTGTTGCGCAGCCCGCCGCTGGGGAAGCTCGACGCGTCCGGTTCACCCTGGATGAGCGTCTTGCCGGCGAACTCGGCGAGGGTCTCGCTGTC
>DATDBL010000242.1:0-7977 GCA_036524855.1 Aldersonia sp. | reverse complement strand
CGCAGTGTGAGAGGCTCTCGACGTTGCCGGCCCCGCCGACGGAGGCGACGATGTCGGCTGCTGAGATCGTAGCCATCGGACTTACCCCTTTGCTGGATCCGAAGTTGATGACCCGGGCGGTTGACCAAAACAAGCGGACGCCGTGGTGATGCTAGCCCTCGGCGCGTGTCGATTGGGGCGAAACAGCGGGCGGTGCCCAACTCGTCACTGGATTCGGACGCCGGGGACGTCTGGCTGCCGCTGCCGTGAAAACCTGGACCCATGCGGGAGTACCTCGAGCGGGAAGACAAGTACGACGTCGACGACGACTTCGTCGTGCCCGACGTGACCGAGGTGGTCGGTGGGACGCGGGCGGAGACGTCGCAGGTCGAACTCGTCAACGCCTACCTGGATACGGCCGACGGCGACCTGCGCAACCGGAAGGTGACGCTGCGGCGGCGCACCGGCGGCGCCGACGAGGGCTGGCAGATGAAGGTGCCGCGCCACGACGGGCGCGTCGAGGTGCAGTTCCCGCTCGGCGACGGGGACGAGGTGCCCGGCGAGTTGACCGAACTCGTCCTCGGCGTCGGGCTGGGCAAGCCGCTGGTGCCTGCGGTCACCATGACGACGCGGCGGCAGATCACGAAGGTGCTCGACGACGCCGGCGCGGTGCTCATCGAGATCGCCGACGACCGGGTCGCAGCCCGGTCCCCCGACGGAGCCACCCAGGCCTGGCGGGAAGTGGAGGCCGAACTCGGATCCGCGCCGCCGGAGGCGCTCGCGACGATCCGCGATCGGATGCTCGCCGCCGGCGCGTCGGTGGCGGCGTCGTCGTCGAAGCTGGCCCGCGTGCTCGGCGGTCCGGCGGAACCGCAGGGGAACAAGGCGCAGGTGGCCCTCGCGAGCTACCTCGCGACCCAGGTCGATGCGATCCTGCTCGGCGACATCGCGCTACGCCGAGGCGCCGACCCGATCCATGCGACCCGGGTCGCGATCCGGCGGCTGCGCAGCGCGCTGCGGATCTTCGCGGAGGAGGTCCGCGTCCCGGCCGACCTCGACGGGGAACTGCGGCAGTACGCGGGCCTGCTCGGGGTCGAGCGTGACCGGCAGGTGCAGCGCGCCTACTTCACGAAGGTTTTCGCGGACCTGGAACCGGAGTACGTGATCGGGTCGGCGGAGGCGGACCTCGACGCGCACCTGGCAGCCGAAGAAGCCAAGGCGCGTACCCGAATTCTGCAGGCGCTGCGGACCGACCGGTACCGGGCGATGCTGGCGGCCCTGGTCTCGCTGGCCGCGGACCCCGCGACGGTGGCCGGTGCGACGCCGGGTGGGATGCGCAAGGCGGCGCGGCGCGCCGAACGCCAGGCCGACCGGCGCCTCGACCTCGGGCTCCAGAAACGCGACGACGTGCTGCTGCACCGCGGGCGGCGGGCGGCCAAGCGCGCGCGCTACGCCGCGGAGATCGCCGAACCCGTGCTGGGGCGCAAGGCCGCCAAGGACCTCGTCGACTTCTACAAGCAGGTGCAGGAGCTCCTGGGCGAGCACCAGGACGCGATGGTCGCGGACGAGACTTTGTTGGCCGCGGCGCGCAGGGTCACCGGGCCGGAGGGATTCACCTACGGGCTGTTGTATGCGCGCGAGCAGGAACGCGCGCGACGGTCGCTGGTGGCGTTCCGGAAGATGTGGGCATGACGGGCGTGGAACCCGGGCCCGAGTGGTTCGAGGACGCGATCGCCGTCGAACCCGACTCCCGCTCGGTGGACGTCGAGGGTGTCGAGATCGCGGTGCGGATCTGGGGTCCCGCCGACGCCGAGAAGGCCGTGGTGCTCGTGCACGGTGGCAGCGCGAACATGCGGTGGTGGGACCACATCGCGCCGATGCTCGGGCCGGAGCGGCGCGTGGTCGCGTTGGACCTGAGCGGGCACGGCGACAGCGCGCGCCGGTCGTCGTACTCCCTCGACGAGTGGAGCGCCGAGGTCGCCGTGGTCGCGACGCTTCCCGGCATGCCCGCGAAACCGACGCTGGTGGGGCACAGCATGGGCGGTTTTGTCGTGCTGAACTGCGGGGTGCTCAACGCGGCGGAGATCGGCGGCGTCGTCGTCCTCGATTCGCCGGTGCGGGAACCGACGCCCGAGCAGAAGGAGGCGCTCGCCAAGCGGGCGTTCGGGCCGCTGAAGCTCTACCCGGACAAGGCCACCGCGATCGCACGGTTCCGGCCGGTGCCCGAGCAGGAACACAGCCTGCGCTACGTGCTGCGACACATCGCGGAGGAGTCGCTGCGCGAGCCGCCCGACGGGTGGTGCTGGAAGTTCGATCCGGGAATGTTCGGCCGCCAGCTGCCGCTGCCGGATCTGCTGCGCGAGGTCGACACGCGGGTTGCGTTGTTCCGATCCGAGTGCGGGCTGGTCACCCCGGAGATCGGGGAGCAGATGTACGAGTGGCTGGGCCGCCGCGCACCGGTCATCGAACTGCCGCTGGCCGGGCACCATCCGATGCTCGACCAACCGCTGCCGCTGATCGTTGCGCTGCGCACCATCCTCGCCGACTGGGAGCACTCCTGGCCGCTGCCGCGGTGACCGGGCGGAGGGGTTCGCGCGGCTTCACCACAGTGGAAGGGGCCGCGGTGGGTGGGGCAGAGTGTGACCATGGCAGGTCGCAAGGTGCCCAATCCCGCGGAGATCCTCGCCGCCGCCGAGGCGGCGGCACAGGCGGCGCAGGAGGTCGCGGGCGCCGTATTCGAGACGGCGGTGCGGTTGCCGCCGGCATCAGCGCAGCTTGCGGCGCAGATGCCGGAGCTGATCGAGAATCTTGCCGTCGCCATCGAGCGGCTGAACACGACCATCGACCGGCTCGATCGGGTGCTCTCGCTCGTCGACCCGCTGTTCGTCGCGCTGGATCAGCTGTTGCCGCGGCTCGAGGCGCTCGCGGCGCTCGGCGATGACCTCGGCCACGTCCTCGGGCGGCTTCCCGGGGTGGGGACGTTGAGCCGCCTCGCCGGGCTCGCGCAGGACGCTCCCGAACCGCCGCCCGCCAGGGCCAGGCAGCGCAAGGCCCCGGCCAAGCCGGCGGCCAAGGCCGCATCGCCGGCGAAGGCGAAGGCAGCCAAGAAGACACCGCCGACGCGAGGCCAACCGAATTAGCCGCGGGCCGCCGGGTGCGCCCGCGCAGTCGCGGCCGCCTTGAGCACCGTCTCGTGGAACTCGTCCTCGGGGTCGGAGTCGAGGACGATCGCGCCGCCGGCGCCGATGCGCCACTCGCCGTCGGCGAGCACCGCGGTGCGGATGACGATGTTGAGGTCGGCGGTGCCGGTCAACCCGAGGAACCCGATCGCCCCCGAGTACACCCCGCGGGCCTCGTCCTCGAGCCGGTCGAGGATCTCGAGCGTGCGCAGCTTCGGCGCACCCGTCATCGAACCGCCGGGGAAGCAGGCGCGCACGCAGTCGATCACGTCCACCGCCGGACGCAGCGTGCCGCGCACCGTGGACACGAGTTGGTGCACGGTGGAATAGGTTTCGGTCGCCATCAACGACGGCACGTGCACGCTACCGACCTCGCAGACCCGGCCGAGGTCGTTGCGCAACAGGTCGACGATCATGAGGTTCTCGGCGCGCGTCTTCGGGTCCGAGGCCAGCGCGGCGCGCAGGCGTTCGTCCTCGGCGGGGGTCGCGCCGCGGGGCGCGGTGCCCTTGATCGGTTTGCTCTCCACGGTGCGGTCGCGGGTGATCTTCAGGAAGCGTTCCGGTGACGCGCAGGCGATCTCGACGTGGCCGAGACGTAGGTACGCCGCGTACGGTGCGGGATTGCAGCGGCGCAGCGTGCGGTACAGGTCGAGGCCCGAGCCATCCGCCGGCAGTCGCAGGTTGTCGGTGAGACAGATCTCGTAGGACTGTCCTGCGCGCAACTGGGCTCGGCTGTAGGCGATGTCGGCGAGGTAGCGGTCGCGTCCACGGCGCAGTGCGGCGGCAACCGCCTCGTGGTCGGCTGCGATGTCGAGCGGGCACGGGTTCGACCAGGTCGCCATGGTGTCGAGGACGGGCAAGGTCGCGTCGAGCCAATGCGTCGCCGCGGTGGCGAGATGGGCGGTGCCGTCGTCGACGGCGAGCAGGTAGGTGCGTCCGGCGACGTGGTCGACGGCGAGCAGACGGTCGGCGAACAGCCACTGCGCGTCGGGCAGATCGGACCGGTGCCGGTTGGGGGAGCCGCAGTCCGCCTTGAGTTCGTAGCCGAAGTAGCCGACGTAGCCGCCGGTGAAGTCGAACGGCAACTCTTGTGCGCACACCCGCCGCGCGGCCAGTTGCGCGCAGAGATGCTCGAAGATCGAGCCGGGACGGACGGTTTCGCCGTCCCGGTCGCTGACGCGAAGAGTGTTCGTCGCGACGTCGTAGCCGACGACGTGGGCGAGGGGACCTGACCCGTCGCCGAGGAACGAGAACCGGTCCAGCCCGGGTTCGACGAATTCGCTGTCGAGCCAGAACGAGTGCGGCGCGTCGGCGAACAGGGCTTCGAAGGCCGCCTCGGCGTCGACGGCCCGGTCGACGGCACACCACTGGACGCGGAACGTGGGCTCGGGGTCCGGTGGGATGGTGCGCGGCGGGGTTGTCGGCGCAGGCCGCCGGGTGCGGCGCCGTGCCGCGAGTGCGGTGAAGTTCGCGAGGATGGCCACGCCGTGCTCGCCGGCGACGGATTCGGGATGGAACTGCACACCCCATTGCGGTCGGTCGATTCGGCGCACCGCCATCACCACGTCGTCGCTGCTTCGGGCGGTGATCTCGAGGCTCGCCGGCAGTGGTTCGCGCGCGCACAGCGAGTGGTACCGGACGACGGTGGCGTCCTGCGGGACTCCCGCGAAGAGGTCGGTGCCGGTGTGGCGCAACCGGTCGAGGTAGCCGTGCCGTGCGTCGGGCGCTGCGCCGACCGTGCCGCCGGCGTCGACGACGATGCCCTGGTGGCCGAGGCAGACGCCGAGCAACGGCAGCGGCGACTCGCGGATCAGGCGGGCGGAGACGCCGAAGTCGCGCGGATCGTCGGGCCGGCCGGGGCCGGGGGAGATGACGACGGCGGCGATGTCGTCGAGGTCGAGGCGGGCGAGGCCGGCGGTGTCGTCGTTGTGCAGCACCACCGGTTCGGCACCGTCGACCATCGCGAGCAGTTGGAACAGGTTGTAGGTGAACGAGTCGTAGTTGTCGATCAACAGCATGCGCATGCGCGGGTCTCCTGTGCGGGTGCTGTCGGTCGGGTTGGGTTGGGTTTTTACAGCATCCCATAGGGTTGCCCGGTGGACAGTGTGCAGAAGGTGCAGTCGTGGCCGGTCGACCACGCCGCGACGGTGGTCGTCGGCACCGGGGGTGTGCGGGGCGACGCCGGGGACGGTGCTCGGGTGTTCGCTCTGGCGTCGGTGACCAAGCTGCTGGTGGCCTACGGGGTGCTGGTCGCTGTCGAAGAGGGTGCGGTCGAGTTGGATCAGCCCGCCGGGCCGCCCGGGTCGACGGTGCGCCATCTGCTCGCGCACGCGTCGGGGCTGGCGTTCGGCGAGCGCACGGTGGCGGCCGAACCGGGCGCCAAGCGCATCTACTCGAGCGCGGGCTATGAGGTGCTCGCCGAGTTCGTCGCCGAGCACACCGGTTTCGATTTCGCCGACTACCTGCGCGAGGGTGTGTTCGAGCCGCTGGGAATGTCGCGCAGCGCGCTGACCGGGCCCGCGGGCCACGGCGCGGAGTCGACGGTCGACGACCTCGAGCGGTTCGCCGCCGAGCTGCTCGCCCCGACGCTGTTGGCGCCGTCGACGGTGGCGGAGGCGACGACCGTGCAGTTCCCCGGACTGGCCGGGCTGCTGCCGGGCTACGGGTCGCAGCGGCCCAACGACTGGGGCCTCGGGTTCGAGATCCGCGACGGCAAGTCGCCGCACTGGACGGGCGACACGAACTCGGCGGCGACGTTCGGGCACTTCGGACAGTCCGGCACGTTCCTGTGGGTGGATCCGGCACTGCAGGTCGCGTGCGTCGCGCTGACCGACCGGGACTTCGGCGACTGGGCGAAGCCGCTGTGGCGGGAGTTCAGCGACTCTGTGGTCGCCGAGGTGGCTGAGGTACGGCGAATAGGTTCGGTCTAGGACTGGCGCAACAGGCGCCACACAAGGCACACTGGTACCTGTAGCACCGAGTATGCCTCGGATTCGACGCAGGCCGTTGGGGAAGACGTCCCTCGTCGAGCCGGAGGTGTTTGGGGTGCGCGCATTGAGCCAGTTCGCCGACGCGACGACCGGAGTGGTGTTCATCCACTCGGCGCCTGCGGCGCTGTGCCCGCATGTCGAATGGGCGCTGACTGCTGCCCTCGAATCGCCGGCCAACCTCAAGTGGTCGGCGCAACCGGCGTCGGAGGGCATGCTGCGGGCGAGCACCGAGTGGGTCGGGCCCGTCGGGACCGGGGCGCAGATCGCGAACGCGCTGCGGTCCTGGTCGATGTTGCGCTTCGAGGTGACCGAGGACCCGAGCGACGGCGTCGACGGCGAACGCTTCAGTTTCGTTCCCGGCCTCGGGCTGTGGCGCGGGTCGACGAGCGCGAACGGCGACGTCGTCGTGGGGGAGATGCGTTTGCGCACGATGATGGCGGCCGGCGCCGACAGCCTCGCCGCCGAACTCGATACCGCACTGGGCACCGCGTGGGACGACGCGCTCGAGCCCTACCGCGGCGGTGGCGACGGCGCCGAGGTGACCTGGCTGCGGCGCGAGGTCGGCTAGCATCGTGTCGGACGACGAGCACTGATCGCCGACGACGCAACAGGCCCCGGGCGAGAGCCCGGGGCCTGTTGCTGTTTGTGCGGATAGAGAGCGCCTACAGCGGGATGTTCTTGTGGCGGGCGGGGCGGGCCGGGGCGGTGGCCAGCGCGGCGGTGATGGTGCTGCGGGTGCGTTTCGGATCGATGATCTCGTCGACCACCCCGATCGCCATGGCGCGGCTGACGCCGCCGGCGATGGCCTCGTGTTCGTCGGCGAGGCGGTCGTGCAGAGCCTCGCGATCCTCCTCCGGGGCGGCGGCGAGCGCACGCTTGTGCAGGATGCCGACGGCGGCGCGCGCGCCCATCACGGCGACCTCCGCCTCCGGCCACGCGTACACCGCGGTCGCGCCCAGCGCGCGGGCGTTCATCGCGATGTAGGCACCGCCGTAGATCTTGCGCGTGACGAGCGTGACCCGTGGGACCCTTGCCTCGGCGAAGGCGTGCAGTAGCTTGGCGCCGCGGCGAACCACGCCCTCCCACTCCTGGCTGACGCCGGGCAGGTAGCCGGGCACGTCGACGACGACGACCAACGGGATGCCGAACGCGTTGCACAGGCGCACGAACCGGGCTGCCTTTTCTGCGCTCTCGGAGTTGAGGCAGCCGCCGAGGCGCAGCGGGTTGTTCGCGATCACGCCGACGGTGCGGCCCGCGAGGCGACCGAGGCCGGTGACGATGCTGCGGGCCCAGTTGCCCTGCAGTTCCTCGAAGGAGGATTCGGTTTCGCCGTCCATCGATTGAACATTGTCGAGCAACTCGTGCACGATCGGCTTGACGTCGTAGGCGCGCTTGGCCGATTCGGGCATCATCGCCCGCAGATCGGTGTCGCCGAGTGCGGCGGCGACCTGATCGAAGCTGCCCTGGTCGCAGAACATGGAGACCAGGCGCCGGGCGCGGTGCATCGCGTCTGCCTCGTCGTGCGCGGCGATGTGCGCGACACCGGACTTGCGGGTGTGCGTCGCCGGTCCACCGAGCGATTCCATGTCGACCTGCTCGCCGGTGACGCTGCGGACCACATCGGGACCGGTGACGAACACCCGGGCCTCGGGCGCCATGATCACGATATCGGTGAGTGCAGGCCCGTAGGCGGCACCGCCGGCGGCGAAACCGAGGACGACGGAGATCTGCGGGATCAGGCCCGACGCGCGGACCATGGCCTCGAAGACGAGGCCGACGGCGTGCAGCGCCTCGACGCCCTCGGCGAGCCGGGCGCCGCCCGAATGCCA
>DATDBL010000241.1:0-20833 GCA_036524855.1 Aldersonia sp. | reverse complement strand
ACCTGCTGTGGTGGGCCGGGGTGCTGCTCGCCGCCGGCCTGGTGGTGCTGTGCCTGCTCACCCAGAACGCCGGCGAATGGCTGCGCGACTACTTCGGCAACCCCCCGGTCGTCGCCGAGCACGCCGAACGAGGCGACACCGCCGTGTGGTTCGCGGTCGCGCTGCTGATCGCCGCGCTCGCGGTGGCGGTGCTGCACTTCCGCGAGCGCGGCGCCGGCTCGGCCGGCCGCGGCCTGCTGGTCGGCGTCGCCGTGCTCGCGGTCGTCGTCGGGGTCGCGAGTTGTGTGCAGATCTACCGGATCGGCGACTCCGGTTCGCAGGCCGTCTGGGGCGGCGTCGTCACGCCGGAGTAGGCGACCTACGAGTAGGCAGCGAAAATCCGCTGGACAGCCAGTGGCACGATGAACGTCGTGAGCGCCCAGCAGGAGAATGCCGCGCAGCTGACCACAGTCGTGTCAGCCGTCAGCGGCCACGAGCGACCCGAGCCACGCACGTTCGAGCAGTCCAGCAAGCTGCGCAACGTGCTCTACGAGATCCGCGGGCCCGTGCACGCCCACGCCGCCCGGCTCGAGGCGGAGGGCCACCGCATCCTCAAGCTGAACATCGGCAACCCGGCGCCGTTCGGCTTCGAGGCCCCCGACGTGATCATGCGCGACATGATCGCGGCACTGCCCTACGCGCAGGGCTACTCCGAGTCACGCGGCATCCTGTCCGCGCGCCGCGCCATCGTCACCCGCTACGAACTGGTCCCCGGGTTCCCGCGCCTCGACGTCGACGACGTCTACCTCGGCAACGGCGTGTCCGAATTGATCACGATAACCATGCAGGCGCTGCTCGACGACGGCGACGAGGTGCTGATCCCGGCTCCGGACTACCCGCTGTGGACCGCGATGGCGACCCTGGGCGGCGGCAAGGCGGTGCACTACCTGTGCGACGAGGCCAACGGGTGGAATCCCGACGTCGCCGACCTGGAGGCGAAGATCACCCCGCGGACCAAGGCGCTGGTGGTGATCAACCCGAACAATCCGACCGGTGCGGTGTACACGCGCGATGTGCTCGAGCGTCTCGCCGACATCGCCCGGCGGCACCAGCTGCTGCTGCTCGCCGACGAGATCTACGACAAGATCCTCTACGACGGCGCCCACCACGTCTCACTCGCGACCCTCGCGCCCGACCTGCTGTGCCTGACCTTCAACGGGCTGTCCAAGGCGTACCGGGTCGCGGGCTACCGGGCGGGCTGGCTCGCGATCACCGGTCCCCGCGACCACGCCGCGGGCTTCCTGGAGGGCATCGACCTGCTCGCCTCCACCCGCCTGTGCCCGAACGTGCCCGCGCAGTACGCGATCCAGGTGGCGCTCGGTGGACATCAGAGCATCGACGACCTCGTGCTGCCCGGCGGCCGCCTGCTCGAACAACGCGACGTCGCCTACGAGCACCTCAACATGATCCCGGGCGTGTCGTGTGTGAAGCCGCGCGGCGCGCTCTACGCGTTCCCCCGCCTCGACCCCGAGGTGTACGAGATCCACGACGACGAACGGCTGGTCCAGGACCTGCTGTTGCAGGAGAAGATCCTGGTCGTGCAGGGCACCGGGTTCAACTGGCCCAATCCCGACCACCTGCGGATCGTCACCCTGCCGTGGGCGCGCGACCTCGCCGTGGCGATCGAAAGGTTCGGTAACTTTCTCGCGTCGTACTCCCAGTAGCGTCGGGCTTCATTCCCCGCGCCCCGCCCCGACACCGTAAGTTCTCCGCCAGGCGCGAGCGCGGCTCCGGGCCGGGATCTCACCCCCACGGGGCCACCCCATCGGGACTCGACAAAACAAAACCGTTCCCCGAAAAGGACACGCTTTGCAGACCGTCTGGCGCCAAACGCGTCGACGTAATACATTGGCAAGTGGCACGAAGTGCCCGTCCGGCCACTTTCCCCCCAAGGTGGCCCGGACCGGGTGGCGGAGACATCCCCCCTGCTCTCCGCCACCCGCCGCACTCGCCCGTTTCCGATCTTCCACTGCGTGTACTTAATACGCTGGGCCGATGCCTGCACAAACCCGTTTCGTCGTGAGCGCATGAACCACGGCCATACCCACGGTCCCGCGCCGATCGGTCGGACGGCAGCGCTGGACACGCCGCATCAGCGGCCATTCGGGTGTGATCGCGGAGCCTCGGGCCACCTACCGCCCCGGCAGCGGCGGCAACTGCGGGATGAGCTCCTGCGGGATCGTCGGGATGACGATCGGCGGCAACCCCGGCACGGTGATCGTGTTCGGTCCGGGCACGGGTGCCGGGGCAGGGGCAGGGGCCGGAGCGGGTGCCGGGGCGACCCGCTCGACGGGAGCGTCCTGAGTCCGCGGCGGCGGAGCCTCCTGCACCACCGGGGCGGGGGCCTGCACGGGCGCGGGTGCCGGTGGCGGAGGCGCGGGTTCGGGCGCGGAACTGGCGATCGGCGCGACCGAATCGCTCGTCGGCGCCGCGGGCACAGTCGTCGCCGAGCCGCCCTCGCCCGAGTCGTCGCCGACCAGTTTCGGCCCGAAGCCGAGTCCGAGGCCGATCGCCGCGATCACCACGAGAGCGCCGACCGCCAGTCCGGCGCCGCTGAGTTCGCGACGACGCCGCCGGCTCGACCCCGACGAGCGGGCGAACGGCGACGAATGATGCGCTGCACCCGGATGGGCCGCACGTCGCGATGCGGGGACCGGGCGGGCGAGCAAAGCCGCTCCGCGCGCCGCGACCGTCTCCGGCTCGTCCGGCGCCACGACGGGCAGGCTGGTCCAGCGTTCGAGCACGGCGGCGACGAGCGGAATCCGGGCGCCGCCGCCGATCACGACGACGGCGTCCACACGCTTCTCGACGGAGGTCAGGACGTCACGCAACACGCGTGCCGAGTCCTCGAGCGGCACCGTGATCAGGCCTTCGAAGTTCTCCCGCGACAGCAGCACGAGGCCTTCGGGCGCGGGCAGCGCCACTGCGGTGCTCGTCGAGAGTTGCTCCTTGGCATCGCGGCACAGCGCGTCGAGTTCGGCGAACCCCGCGGCATCCCCAGGCATAGCGACCCGGCCCGCGTCGATCTGCTGTTGCGCGACCAGGGAGTCGAAGTAGCTGCCGCTGATCTCCTCGAGCCGGCGGGTGCTCAGCACCGCACGGCTCTCGACGTCGAGCACGCTGAGCGTGAGTCCCGCGCTGCCGAGGTCGTAGACCGCGATCGTGCGGTAGCCGTCGATCTCTCCGGTCTTGTCCAGCCATTCCAGCGTGGCGAACAGTTCGGGAACGAGTTCGTAGTTGTCGAGCTTCTCGTGCGCCATCGCGGTGTGCAACGCCTCGGCCTGGCTCTCCGCCCGGCACGCGACCGCCGTCGCCCCCACGTTCTCCCCCGACGCCAGCGCCACCCCGATGACCTCGGCCGTCAGCCGCTCCGTCGGGTGTTGCGCCACCTCCACCGACTGCAGATCGAACGTCTGCGCTCCGGTGCGGGCGCCACCGGACCCATTGGTCGTGGCGGGACGCGCCACGTGAATGGTGCTGGCTCCGACCGAAACCCCGAGTACCGTATTGCTCGCGCTCATCGCTACCTGCTTCTGTGTCCCCGACGTCGCGGACCGCGGCCAGGCCTACTAGACAGCGAGCAGTGCGCGCCCGCGCGTCGACGCCGCGGTCCGTCCTCGGACTGTACCGCCGGGTAGGCGCGCGCACACAACCGGCAAACGGATCGTTACCGACTTCGAACCGATCAGGGCCGCCCCAACGCCCGGTATCGCCACCCACGCGAGCGCCATTTCTCCCGGTCCAGGCAGTTGCGGCCGTCGACGATGGAGCGTGCCCGCACGACGTCGGCGAGCCGGTCGGGATCCATCTCGACGAACTCCGACCACTCCGTCAGTACCAGCACGACGTCGGCCCGCTCACACGCCTCGACCGCGGAGGTCGCGTAGTTCAGCGTCGGGAAGAGCCGACGCGAGTTCTCCAGCGCGCGCGGGTCGTACACGGTGACGACGGCGCCGTGCAGTTGCGCCATGCCGGCGACGTTGAGCGCGGGCGAGTCGCGGACGTCGTCGGACTCGGGTTTGAACGCCGACCCCAGCACCGCGACGTTCGCGCCGAGCAGCGAACCTCCGCACGCCTCGGCCGCGACCTCGACGAGTTTTCCGCGGCGGCGCATGTTGATGTGGTCGACCTCGCGCAGGAACGCCAGCGCATGGTCGGCGCCGAGTTCACCCGCTCGCGCCATGAACGCCCGGATGTCCTTGGGTAGGCAGCCGCCGCCGAACCCCAGCCCCGCGTTGAGAAACCGGCGCCCGATCCGCTCGTCGTGTCCGAGCGCGTCGGCGAGGGCGACGACGTCCGCTCCGGCGGCCTCGCACACCTCCGCGACAGCGTTGATGAACGACAGCTTTGTCGCGAGGAACGCATTGGCCGAGACCTTCACCAGTTCCGCGGTCGCCAGATCCGTCACCAGGAACGGCACCCCGGCGGCGAGCAGGCCGGCATACAACTCCCGGGCGACGGCCTCGGCGCGGCCGAACGGCTGCACCCCGAGCACGATCCGGTCCGGACGGAGCGTGTCCGCGACCGCGAACCCCTCGCGCAGGAACTCGGGATTCCAGGCGATCTCGACCCCGGGAGCGCGCGCGGCGAGGTCGGCGGCGGTCCCGACCGGCACGGTCGACTTGCCGACGATCACCGACGGCCGGGTCAGCAGCGGGGCGAGTGTGTCGACGACGGTGTGCACGTGGCTCAGGTCGGCGGCGTATTCGCCGCGTCGCTGCGGGGTGCCGACGGCGAGAAAGTGCACGTCGGCGAACTCCGCGGCTTCGGCATAGGAGGTTGTGAACCGCAGCCGCCCGGCGTCGAGGTTGCGCCGCAGCACATCGGCGAGACCGGGTTCGTAGAACGGCACCTCGCCGGCGGACAACTTCGCCACCTTGCCCGCGTCGATGTCGACGCCGAGCACCTCGTGGCCGAGTTCGGCCAGGCACGCCGCGTGTGTAGCGCCGAGGTACCCGGTTCCGAACACTGTGCATCGCATGAGCCCATTGCTATGCGTCGCGGGTGAGCGCATCCCGACGGCCGAACGAGTGTCGAGCCAACAGTCGGTGTACGTATGGGAGCGGATATCGATGGTCCCGCACCGCCCCCGCCTGTCACCGGCAACCTGGATGTGGAACTTCGGTTACCAGTCGGCGGGGGCACGGGCGGGCGTTCGTGGAGGATTTTCGTGGAGGACTGCTGACGGCGCCTACTGAGCGCCCTGGGCCGAGCGACGCTGCGATCAGCTCGGCTCAGGGTCTCTCAGTACGCCTGGGTCAGTACGCCCCGTCGCTGCGCGTGACCGCGCTGATCGTCTTGCGGATGATGAGCAGGTCCTGGGTCATCGACCAGTTCTCGACGTAGGAGAGGTCGAGCCGAACCGACTCCTCCCATGAGAGGTCCGAGCGTCCGCTGATCTGCCACAGCCCGGTGAGGCCCGGCTTGACCAGCATCCGCCGCCGCACCTGACCGTCGTACTGCTCCATCTCGGTGCGCAACGGCGGCCGCGGGCCTACGACGCTCATCTCACCGCGCAGCACGTTGACGAACTGCGGCAACTCGTCGATGCTGAACCGGCGGATGAACTTGCCGACCTTCGTGACGCGTGGGTCGTCGCGCATCTTGAACAACAGCCCCGAGCCCTCGTTTTGCGCCATCAGCGCAGGCAGATGCCTGTCTGCGTCGGTGGACATGCTGCGGAACTTGATCATGCGGAAAGGCTCGCCGTTGAGCCCCATCCGCTCGGACCTGTAGAGGATCGGGCCGCGGCTGGTCACCTTCACCGCGATCGCGGTCCCGATCAACACCGGCAGCACCGCAAGCATCGCGAGGGTCGAGAACGCGATGTCGAAGGCCCGCTTGTGGACCGACTTGGCACGGTCGTACTGCGGCGGCTCGATGTGCAGCATCGGCATCGAGTCGACCGGGCGGGTCTGCAGCCGCGGGCCGGCGACGTCGACGAGGCCGGGCCTGATCATCAGGTCGACGCCGAGTTCCTCGAGGTCCCAGGCGAGCTCGCGGATCTGCTCGGGGCTCAGGTGGTCGGTCGCGGCGAGCGCAACGGTATCGGCCTCGGTGAGCCGGACCGCGTCGACTATGCCGTCGTCGGCGCCGACGACCTTGATCTGCTCGCCGCGCACCTTGACGCTGCGGCTCGGGTCGCTCGGCCCGGTGGGGGTGCAGACGCCGACCACGCGGTAGCCGGGCGCGGCCATGAACGCGGCAGACATGTCCGCGACCGCTCCGTTGTTGCCGACCACGAGCACAGCAGTCTGGTACTCGCCCTGCTGACGGCGGCGGACGGCGTACAGACGCCACAGCCAGTGGTTCACGAGCAGCGCGCCCAGCCCCAGCGGGAACGCGATGGCCAGGTAGCCGCGTGCGATGTCGGTCTGGAGAAGCAAGCTCAGGATGGCGACCGCGCCGAAGAGCCGGAAGGTTGCCGACGCGATGCGGCGGTACTCTTCCGGGCCCGTCCCGATGATCCGGGGCGACCGCGTGTGGAAAACAGCGAGGAAGGCGATCCATAGCACCGCGATGACGACCGACACGGCCCAGTAGCCGACGCGATTCGAGTGCGATGCCACCAGCGTCGACTGAGAGGCAAAGTCCCCGAACCGGACGAACTGAGCGGTTGCTACCGCGCCGCAAACGACGAGGAAGTCGGTGAACCACAGGTGTTTGACGTACTCGGCCTGCCATTGCTCGCGCTTGGACCGGAAGAAGGTGCGGTTGCGCAGCGCCATGCCGGGCTGTGAAAGGTCGCGTGCTGGACCCGAAACCCCGATCTCGTCCCGGTCGGGGCCCTCAAACTTCATGTCGACACACACCATCCTCAAGAGGAACAAAACCAGTGTTATCGGCGTCCCCCCGAGGACGTCACCCGGCTACGGATTTTAGAGCGTTCTCCTGCACTTCGTGGGGCAAGTGACCCGCGTTACAGACTTCTGGTCTCTTTCTTCGCAAATTACCAGCAATCATCCGCGCACACCAGATGCAATGCGACTCGTCCCCGACGCTTCTGCAGCCGGTTCGTTCAGCGAACGAAGTTGAGGTACGCCTTCGATGGCGTCGGCCCCCGCTGACCCTGATACTTCGAGCCGACGGCGGCGCTGCCGTAGGGATGCTCGGCCGGGCTGGTGAGCCGAAACAGGCACAGCTGCCCGATCTTCATGCCGGGCCACAGGGTGATTGGCAGGTTGGCGACGTTGGACAACTCGAGGGTGATGTGCCCGCTGAAGCCGGGGTCGATGAACCCTGCCGTCGAGTGGGTGAGCAGCCCCAGGCGGCCGAGGCTGGACTTGCCCTCGAGCCGGCCGGCGAGATCGTCGGGCAGGGTGCACACCTCGAGCGTGGACCCGAGCACGAACTCCCCCGGGTGCAGCACGAACGGCTCCCCCCTCGCCGGTTCGACCAGGCTGGTCAGCTCGTCCTGCCGCTGCGCCGGGTCGATGTGGGTGTAGCGGGTGTTGTTGAAGACCCGGAAGAGCGAGTCGAGCCGGACGTCGACGCTCGACGGCTGCACCAACGACGTGTCGAACGGGTCGATGCCGAGACGACCGGACTCGAGCACGGCGCGGATGTCGCGGTCGGAGAGCAGCACTCCGGCATCCTAGTCGGTCGCGAGACGGCAGCCGGTGTCGGTTTGCGGCCGGAAACCGACAGTGGCGGCCCTGTCGGCGACCGTGCCGTCCGTTTGCTGGTCCGGTTTTGCTAGAGTGGCGTCGCGCTGGAGCGCGCGCCGATGTAGTTCAATGGCAGAACATCAGCTTCCCAAGCTGACCATGCGGGTTCGATTCCCGTCATCGGCTCTCTGACCTGCGTAAATGCAGAAGCCGATCGGGGTAATCAGCCTCGATGTCACAACTCGTCCAAAACTCCTCGCGGGGGACCATCGCCGGTTTACGCGAATCCCGCATCAAATGCAGCGGCCAGCCGGGCAGATCGCGGTTCGCGTGCACGCCGCCAGAGTGTTCATCACACGTCTGCGGGACTGGATTCTCGATCACGTCGACGAGATCGCCGACGTCGTGCAGTCCGAGGCGCCGAGCCCCGCGTCGAAGCGGCGCTGGATCTGCTCGCGATGGTCGACGTGGTCGACTACATGGCGGTCAACGCCGCGGACTTCCTCGCTGCCGAGCCGGTCGAGCCGGCGAGCATGTCGACCAAGACGAAACGACTCACTCACGCCTACCGGCACGACCCGGTCGTCGGCGTGATCACGCCGGGGCCGTTCACCGTGCCGCTGATCGACAGCATCGCGGCGTTGGCTGCCGGCGCGGCGGTCGTGATCAAGCCGTCGGAGGTGCAAGGAGGAACCGAAGCCCGCGCCGGTCGGCGCCGGCCAGGGCCGGTGGCCGCCGGAATCAGCCCCGGGGACCGGATGCTGACGAACAGCGTTGTTTCGTCCGCGCTGAACGCCGGACCGCAGAACTCGCTGTCGGTCAACTCGTTGCCGGTGATCGGGAACGGTTCACCGGCCGCGGTCACCCGATCAGGTGGTTGATGCCCTCGCCGTCCTCGGCGAGGATCACCCCGCCGTGCGGCGAGACGCTGATGTTGTCCGGGCCGTCGTCGTTGCCGGTGTCCACCGCCGGGTCGAGGTCGACACCGAACAGCGTCTGCAGCGTGACGGTCTCGATTGGCCGGGTCGCAGACCACACCTGACCGTCGTGTTCGCCTGCTCAGTCGCCGCTGCTGCCGGCATAACTCCCGACGAACCAGGGCCGCCGTCGGCCCACCACTACCCTCGGCTTTGCGGCTGCGAGTGATCAGATCGTCGCCGGATCGAGACGGTCCCGGCGTCCCGGTCGGGACGGCAACCCACCGCACCGAGTCGACCACCGCCACGACCTTCCGTCTCCCGTTGCCGCCCGCACCATCCACCACGCGCAGGGCCTTGCTGACTGCGACGGTTGGATTCGACCACGAACCAGCCACCGACGCGGCGTTCACTGACATATCCCTGACGAGAAACTGTTGACATTTCCGTGACGAGCGGCACCGAGACCAGACCGCGAGATCCGGGATCGAGGCCCGCCCTCCGGAGGGGTTTCGCCCCGTCGTCGAGGCGATGAAAGCCGTCGCACGACGTCGGCGCCGGCTGGCCGGATGAGTGACGGTCCACAAGCGGTCGGCACGGGCGCGCGACGCGATCCCGACGCCTCAGCGGCGATCGAGCACCTCAGCGACGGGTCGCCGCGGTGTCTCCGGCAATTCCGCGGCACTTGAGTCGGGCCAGCCCACCCGGATCAGGATCTGCTGAGAGAGCCTGGCGCCGAGTAGTTCTTGTCCGAGTTGCGCCCGGATATCGGCGATCTCCAACGGCTCGGTCAGCGGGCACGTCGCCATTCCCAACCGCGTCGCGCCCAGCAGCACGGCGCTGGCGGCCTCGCCGGCGCGCAATCGCGCCTCCGGGTCGTCGCGCGCGGTACCCAGCGCGATCACGGTCGCCGCGTCGGGACCGGCGGGTTGGTCCACCGCGGCGTTCGCGAATGCACGGTTCGGGAATTCGGCGTCCGGTGCGGACCGGCTGGCGTTGCTCGCCGGAACCCCGTCGGTGAGGCCGCGGCCGCCCGTCCATGCCTGGAGTTCGGACTGATACGCGGTGTTCCTGGCGTGAATCAGGCCGACGGCGCGGATCGCCTCGGACAGGCGGGCCCGCGGATCGCCCTCGGGGAGTTCGCGTGCGGTGACGCCCAACTCGTCGGCGCGATCGAGCAGCTCCCGCAACAGTCCGGGCGGAACCGGTCTCGAATCGTATTGCCGTCGATCGCTGCGCCGCTGGGTGATCGCGCGGGCGAGATCGATCTCCTCCGAAGTGGGGCTATGTGGCGACAGTTCGATCGTCGCAAGGTGGTCGTGATGGTAGAGCCTCGGCATGCGGTGAACGTCGCACGCCCAGCCCAGCGATCCGAATGCGACCTCGAGATGATGCAACACGGCACCGCAACTCAACAACAGGTCGCGCCCGTCCGGGTCGGTCGCGGGCAGGCGCAGCGTCGAGTCCGCGTACAGGTGTACGCCGACATCGTCGACCCTGAAACGCCACGGTTGGGTGTTCTGGATCGACGGCGCGCGGGTCGCCAGAGCGATCGCGGCCTCGATGGTCGCGTCGTCGGGCATGCTGGGGGTCATCGCTCCACCTCCTTGCCTGTTGAGCGATCCACGCCCCGACTGTCGCATGCCGGTGCGGTCGGCGCCAGGGTCCGCGTTGATTCAACAAGAATGGCTCCATCATAGATTCGGCGACGATGCCATGAGATCCGCGGGCGGGGTGCAGGATTCGTTTGCGGAGTACGTCGGAGTTCGCATGGCCGTACATTCTGGGGTTTGAGTGACTCGAGAGTTACGGCTCGTCCGACATCGACGTGGATCGGTGCACGTGTGGTACGGAGGGGCCGGCTGAGGGTGAGGGCGAACAGGCGGTGATCTCGGTTCGGAGTTCCTCCACGACCGATCCTGGAGCCTCCCGTGCGCGCATCACCCCGACTCCATGCCGTCCTCGAGTTGCCGGGGGTGCGGGTCGGCCACGTCGCGGTGGTGGTCGGCGAGCTGCGGGTGACGCGCGGGTTGCGCCGCCGCCGGCCGCACTACCCGAGGTGCTCGCTCGTGACGCGGCAACGCTACGACACCCGCGAGGTCGACTCCTCGTGGCGGCACCTGGACATGGGCGGGCGGGTGTGTCGGATCCTGTTGCGGCGCAGGCGGCTGCACTGCCCCGAGCAAAGGTGTGCCGGCCGAGGGCGCGGCGTTCGCGCGACCCGGCTCCGGGCACACCCGCGACTTCGAAGACCTCGTCGCTTGGCCGGTCACCCACACCGACAAGACCACCGTCGGCGGCTCCGCCCGGGACTCCTGGCGCACCGTCGGCGCGATCTGCGAACGCGGCACCGCCGAGTGCTCGACCCCGACCGCTGTGCGGGCTGGTCGACATCGGCGTGGACGAGATCTCCTCATGACGCAAACACACCGATACCTGACCCTGCTGTCCGACCACGCCACCGGCACCATCCTGTGCGGCAGACCCGGCAAGGACACCGTGCACGCCTTCTTCGACGAACTCGGCGCGGGCGCCCAGACCGACGAGGCGGTGTCGATGGACATGGGACCCGCCCACGCCAACGCGGTGCGCGCGCCCCCCGCGGTGCTCTGCGTCGATCCGTGCCCCGTCGTCCAACTCGTCACACCGCGCTCCACGCGGTGCGCGGCAGGAATGGCAGGCCGCCCGCACGGGAGCTGCCCGATCGGCGCATCGCCACGGCATGCAAGGGCGCCCGCTGGGCGCTGAAGAATCCCGCCGACCTCACCGACATCCCAGGCCGAGATCTCTGCGAGAGAGGAAACGCACCGGCGCGATCCCCTTACGCGCCTACCACTTCGAGGAGGCGCTGCGCGAGGTGTTCGCCGGCGACCTCGATCCGGGCACCGTCGCGACACCGCTCGACCGCTGGTGCTCGCGCGCCCAGCGCAGCCGCATCCCCGAATCCGTCAAAGCCGCCCGCACCATCCGCAGACACCGCGCCCGCATCGACGCCGCCGCCGACCGCGGACTTTCCAACGGGCGTCACGAAGGACTCAACACCTCGGTCCGGCTCCTCATCCGCCGCGCCTACGATTCCACAGCGCCGAAACCGGCCTCGCGCTAGTTCTCCTCGCCTGCCGCCCCGCCACCCTCGAACTCCCTACCAGGGAGTCGTCCACATTCACGTCAGTAGATCTATTCCATGGGTCGATCCCCCAGGGTTCATGCACGCGGTAGTGGATGACCGCTCGTCCTTCTCCCTTCCGCGATGGATGCCGGTGGTGTTGCTGGATACAGCGTCGAACGAGTGCGCGGACGCGACGACGTCCTCCTGTCGGTGGCGATGGCCGACGCGCATACGCTAGTCACGGCTCAAGCGCGGCAGCAACGCCGCGGTCTTCGCGTCTGTCCATCCCGGTGGCTGCAGGATGGCCACCCACGAGTGCGGAAGGGTGGACAGGTAGTCGTGTCCGTGACCGTCGGGAACGTTCGTCGATACCGCCATGTCCGCGGAGACCTGCAAGAAGGTGACGAACGGAATCCACCGCACCGCCTCGAGCACATCCGGGCCGCGCGGTTCCTCGAGCCAGTCCGGCCTGTTCAGAATCAAGCGCGGCGACCACCATGTGATCGGATCGCTCGAGTGCTGCAGGTAGACGATCCGATCCGATCTCCACTGCGTGTCTGGGAGGGACAGGTCGTTCTGGTCGGCGATGAACCGCACCTGCGCGCCACTGTCGTAGATCGGCAGCACCTGCGGCGAACCGGGGTCACGGTCCGTCGTTGTGTCGCGCCAGAGGGTGTTGTTGAACGTCGGGCCCGAGAACAGTGCACCGTTGGTGCGTGCCGCGATATCGGGAATGGTGCCGAAGGCCGCCTCGCCGCCGAACGAGCCAAGGCTTTCGCCGAACACCACGAGCTTGGGCCGGTTCGCCTCCGGAATGGCCCGCACCCGCTCGGAGACGGCCTCGAACAGCGCGACGCCGGCTTGGCGTGCACGCTCCTTGTCGACGAGGAACGACAACCAACTCGGCAGGTAGGAATACTGCATACTCGCGATAGCGGTGTCGCCGTTGTACATGTACTCCAACGAGTCGATCGTCGCCTTGTTGAGCCAGCCACTGCCGGTCGTCGATCCGACTGCGACGACCGCACGCTGCAGCCCGCCTGTGCGTTCGAGTTCGCGCGCAACGAGTTCCGCGTTCTCCTTGATCGAATCGCTCGACTCCAGACCGGCGAACACCCGGATCGGTTCCAGCGCGGGTGCGCCGTTGAATTCTTCGAGATCCGCCTGCGTCGGCCCCTTCGACACGATCACGCGCCCCTCCCGCCCGAGCGAATCCCAGCTGACCAGCGACCCCGGCCCGCCGGACCGCAGCGTCGAGGTCGGCGGCACCGAACCGGCCTTGGTCTCGCCGTTCGCGGCCGCGAACGAGGCGGTGTGCGCGCTCATCCCGTAGTTCGCGACGACACCGTTGAACACGAACACGGTCACCACGACGACGATCACGGCGGCGACCGCGGCGGATATCCGCGGTGGGACGTACCGCGTCAACCACCGACTCAGCCGCTTCACGCCGGCACCCCACAGCTGGCCGATCGACATCAGCAGCACGAACGCCACCATCGTCGCCACCACGACCTGGGGATACGCCGTCCACGGCAACGGTTCGACACCCATCAGATCACGAACATCGTTCTGCCACTGCACAAACCAATAGAGCATGAACGCGGTACCGGCGACCGCCAGCACGCCGGACGTCAGCCAGGCCCAGCGTGGCGGACGCGGCCACGGTTCGTCCCGCGCGACCAGATAGCGCGCCAGCCACATGACGAACACACCGATGCAGTACCCGATCGCCGCAGAGGCCCCGCTGACCAACCCCTGAAACAGCGGACCACGCGGCAGCAGAGACGGGGTGACCGACAGCCACCCGAACACCAACGCAACGATCAAGCCGCCGAAGGCGTAGCGCTGAAGCTGGCGATGCCACGCCGCCCCCAGGCGCCCGCCGCGACGTCCCGGTGCGGTCGACGCGACGCCCGCGGCGCCGACCGCCGCAGCGCCGGCGTCGGCACGTGCGGTGGTGTCGACCGAATCATGCACCATGCCCCCCCGATCAGCTCGACAGGCTCACATACTATCGGCAGCAGGCACGCAAGACCCGCCGACCCGGGTGGTGCTCCCCCTCGAGGGGGGCGGCACTCCCCAGCGGGTGTCGCTCGACACAGGACGCGCGGGACGACGAGGAAACAGGACCGCGATCGTCCCGAGCCGCGCCCCTCCCGACACCGCGCGATCCGGTGTTCTTCGTCGTGTCGCCGCTCATCGCCGTGCGCCCTTTCCGAGGTCCGAGGTCCGTGCCGTAGTCACGGGATGGGTGGCGGGGCCGGGTAGTCGACCTGTGGGTGGTGCGAGCGTGGCTGATGGCGCCGACGAGGACCCGACCGCCGAGGCCGAGCAGGATCAGGTTCGCCCCGATCTGGGCGGTGACCACCGCGCGGCCGGTGTCGGTGAGAGCCACGATGTCGCCGAACCCGACGGTGCAGAAGACCGTGATGGTGAAGTACAGCGCCGACATCCGGGTCAGGCCCGTGGAGAAGGTCTGCGGGGTGGCCGCGGCCATCAGGTAGTAGCCGATCGCGAAGCCGAGCCAGTACACCGGCAACGCGACGGCGAGGGCCTCGACGGCGCGCACGATCGGGTAGCGCGACCGCAGTATTCGGCGAATCTGCCAGGCCGCGACGACACCGAAGACCACGAACACCCCGGCGAACAGCAGCCACCCGTGCACGTCGGCGAGATCGTCGAGGGGTGCGGCGAAATACAATCCTTTCAGCAGGGTCGTGGCCAGCAGCGCGCAGACCGCCGCGAGGCACACCTGCGCGGGCGAAGCATGCGGTGATGGCGGCACCGTCTCTATCCGTGCATCACGGCGTCGTACGGTCAGCGCGCCCGCGCGGGGGCGATCGCGGCGGCGGGCGGCAACGGCGCCACCGCGGTGACGTGGCGGTGGCGGCGAACGGCCTTTTCGGCTTCGACGACCACGGGGATGATCAGCGACCACCCGATGCAGGCCAGCCACTGCCCACCGGTCAGCGCGGTGGTCATGAGCAGGTCCTGCAGGAATCCGAGCTCGACCGCGAACACGGTGACCACGACCGGGACTACCAGGATCTTCAGGGCACCGAGAATCGGTGGGGTGAGGCCGGATTCGGGGTCACGGCGCATCACCAACCCGGCCAGGATCGACCCGAACGACAGCACCACGAACGTCGTCGTCATCGGGACGTTGGCCTCGGTGGGGCTCATCGCTCCCGGCGCCAGCAGCATCGCCGCCAGCGCGACGGCGAACTGCAGGATTCCGTACGCCAACCACTGCGTCATCGAGGTTCGGTTCGTCAGCGGCAGTGTCGGGTCTCGCGGCGGATTGTCCATCAGGTTCGGCGCGGGCGGGTCGGCCATGATGACGATCACCGGGAACAAGGTGATGAAGAAGTGCTGGAACACCACCATCAACGGCGACAGCGCGACACCGTCGTTGATGTCGAAGATGCTGGCGGCCAGAAACAGCAGCACCAGCGAGAACAGCTTCGCCATCTGATAACGAATGTAGGCGACGATCTTGTCGTAGATGCCGCGGCCCAGGCGGATCGCGGTGATCAGCGTGCCGAAGTTGTCGTCGGTCAGGATGATCTTGCCGGCCTGTTTGGTGACCTCGCTGCCCGACCCCATCGCGACCCCGATGTCGGCCTTCTTCAGCGCCGCCGCGTCGTTGACGGCGTCGCCGGTCATCGCGACGACGGCACCACCGCGCTGCATCACCTCGGCCAGGCGCAGCTTGTCCTGCGGGGTCACCCGCCCGAACACGTGCGTGGTCGGCAGCGCCGCGGCCAGCTCCTCGTCGGTCAGCGCCGCCAGTTCGGCCCCACTCATCGCACCCGACCCCAAACCGAGTTCGGCGCCGATCGCCGAGGCGGTGATCGCGTGGTCGCCGGTGATCATCCGCACCTCGATGCCCGCCGCCCGCGCGGTGTGCACCGCGTCGATCGCCGCGGGCCGCAGCGGGTCGATGATGCCGACCATCCCGACGAACACCAGATCCTCGACGAACCCCATCGGCTCCGCGGCCGCCTCGGCTTCACGCCCGTCGAGCAGGCGGAACGCGAACCCCAGTACCCGCAGACCCTTCTCCGACAACTCCCGATTGGCCGCGTCGATCTCTGCCCGCATCTCGGCGAGCGCGACGAGGGTGCCGTCGCCCCGCAAGGCCGTGCCGCAGCGGGCGAGCAGCACGTCGGGGCCGCCCTTGACCAATTCGACGAACCGCGTGGCGCCCTCGACCGGCAGATGGTGGAAGGTCGCCATGAACTTGTAGGCGGAGTCGAAGGGCACCTCGGCCACCCGCGGATAGCTGCGCCGGGTCAGCGCGGCATCGACCCCGACCTTCGCGGCGAGCACGACCAGAGCCGCCTCGGTCGGATCCCCCACCACCGCGCCGGTGTCGGAGACGGTGGCGTCGCTGTCGAGACACAACCCGTAGGCGAGCAGCGTGAAATCCGGGACCGGCGCGCCCGCGGCGTGGGTGATCGCGCCGGACTTGGCGTAGCCCTCACCGTCGACGGTGTACCACTGGCCGTGGAAGTACAGCGACCGCACCGTCATCTGGTTCATCGTCAGGGTGCCGGTCTTGTCGGAGTTGATCGCGCTGGTCGCCCCCAGGGTCTCGACGTCGCTGAGGTTCTTCACCACCGCCTTCGCGTCGGCGAGTTGGCGGGCGCCGTAGGCGAGCATCGCCTGCACGAACGTCGGCAGCCCGGTGGGGATCGCCGACACGCCCATCGAGATGCCCAACAGCAGCACCATGCTCAGGCTCTGACCGCGCGCCACACCGATCACCACGATGATGCCGACCGCGGTCCAGGCGATGACGCCGAGCACCTTCGTCAGCGAATCGAGTTCGCGTTGCAGCGGCGACTTCTTCGGCGCGACCGCCGACAACATCGACGCGATCCGCCCCATCTGCGTCGCCATGCCGGTCTCGGTGACGACCATCGTCGCCGTGCCACGCGTGACCGAGGTGTTCTGGAACAGCATGTCGGTGCGATCGCCGAGGCCCACGTCGGGTCCGGTCACGATCGTGGGATCCTTCGCGATCGGGGCGCTCTCCCCCGTCAGCGACGCCTCCTGAGTCTCCAGGGTCGCCGAGCGCAGCAGCCGGCCGTCGGCGGGAACGACGTCACCCGCTTCGACGTCGACGATGTCACCGGGCACCAACTCCGTCGCCGCCAGCAACCTCACCTCGCCGTCGCGGACCACCCGCGCCTGCGGGGTCTGCATCTTCGCCAGCGCATCCACACTCGCGCGGGCCTTCACCTCCTGCTGGGTGCCGAGCACGATATTCACCGCCACGAGCACGGCCACCACCAGCGCGGTCGGCACCTCGCCGATGATCACGCTGACGATCACCACCGCAACCAGCATCAGGTTCATCGGATCCTTCAGCTGCGCCACCGCGATCATCCCGACCGACGGGGCCGGCTCCGAGGCGATCGCGTTGGCCCCGAACCTGTCCCGCCGCGCCGCGGCCTCACGTGCGGTCAGCCCGGCGCGCGCGTCGGATTCCAGCGCCGACACCACCGCCGCCGCATCCAGACCGTGCCACGCCGGCTCGGTGGGGGCACCCGGGCGCGCCGTCGGCGCGCGAGCCGAATCGGCCATCGCGCTCACTCCCCTTTCCGAAAACGTATCCGCGCCGACCACCACCGGAAACGACCGTCACGCGAATCGGCTCAGGCGAGCGCCTCGGCCTCGTCGAGGACCTCGAACTCCCGCGCCGATCGCGCCCGAATCGAGCAACGCCTCGGCGTCGGCGATCCGGTCGGCCGCCGATGTGCCGGCCACGCTCCTGATGTAGCCGTCGGTCTGCATCCTGGTCCGCGGTTGCGCCGACAGGCCACGCTCACCGAACAGATAGCTCAGGATCCAGACCAGCAGCATCAAATAGGCGACGAACGCGACGATCACCAGCGAACACCAGACCATATCCCAGAGCGAATCCCACACGATCGGCACCTCCTGTCATTTCGTGCCCCCACGAACATCCGCCACCGACCGCGAACACGCATAGTCCGAGTGCGGGAGATTCTGCCACGAAACCGATAGGGTCAGTTCTACGAACCGGGTGAGGCGAGGACGCTCCGCGCGGGAGGGGTTCGGCACGTGTTAATTAACAGCGGCTCCACGTCGTCGACGACGTGGGTCGGCCGATCGACGACCGCGACATTCGGCGCGCATTCGCCCGAGGAACCCGGACAGGGGCGCACCGTGCGCAACGGGCACGACTACGCGGACGCGACGACCACCGGCGAGCCCCTCGACCAGGGGCGCATCAAACACGAAGGGACACACACAATGACACAGGAGAGGTCGACGACGGGGGCTGTGGCGGCGGGAACCTCGATCGCGTCGGCGGTCATCCTCGTCACCATCGGCGCGCTGCAGGTGCTCCAGGGCATCGCGGCGATCGCGAAGGACGAGGTGTTCGTCGTCGGCATCGAGTACGTCTACAAATTCGACCTCACGGCGTGGGGGTGGATCCACCTGATCCTCGGCGTCGTCGTGATTCTCGTCGGGATCGGGTTGTTCACCGGCGCCACCTGGGCCCGGATCGGCGGTGTCGTCGCGCTGGCACTGACCATCCTGGCGAACTTCCTCTGGATTCCCTACTACCCATGGTGGTCGGTGACCGTCATCGCCCTGGCCACCCTCGGCATCTGGGGCATCACGGCCTGGAATCCAGACCGCGCCTGAACACGCATCCGTCCCGCCGCCATCACCGCAGACGGGAAAGGCCGCCCGAGGGCCACGCAGATACCCGGGCGAACCGTGGATCTGTCGGGTGGCCCGGGGGAATCGCACCGGGCTCCCACAGATCGCGGCGTGACGGTCTCCCGTCACCGGGCTCTTGTCATATTGTCCACCAGGAGCCGGGCGTCCATGCCCAGTGGGCGAACATCCTCGGGTACTGGCCGGTGATGCGGCGCCATCGCGCCGTGGCTTTCTCCATGGCCGAGTCGTCGATACTTCCCGCGGATCCAACGCATCAAGTAGGCGTTGATGCGCTGCAGGACGGGATACAGCGCGGAGCGATAGAACGCCCCGTATAGTGCATCCAGCCACGCACGATCGGGTTGATCCGGCGCGCATGGCTCCGAAGGTGCGACCGATCCAGTGGCGGATTCGACCTCGACGAGCGGATCCGGACCGCGATCACCGCGACGCCCGAGCACGCGTGGGAGTCCGCGCTCGACGCCACCGGCGCGGCCCGCGACGAAGCGCAGGTCACCGAGGTGACCGGGCTGCTGCGCCACAGTGCCGGTGGCGACCGGCTCGAGACCTGGCCGGGCGGGATGCGGATCATCGTGCGGCGCGAAGAGATCGAGACCGGCACCCAGTTGTCGCTGTTCGAACAGCTCAACGGCTACCGGTACCAGCCGCTGGCCACCGCCACCAGCAGCGGCCAGCTCCAGCGGCTCGAGGCGCGCCACCGCGTGCACGCCCGGGTGGAAGGCTTCATCCGCTGCGGCAAGGCCACCGGCCTGGCCAAATGGCCCTCCGCGCTCGTTCGCGATCAACACCGCCTAATGAGAACTAGCGAGTCGACCAGATCCGGCAGACTCGCTACCGGTAGCGACCGGTGGGATGAGCACTTAACACCGCCCGGACTCTCGAGTCCTGAATCCAGATCGTGCCCCCGCCGGTACGCCGGGAGAAGGGATCGCTGATGGGATGTCGTGCCCGCCCGCGCGGCGTGAGCACTCGATCATTAGGCCGCCGACAGTTCTCCTGCACGTTACCGACCGGTAGTTGTTGTTGAGCGACAGGAGGAGATTGGTGTTGCTGTTCGTGGGAGACGATTGGGCCGAGGATCATCACGACGTCGAGTTGATGGATCAGGCGGGGCGCACGCTGGCCAAGGCGCGGCTGCCCGAGGGTGTGGCCGGGATCACCCGGCTGCACGCGATGCTCGCCGAGCGCCTTGGCGAGGAGGCCGAGGAGGCCGAGGTGTCAATCGGTATCGAGACCGACCGTGGCCCGTGGGTGTCGGCGCTGGTCGCCGCCGGCTTCACGGTGTATGCGGTGAATCCGCTGCAGGCCAGTCAGTACCGCAAACGGCACGGGGTCTCCGGCGCGAAGAGCGACGCCGCCGCCGCGCACATGCTGGCCGACATGGTGCGCACCGACGCGCACCAGCTGCGGCCGGTCGCGGCCGACACCCCGGAGGCGGAAGCGGTGAAAGTGGTTGCCCGCGCCCATAAGACGCTGATCTGGGAGCGCACTCGTCATACGCTGCGGCTGCGGCACGCGCTGCGCGAGTACTTCCCCGCCGCGCTGGAGGCCTTCGACGACCTGGACGCGGCCGACGCGCTGGAGCTGCTGGCCAAGTCGCCGGATCCGGTGTCGGCGGCAAAACTGAACCGCAGCCAGATCCGGGCCGCACTCAAACACGCCCGCCGCCGCGACATCGACACCAAGACCACCCGAATCCAGGATGCGCTGCGCAGCCAACAGCTGAGCCGTGACGCGGTGGTCACCGCCGCGTACGCGGCCACGACCCGCTCCCTCACGGCCGTCCTGGACACCCTCAACGAGCAGATCGCCGCCCTGGAAGGGCAGGTGCAGGCGCATTTTGGCCGGCACCCGGACGCTGAGATCGTCCTGTCCCAGCCCGGCATGGGAGCGATCCTCGGTGCCCGGGTGCTCGCCGAGTTCGGCGACGCCCCGGAGCGTTACATCAACGCGAAGGCGCGCAAGAACTACGCCGGCACCAGCCCGATCACCCGCAAGTCCGGCAAGCGCAAGAGCGTGCACGCCAGGTTCGTGCACAACGACCGGCTCGTCGACGCGCTCATGCACCAGGCCCAGTCCGCGCTGCGGGCCTCGCCCGGCGCCCGCGCCTACTACGACAAACAACGCGCCCGCGGCCTCGGCCACAACGCCGCGCTACGCCAGCTCGCCAACCGGCTCGTCGGCATCCTGCACGGCTGCCTCAAGACCCGCACCGCCTACGACGAAGCAACGGCATGGTCAACGAACAATCAAGATCAACAAACTGCCGCTTGACATCCAAGCTCCTGGGATGTCTAAGAACGTGTTGGGAAAGTGGCTCGGCGTGCCTACGTGACTGATGTGACTGGAGTTGCCAGAGTGGCCGTGTGACCGCGGACCAACGCTACCCATCCGACTTGACCGATGCCCAGTGGGAGGTGATCGCGCCGTTGGTG
>DATDBL010000240.1:0-5270 GCA_036524855.1 Aldersonia sp. | reverse complement strand
GGTGGGGGGCCGAGTCGGCGTTAGCCCCACGACCGAATATCCACGATCCGCCGCGACATGCGCGTACCTTGCGCCGAATCGAACCCGCCCGGCACACAATCGATCCCGCGCTGCGAGGCCGCGAGCGATTCGCGGCGGTCGCGACCGACCTGGGTACAGACGATCACGGTCCCGGTCGACGAACCGCCGATGCCGACTCGGGCTGGTTCTTCACCCGCCAGGCCGTGCGGGGTCCGGGCGACGATGCCCGTGTCGTCGCAGCAGCCGAGCGAGCCGCAGTCGAGATCGGCGAGGCTCGCGACGCCAGAAAATGTCGTCGTCCGACTCGCGCCCGCACGCCACGGCGGTCAGCCGCCCCACCCCCGGGCCGGACGGTCCGGCGGGTGATCGAGGCCTTCGACCGAGTCGATGCCACCGGCCCTTGCCGACCGTCACCTCACCGCTACCGGTGATTCTCGCGACCGCGATGATCAGCAGCCGAGATCTCGCGACCCGCGCGATCCACGATCAGCTCCGAGCCACCAAACTACCGCGACGTCGGCGGGTACCTGCCATGGATCCGTCGTCCGCAGCATTCGGCGTGGTCGGGCTCGGGCAGCTCATGGTTCTCCTCAGCGCCACCTCCTGCGCCCGCACGCTGGCGCACGTCCACGGCTGTACGGAGAGGACCTCGACCACGCCGCGGCCGTGGCCGAGGTACCGGACGCGAACGCCCGTCTGACCGGGCGATCGTCCTAGGCTCTCGTCATGAGGATGCCTCGGACCGACGCGAGTTGAGGCCGCCGCCACGGAGAACAGGGATGATCGATCCAACACCTGCCACGCTGCCATGTGCGCGAAGCTGACAGCCTGCCCATTCGCGGCCGAACTTCGCGGTCACCGATTCGTCGGTGGGTGTTTCCCGATCGGCAACGATGCTGCGTCGAAACCGACCACGCAGCTGCAGCTGCGCTGCCGGGGCGCGCGATCGGTGAGATGCTTGCCGTTCTCGCACACCGAGAGATGAAGGAGCAGCGAAGTGTTCGATTCGTTCTGGGATTTCCTGTGGTACACGCTGGTGATCTTCGCCTTCGTCGCCTACCTGATGGTGTTGTTCGCGATCCTGTCGGACCTGTTTCGCGATCGGGAACTGTCGGGATGGTGGAAGGCGGTGTGGATCGTGCTGCTGTTGTTCCTGCCCTGGATCACCGCGCTGGTCTATCTGATCGCGCGGGGTAAGGGAATGACGCAGCGCACGATCGGAGCCCAACGGCAGGCGAAGGAGCAGGCCGATGCCTACATCCAGAGCGTGGCCGGAAAGTCGGCGGCCGACCAGATCGCCGACGCCAAGGCACTGTTGGACACTGGCACGATCACCGACGCGGAGTTCGCCGCGTTGAAGGCGAAGGCACTGGGCTGAGCCCGATCCGTCTGCGACGCCACAGTGGACCACCCGCACACCCGTCGTGGTCGGCGCTGATCATCACCCTCGACGTCGTTGTCATCTGGGCGATCACCACCGGGACACCCGCACTGCGCTTAGGCCATCCCCACCGACACCGCCGCTGACGCACTCCCGCACCAACACAACTCGACCCGCCGCGGGGTGGGGTGCCCGTCGGCCTGCCGAGAGAACCCGTCGGGTTCTCGGACCATCGAGTTCGGTCGCGAACACCGCCCGACGGGGCGGGCGGGGTCGGCGAAGGCCGGGGCCCCGAACGGTGGGTTTCCCGACACACCCGCACCCGGGCCGCGCACGCGGTGGCGGGGCCGGTGACGGGGCGGGTGGGTCAGTGCACGCGGCGCAGCAGGGCGGCGAGGGCCTGGCCGCCGCCGATGCACATGGTGACGATGCCGAGTTCGAGGTCGCGCCGGTGCAGGTCCTGGGCGACGCGCAGGGTGAGGATGGCGCCGGTGGCGCCGACCGGGTGACCGAGCGCGATCGCCCCGCCGTAGGGGTTGGTCTTGTCCGGATCGAGTTTCGCGTCGCGGATCACCGCGACCGCCTGCGCGGCGAACGCCTCGTTGAGTTCGATGGTGTCGATGTCGGCGGGGGTGGTGCCGGTCTGCTCGAACAGCTTGGCCAGCGCCGGCACGGGCGCGTAGCCCATCAGTTCGGGCGCGAGCGCCGCACTGGCCACGGCCTCGATCGTCACCAGCCCGGTCAGGCCCTTCTCGCGGGCCACCGACTCGCGGGCGAGCACGACCGCGGCGGCGCCGTCGTTGATGCCCGAGGCGTTGCCGGCGGTGACGGTGCCGTCGGTGTCGAACGCGGGACGCAGACCGGCCAGGGTGTCGCGGGTGGTCGCCGGGGTGGGGTGCTCGTCGGTGAGCACGGTGGTGGGTCGGCGCCCGCCGATGTGGACGGGGGTGATCTCCTCGGCGAAGGCGGCCCGCGCCGCGGCGGTGGCCGCGCGGCGCTGCGATTCGACGGCGAACTCGTCCTGCTGGGCACGGCTGATGCCGTATTCGCGGGCGACGTTCTCCGCGGTGATGCCCATGTGGATGCCGTGGAACGGGTCGGTGAGCATCGCCACGGTGCCGTCGACCAGGGTGCGGTCGCCCAGTTTGTGACCGCGGCGGGCGTCGAAGTCGTAGAACGGCATGCGGGACATGTTCTCGTTGCCGCCGGCCAGGGCCAACTCAACCCCGCCCCACCGCATCTGCATCGCCGCCGACCACACCGCCTGCAGGCCCGAACCGCACAACCGGTTGACGGTGTAGGCGGGCACCGACTCCGGTACCCCCGCGGCGAGCGCGACCCGGCGGGCGTTGAACGCGTCGGGCCCGACCTGACCGATGCAGCCCATCACCACCTCGTCGATGTCGCGGCCCGCCACACCGGCGCGGTCCAGGCCCGCCTTGGCCGCGGCCGCGCCGAGCTCGTGGGCGGGCACGTTCTTGAAGGCGCCGCCGAAGCTGCCCACGGGTGTGCGGGCACCGTCGAGCAGGACGATCTTTTCCGGAACAGTCATGGTCGATATCTCCTGGTATGGGTGGATGGAACGCGGGTATGGGTTGGTCGAAAAGGCATGATCGGGAGCGGTATTCGGGTGCGGCGGGGTACCGCCGGAAGAGACGAGTCGGTATGGGTCTCGCGCGACCGGACGCGGTCGCCCCGCCTCGGGTGCGCTAGCCGGCCAGCAGCACTCCGACGAGCGCGATCGTGGTGACCAGCATCGTCGAGGCGGTGGCCAGGGCGAAGGGTCGCCACCCGACCCCGCGCAACACCGAGAGCCGGACCCCGAGGCCGAGCGCGAACATCGCGGCGGTCAGCAACGCGGTCTGGGTCAGTCGCGCGGCATCCAGCCACGCCGGGGCGAGCATCCCGGTGGCCCGCAGCGCCACGCAGGCGAGGAATCCGACCAGGAACAGCGGCACCAGCGGCGGTCGCCGCGTCCCGGCGGCCGGGGCGCTGCGGCGTCGCGACGCGATCCCGATCCAGGCGACCACCGGCGCGAGCAGCGCCACCCGGGCCAGCTTGACGGTCACCGCGATAGCCAGCGCGCCCCCGCCCATTGCCGCGGCCGAGGATCCCGCATCCAGCGCGCCACCGGCCGCGACCACCTGCGCGACCTCGTGAATCGCGGCGCCGGCCCACATTCCCGACTGCGTCGAGTCCAGGCCCAGGACGCCCGCGGCCGCGGGGAGAGCCGGGATCATCACGGTGCCGAAGACCACGACCAGCGCGACGGTGGTGACCAGTTCCCGCTTGCGTGCGTTCAGCACCCCGTCCACCGCCGCGGCGGCCGCGGCACCGCAGATGGAGAAACTGCACGCGATCAGCAGCCGCTGGGTCCAGCCCAGCCCGAGCATCCGGCCCAGCGCCATCGACCCGGCGATACCGAGGCCGACCACCGCGACCACCACCGCGAGCGTCCCCCACCCCAGTGCCCACACATTGACCAGCAGCAGTTGCAGACCCAGCAGCGCCACCCCGATCCGGAGCAGCCGCCGCGAGGCGACCGCCACCCCGGGCTCGAACACCGCGCCCGGCGGGGCGATGTTCGCCACCACCGCGCCGAGCAGGATCGCGATCAGCAACGGGCTGATCCCGCCGAGCAGGCGCGCCGCGACCAGCGCCGCCGCCGCCGCGCCGGCACACAGCACCAGCCCCGGCAACGGCGCACGCACCCGGTCGAGCACACCCGGGCGCGTAACCGCCCCGACCGACGTGTCGTGGTCGGGATCTGTGCGGTCGGACTCCGCGGCCGCGGTGGTACCCAGCACGCTGCACACTCTCTTTCCTCGTCATCACGGCCGGGACACCCGGCCGAGCAAGCATTTTCGACGTCGGGTCGAATCCGTTTCCCGGTCGTCGACCGAGAACTGTTCCATTCCAGGGCATTACCGCCACCTCGCGGTGACCGGCTTGCCGGCGGCGAACGTCGCCACGATCGAAACGGGCCACGCTCACACCGACCGACCCGGCCGGGGATCTCCCCCACAGGGCCTGAAATGTAACGCACCTCACGGTATCCCGAACCGACACGACATACTGGGCCTGCCGGGACACGATGCATTCGATACGGGACACCAAATCGTGTGGAAATGTCCCCCTACCTCCCCACCACAATCGATCAATGAGGCGACCGGCTCGACCGACCGACACCGTCCCCGGCGCCACCACGCACGCCCCAACCGCACCTTGGTCCGAACCCGGCACGGGGTCGCGACCCCGAACCGGCAAGACCACCGGAACGCCGCCACCGAGACGAACACCCCGGGCCACCCCCCGTCGCCCAGACCATGGATCAGCCGACCGGGTCGGGCATGGAAGGACGCGGGCTGCCGTACCATGGCGCGGAATTGGTGGCGGCTTCGGCGGCCGCCTGCTCGGCGTGCAGCGCGGCAGTCCTCGTGTTGTAGTCCTCGTGTTGTAGTCCTCGCAGCGCCCTCCTCGGTCTGAGCGCGCTGATCCCGTTGAAGCGGGACGAAGGCAACAACGTCACGAATTGAATGCTGGACGTCCCGCCACGATAAGTATTACCCGGGTGGTCCGACTAATGTTGGGTCCATCACAGCACGGGCGGCCGGTGACCGACCCCACAAGCCGACACCGGAATACGCCCCGCCAGTACGAAACATGTTATACCACACAGTGTTTCCGACTCTCGCGTCGTCACGACGCGGGGGACCGGGACCGAGGAGGAGTATCACCATGCATTTCCACGACGACGCCCTGTTCCCGGAGAACCAGGAGAAGCTGGTCATCACCGTGGCCCCGTACGGCCCGGAGTGGGACATCGACGATTTCGCCGAGGACCTGCCCTTGACCATGGACGAGCACG
>DATDBL010000239.1:0-8007 GCA_036524855.1 Aldersonia sp. | reverse complement strand
CACCGGCGCCGCCGGCGGCGAACTGATCGAAGCCCAGGTGACCAAGGGCGGCGAACGCGTCTTCGCGATCACCGAATTCGACGGCTGCGCCGCCCCCGCGATCGAGCCCGACGCCCTGCACGCCGCCGAACTCGATGGGCCGCACCTAGTTCGGATCGTCGGCGCGGCGCTCGAGGACGTCAAGGCGGCCCGCCCCAAGGCCGGGTACCTGGTGGAGTGGGACATTCCCGCCGAGATCGACATGGACACCTACCTGACCCGCAAGAAGGAAAAGTCGCCGCTGTACGCGAACATCCCCGAGGTCAGCTTCCTGCGTACCTACGTCCGCGAGGATACGGCCAAGTGCCTGTGCTTCTACGACGCTCCCGACGAGGACGCAGTGCGCCGCGCGCGTGAGATCGTCAGCACCCCCGTCAGCCGCCTGCACGAGCTCAGCACCGAACGGTAGGGACCCGATGACCGTGACTCTCGACGCCATGACGATTCCCGGCCTGGACCGCGCCTGCGCTGCGGTCCGTGAACGTGCGGTTCCGATCGATCGCGGCGAGACCGACACCCGCGAGGACGTGCGGCTGCTCGGCGCTCTCGCCCTGCTCGAGCGAGGGCTCGAGCCGAGTCCGCTCACGGACATGATCACGGTCATCGAATCGATTGCTGCCGAAAGCCTCAGCGCGGGATTCTCGGTGTGGGCGCACCGCATGACCCTCGAGTACGTCGAACGCGGACCCGACAGCGTGCGCGAGGTGTTCCGGGAGCGGCTTGCCACGGGCCGCAGCATCGGCGTCACCGCGATGGCCGCGGCGTTGCAACAGGCCGCCGGGCTGGGGGACGTGCCGCTGGTGGCGATCCCGGTCGACGGCGGGATCGAGATCTCCGGTCCGATCCGCTGGGCCTCCAATGTCGTCGACGAGGCGATCATCGTGTTGCCGGCCCGTGGAGACGACGGCGCCACGCACATCGTCGCGATCGAGGCCTCCGCCGCCGGGGTGCGGATCAACCCGGCGCCGCAGCTGCTCGCCCTGGGTGCGACGGCCTCGACGTCGCTGACCCTCGAGCGGGTGTTCGTGCCCACCGGGCACGTGATCAGCACCGACCTGGGACGGTTCTGCCGCGAGATCCGTCCGACGTTTCTGGCGTTGCAGACCTCCTTCTGCGCCGGCATCGCCGGGGTGTCGCTCACCGAGTCGACGGCGCTGCTCACCGGCCTCGGCGAACAATTCGGCGACGAGCACGCCGCATTGGCCGGCGATCACGCGTCGGTGCGTGCGCGTCTGTACGAACTCGCCGGCCACGTCGACGAGGTGCCGATCGGCGAGCTGATCCGCCTGCGGCTGGACGCGTCGCACGTGGCGGTCGCCTCGACCCGGCTCGAGGCCACGCTGCGCGGCGGCGCCGGCTACGCGATCACGCACCCGACCAACCGACGGTTCCGCGAGGCGGCCTTCCTGCCCATCCAGTCACCGTCGGAAGGACAGCTCCGGTGGGAACTGACGCAGTCTCGATAACCCACGGCCGCAAGAGCTTCCACGGCCGTCGCCGGCCGGTGCTGGACGGCGTCGACCTGACCGTCAGGCGTGGCGAGATGCTCGCGGTCGTCGGCGCCAGCGGCAGCGGCAGATGCGCAGCAGCGTCGACTTCGCCGGCCTCGACCACCTCGACGCCGGCACCATCACCTGGGACTCCGGCGCCGAGCGGCCCCGCATCGGCGTCGTGTTCCAGAATCCGCTGCTGCTGCCGTGGCTGACGGTGCGCGACAACATCCGGCTCGGCGACCGGTTCGCCGCAAACCGGGGAAGCTTCGATCCGGACCATGCGGACGATCTGCTCGATCGGTTCGGCCTCACCGAAGTCGCCGACTCCTACCCCGACGAGTTGTCCGGCGGGCAGGCGCAGCGGGTCGCGGTGATCCGGGCGGTGTCGATCCGGCCGCAACTGCTGCTGCTCGACGAGCCGTTCAGTGCCCTCGATCCTGCGATCCGCAGCGATCTGCAGCGCTGGCTCGCCGACCTCGTCACCGACCTCGGCGCCACCACCGTCCTCGTGACCCACGACATCGACGAAGCAATCATCCTCGGCCACCGCATCGTCCTGGTCGGCGCGGGCGGCAGAGTGCGGCGCGAGTGGGATGCATCGACTGCCCCCGCGGGCGACGCGCTGCGCGCGCAGATCCTCGCCTCCTACGGCGAGACCGGGCTCGTAGCGTCGCGGCCGTGACCGGCACCGGGATCGGCCGCCGCGCCCTGCTGCGCGGCGCCGTCGGAGTCGCGGCCCTGGGCGGACTCGCCGGCATCGTGGACCTGGGCCGCACGGCGAGCGCCAGCCGCGCGATTACCAGCGGAGCGCTGCGGGTCGGGTATCTGCCCATCACCGACGCGGCGCCGCTGCTGGTCGCGCACCACAGCGGCGGCTACGACGGCACCGGCGTGAGTACCACGGCGCCGGTGCTGTTCCGCAGCTGGTCGAGCCTGGCCGAGGCGTTCCTGAGCCGACATGTCGACGTCGTGCACCTGCTGATGCCGATGGCAGTGCAGTTGCGCTTCGCGCTCGGCGGGTCGGTACGGGTGCTCGGCTGGTGCGGCAGTTCGCGCCGCAGCAGGTGCTGCCGGCGCTGACCTCGTTGGTCGAGCGGGGGGTGTTGCTGCCCGACGCGGCAGCGAGCATGTGGCGGCTGCTGGTGGGATTGGCGGTCGCCGCGGTGATCGGCATCCCGCTCGGGCTGCTGATCGGCCTGAACCGGACGGTGGACCGTGCGGTGCGCCCCGTGACGCAGTTTCTGCGGATGATCTCACCGTTGTCGTGGGCGCCGATCGCGGTGGCGCTGTTCGGGATCGGGCACCGTCCGGTGTTCTTCCTCATCGCCACCGCGGCGGTCTGGCCGATCGTCGTCAACACGGCCGCCGGGGTGCACGCGATCGACCCGGGACACCTGCTCGTGGCCCGCTCGATGGGCGCGACACGCACCGAGCAACTCACCGCAATCGTGCTTCCCGCGATCCGCGGGAATCTACAGACCGGGCTGCGAGTCTCGTTGGGCCTCGCCTGGGTGCTGCTGGTGCCCGCCGAGATGCTCGGTGTCCGATCGGGTCTCGGCTATCAAATTCTCAACGCCCGCGACCAACTCGCGTACCACGACGTGATGGCGGTGATCCTGGTGATCGGTGTGCTCGGCTATCTGCTCGACGCGGCGGCGCAACGACTCCTCACCACACGGCGCCGCGCGCCGCGGGCAGCCGAGCAGGACCGAGCGCCGGTGGGTCCGTAGGGTGGGCGCAGACGGGTTCGAACCGCCGACCGCTGGTGTGTAAAACCAGAGCTCTACCACTGAGCTATGCGCCCGCGACGCGAGATGTCCGCGACAGCGCACGACTGTACCGCGGGCCTCGCCACGCCCGGAAATCCGGCGTGAACCTAAACCGCCGCGACGGCGCCGAGCGCCTTCACCCACGCTTGCTGGTCGCGCGCCTCCCCCGGCCCGTTCATCTCGGCGAACCGGATGATGCCCTCCTTGTCGACCACGAACGTGCCCCGGTTGGCGAACCCACGTTCCTCGTTGAACACGCCGTAGGCCTGCGCGACCGCGCCGTGCGGCCAGAAGTCGGCGAGCAGCGGGAAAATGTAGCCCTGCTCGGCGGCCCAGATCTTGTGTGTGGGCGACGCGCCGACCGAGATGGCGAGGATCGCGGCGTCGTCGTTCTCGAACTTCGGCAGTTCGTCGCGCACGGCGCACAGTTCGCCCTGGCAGGTCCCGGTGAACGCGAGCGGAAAGAACACCAGCAGCACGTTGCGCTTGCCGCGGTATTCCGACAGCGAGACGGGCTGGTTGTTCTGATCCTTCAGGGTGAAGTCGGGCGCGGTGGTGCCAACCTCGAGCGGCATGGGTCTCCTAGGGTTCGTCGATCGAATGTCGTTCAGCGCTGCTTCGGCGCCCGCGCCCGTGGCTGCACCAGCCTGCTGCCGGTCCACGCCCCCAGCTTCACCGCCGAGGTCTGGGTGAAGCCGGCTGTGGTCGCGGACTCGGCGATCTCGCTGGGCTCGACGTGTCCTGGCCGGCCGGTCTTCGGCGTCAGCACCCACACGATCCCGTCGTCGGCGAGCGGCCCGATCACCTCCATCAGTTCGTCGGCCAAGTCGCCGTCGCCCTCGCGCCACCAGAGCAGCACGACGTCGACGACCTCGTCGGTGTCCTCGTCGAGCAATTCTTCGTTGATCACATCCTCGATATCGGCACGTAGGTCATCGTCGGTGTCGTCGTCCCACCCCAATTCCTGGACCACCATGCCGTGCGAGATACCGAGCTTCTGTGCGTAGTTCTGCGCGTCCGCCGCGGCGACCACGGTGGTGTCCTCCTCTAAGGTTGGCCGGGCTCTCAGGTTGGCCGGGTGGGATCCGGGGTTGGGTACGTACCGGTGAATTGTTGTAGCTAGCGAACATCGTTGTGAGCCGCAGCGCAAGCGATCGGACGCAATTCGCCCGCCGATCGTTAGCGCCGCGCAAGATTAGGTCGCCCACAATCTGGGCCGACAACATGACCAGCAAGCACTGCATGTAGAAGGATGGACATGCGTTACACCACCAGTGGAACGTGCGGGAGTCCATACCCTGGGATCGACCCGCCTGGAAGGCACGCACACCGCGCGTCCAACCATCGACGAGGAGCATTACGTTGTCTGACCTGGTTCACGATTCGTCACCGAAGGCCGCCCGCAACGGCTCGCGCGGCAACGGCTCGGACGGTCGTGTGCGGCTGATCCGTGAGGGAGTCGCCTCCTACCTGCCCGACATCGATCCCGAGGAGACCACCGAGTGGCTCGACTCGTTCGACGGGCTGCTCGAAAGCGCAGGTCCAACCCGCGCCCGTTACCTGATGCTGCGCCTGCTCGAGCGCGCGGGTGAGCGTCACGTGTCGATTCCCGCGCTGACCTCGACCGATTATGTCAACACCATCCCCACCGAGAACGAGCCCTGGTTCCCCGGCGACGAGGAGGTCGAGCGCCGCTACCGCGCGTTCATCCGGTGGAACGCCGCGATCATGGTGCATCGTGCCCAACGCCCCGGCATCGGCGTCGGCGGCCACATCTCGACCTACGCATCCTCGGCGGCGCTCTACGAAGTCGGCTTCAACCACTTCTTCCGCGGCAAGGACCACGCCGGCGGCGGCGACCAGATCTTCATCCAGGGCCACGCCGCGCCCGGCATCTATGCCCGCGCCTTCCTCGAGGGCCGCATCCCGCCGGAGCAGCTAGACGGCTTCCGCCAGGAGTACAGCCACTCCGACAAGGGCGGCGGTCTGCCCTCCTACCCGCACCCGCGGCTGCTGCCGGACTTCTGGGAGTTCCCGACCGTGTCGATGGGCCTCGGCCCGATGAACGCGATCTACCAGGCGCGATTCAACCATTACCTGCACGACCGCGGCATCAAGGACACCTCCGACCAGCACGTGTGGGCGTTCCTCGGCGACGGCGAGATGGACGAACCGGAGTCGCGCGGCCTCGCGCACGTCGCGGCCACCGAGGGCCTGGACAACCTGACCTTCGTCATCAACTGCAACCTGCAGCGCCTCGACGGCCCGGTCCGCGGCAACGGCAAGATCATCCAGGAACTCGAGTCCTACTTCCGCGGCGCCGGCTGGAACGTCATCAAGGTCATCTGGGGCCGCGAGTGGGACGCGCTGCTGCACGCCGACAAGGATGGCGCGCTGGTGAACCTGATGAACACCACACCCGACGGCGACTACCAGACCTACAAGGCCAACGACGGCGGCTTCGTCCGCGAGCAGTTCTTCGGCCGCGACCCGCGCACGAAGGAACTGGTCAAGGGCCTGACCGACCAGGAGATCTGGAACCTCAAGCGCGGCGGCCACGACTACCGCAAGGTGTACGCCGCGTACGCCGCCGCGATGGCGCACAAGGGACAGCCGACGGTCATCCTCGCCAAGACCATCAAGGGCTACACGCTGGGTCCGCACTTCGAGGGCCGCAACGCGACGCACCAGATGAAGAAGCTGACCCTCGACGACCTCAAGGCGTTCCGCGACCGCGAGCGCATCCCGGTCAGCGACGCGGACCTCGAGAAGGATCCGTACCTGCCGCCGTACTACCACCCGGGACCCGACGCGCCGGAGATCGAGTACATGCTCGAGCGCCGCCGCATCCTCGGCGGCTTCCTGCCCGAGCGCCGCACCGACGCCAAGCCGCTGAAGCTGCCCGGCGACGAGGCCTACAAGTCGTTCAAGAAGGGGTCGGGCAAGCAGGAGATCGCCACCACCATGGCGACCGTACGCGTGCTCAAGGAACTGCTGCGCGACAAGGAGATCGGCCCCCGCATCGTGCCGATCATCCCCGACGAGGCGCGCACCTTCGGCATGGACTCGTGGTTCCCGTCGCTGAAGATCTACAACCGCCTCGGCCAGCTGTACACCTCGGTGGACGCGGAGTTGATGCTCGCCTACAAGGAGAGCAACATCGGCCAGATCCTGCACGAGGGCATCAACGAGGCCGGCTCGACGGCCTCGTTCACCGCGGTCGCGACGTCGTACGCGACCCACGGGCAGCCGATGATCCCGGTCTACATCTTCTATTCGATGTTCGGATTCCAGCGCACCGGCGACGGCTTCTGGGCGATCGCCGACCAGATGGGCCGCGGCTTCGTGCTCGGCGCCACGGCCGGTCGCACCACGCTCACCGGTGAGGGTCTGCAGCACGCGGACGGGCATTCGCTGCTGCTGGCCTCGACCAACCCGGCCGCGGTGACCTACGACCCGGCGTTCGCCTACGAGGTCGCGCACATCTTCCGCGACGGACTGCGACGTATGTTCGGCGGCACCCCGGCGGCAGACGGGACGCTCGAGCCGGGCTTCGGTGGGGAGAACATCTTCTACTACCTCACCATTTACAACGAGCCCTACGCGCACCCCGCCGAGCCGGAGAACCTGGACGTCGACAGCCTGCTCAAGGGCCTGTACCTGTACAAGAAGGGCGAAGCAGGAAGCTCCGCGCCTGCCGATGGTCGCTCCGCAAGCTCCGCTCCGAAAGCCCAGATCCTGGTCTCCGGCGTCACCATGCCCGACGCCCTCAAGGCGCAGGACATGCTCGCGCAGGAGTGGGGTGTGAGCGCCGACGTGTGGTCGGTGACGTCGTGGGGCGAGTTGCGCCGCGACGGCATCGAGTCGGCCAAGAAGGCGCTGGTCGAGCCGGGCGAGGACGCCCCGGTGCCCCACGTCACCAAGGCGCTCTCGGACGCGTCGGGACCGTTCGTCGCGGTCTCGGACTGGATGCGGGCGGTGCCCGACCAGATCCGGCAGTGGGTGCCCGGCGACTACACGGTGCTCGGCGCCGACGGTTTCGGCTTCTCCGACACCCGCTCCGCCGCGCGGCGCGTGTTCAACATCGACTCGCACTCGATCGTGGTCGCGGTGCTGTCGGCGTTGGCGCGGGAGGGCGCGGTCGATCGCGCCAAGGCGGTCGAGGCGGCGCAGAAGTACCGCATCGACGACGTGCTCGCCGCGCCGATCTCGCTCGCGGACACCGGCAGCGCCTAGCGACACCCCCGTCGGGGCGGGCGGCGTAGATTTTCGGGCAGCGTAGATTTCCAAGCATGGACACGCAGCCGCGCCCGCCCCGCCGGGTCGCGGCGCACACCTCCGAGCACGAGGTGTACCTGTCGACCGGGGCGATCGCCCCGGCCCGGCAGAACCGCGAGCCGCTCCCGGACACGCTGCTGCGTCGGGTGAAACAGTTCTCCGGGCGGTTGTCCACGGAGGCCGTGACCTCGATGCAGCAGCAGCTGCCGTTCTTCGGCGATCTAGACGCCGCACAGCGCGCGAGCGTGCAGATGATCGTCCAGACCGCGGTGGTCAACTTTCTGGAATGGCTGCAGAACCCGGAGAGCGACATCCGGTTCAGCCTCGACGCGTTCCAGCTGATCCCGCAGGACCTCGCCCGACGGCTGACGCTGAGCCAGACCGTCGACATGGTCCGGGTGGCCATGGAGTTCTTCGAGCAGTGGCTG
>DATDBL010000238.1:0-76566 GCA_036524855.1 Aldersonia sp. | reverse complement strand
GAGGTAGGCGTCGACGAGGCGGTGCTGTTTGGCGCGGGGGTCGTGTTCGCAGACGGTGGCGGCGACCTCGCCGACGCGTTGCCACACGGCGGCGGCTTCCTCGGGGGACAGGTCGGCCTCGACGCGGTGCAGGGGGCCGAGGCTGCGGCGGCGGATCCGGCGTTGCCATTTCTCGGCGTCCTTGCGCAGTTCGGCGTGTTCGTCGGGGGCGGTGCGGATCAACAGGGCGTCGAGTTCGGTGGCGAACCGGGCGGGTGCGTACCGCCCCGCGATCGTGACGGCTTTCGCTTCGACTGCGGCGACCACCGCGTCGGAGAAGCCGGTGGTGGCGGTGGCGATGCGCCAGGCTTTCGGGTAGTCGATCTCGCCGGCGGCGAACGCGGCCCGCGTCTTGGGCAGGTGTTCGCGCAGGGCGGTACCGAGTTCGGCGTAGTGCTCGGCGGTGGTGGTCGAGCACGCGAGGCGGGTGGTGATCTCCACCAGTCCGGAGTGGGCCCAGGTGTTGACGTGGCGTTCGGTGACACAGTCGCGGCGACCCATCCAGCGGGTGTAGAACACGCCGGCGGTGTCGACCTTGCGGAAGGCGGCCCGGTTCTCGGCGCGGGCGGCCTCGCACAGGGCGGTCAGGGCCGGGGTGTCGGCGGCGACCTCGCCCGCGGTGGGCGGCTGGGGTGGGATCGCGTCGGACACACCAGACACTCTATCGGCTCGAACACCGTTTCGACAAGAGGTTCTTCCGAACTCTCCCAACGTTTTTCGGCCACACGCGAAGCGGCCGCGACACACTACCAGCGCCCACCGACACGAACCCGGGCCAGAAATCGCACCCGTGTCTTCGACCCGCTCGAACCCCCACGATGAGGTCGTGCCCGACGACCGGCGGCGCACGATCGGCGCCCTCGTGCGCGAATGTGGCCCGACCCCCAGCTTCCGTCTCACCGCCTGGCGACGTGTCCGAATGATCCCGCTCCCGCCGTGTTGGCGGCGATTCGCCGCCCGGGCCGTTCTTGAGATTGGCGACCTCCATGAAGTCGATGTGTCTCGGCGCGGATTCCCGCAGTACGCATGACGACTGGCGCGGGCCGCCAATCCGCCCCGCTCGGGGGCGATGATGCCGGATGACAATGCGCGAACCCGCATGTCATCCGATCGGCCCGACGTCCACGCGACCCGATTGCGTCCAGCTACATGGACATCCCGGAAAGCTGTCCGGCGGCAATCAGCAGAAGGTCGTGCTGAGCAAGTGCATCTACACCGACCCCGACGTGCTGATCCTCGACGAGCCGACCCGCGGCATCGACGTCGGCGCCCAGGTCGAGACCCAGTCGCGACAGCTCGCCGCCCGGCTCGACTCCGGCAGCGAGATCCCCGTGACGGTCCGGTGGCTCCCCGTCGTCACAGACGCCGACAGGATAGCCCGACTACTCACATCGGCCACAACCACGCCGGAGTGCATCGGGGTGATCGTCTGGATGCACACGTTCTCACCCGCCAATATGTGGATCCGCGGGTTGCGTGCCCTGCGCAACCGCTGCTGCACCTGCACACCGAGTTCGGTGTCGAACTGCCCTGGGACAGCATCGACATGGACTTCATGAACCTGAACCAGGGCGCGCACGGCGACCGCGAGTTCGGCTACATTCAGTCGCGGCTGTCGGTGCCGCGCAAGACGATCGCCGGACACGTGGACGACCCGCGCACCCGCCGGCGCGTCGGCTCGTGGGTCCGCGCCGCGCTCGGTCGCGCCGAACTCGCGAACCTCGACGTGGCGCGGTTCGGTGACAACATGCGCGACGTCGCTGTCACCGAGGTCGACAAAGTCGAGGCGGCAGCACATTTCGGCGTATCCGTGATACACATACGGCGTCAACGACCTCGTTTCGTTGGTCGCCGGCGTGCCGGAACCCGACATCGACAAGCTGATCCGCGAGTACCGCGACACCTACGACGTCGCACCCGAACTGCAACCCGGCGGTACCCGGCACGCTTCGCTGCGGGAGGCCGCGCGGATCGAGTTGGGCATGCGGAAGTTCCTCGGCAACGGCGGGTTCGGTGCCTTCACCACCAACTTCGAGGACCTCGGCGGGCTCCGTCAGCTACCCGGACTCGCGGTGCAGCGCCTGATGGCGGACGGCTATGGCTTCGCCGGCGAGGGAGATTGGAAGACGGCGGTCAAGCTGGGATCACGGTTCCGGCTGGTGGCCAACGAGGTCCGCGTCGTCGAGCCGGCCCGCGCCGCTGCCGAAACCTGCCGGTCGCGTGCGCGGTGTGGGAGCCGCGGCCCGACTGGTCCACCTCCACCGAGTCCTGGCTGATCGCCGGCGCGCCGCACCACACGGTGCTCACCACCGCGATCGGCACCGAGACCCTCGCGGATTTCGCCGACATGACGCAGACCGAACTGCTCGTCATACACCACCACCGTGCGCGCATTCGACCGCGAACTGCGCTGGAACGGCGCCTACCACCACCTCGCCGCCGGCCTGTAGGCGCCCTGACCAGACTCGTCAACCACTCACGGGTGCGGCGGTTTCGGCGCCCGCGGCCGTCACAAGTTCGTGGGCGAAGCGGATCTTGCCCAGCACTGGATCGGGCAGCACGAACGGGTACAGGTCCTGGTGGCCCATCGAGCGGTTCACCATGTTCAGTGCCCAGGCCAGCGGGAGCCACATCTCGATGATCTTGGAGAAGCCCGCGGGTCCGGGGTGGGGGCGGTCGTAGGTCGCGCCCGCCGGTGCGAAGCTGAACGCGGCCGCGGTGTCGAGGGTGTCGCGGATGTGCAGGTAGTGCGCGAACGTCTCGGCCCAGTCCTCGGCCGCGTGCATCGTGGCGTACGACGACACGTAGTTCTGCTCCCAGCCCTCCGGCGCGCCCTCGCTGTAGTGCCGGTCCAGGGCGTTCTGGTAGCTCGCGTCGGGGTCACCGAACATCTCCCGGAACCGCGCCTGGTGCTCGGCGGTCACCAACACCGTGTAGTAGTAGTGCCCGATCTCGTGCCGGAAGTGCCCGAGCAGCGTGCGGTACGGCTCGTCCATCGAGGTACGCAATTGCTCGCGGTGCACGTCGTCGCCCTCGGCGAGATCGAGGGTGATCACGCCGTTGTCGTGCCCCGTCATCACCTGCTCGTTGCGGCTCGACAGCAGGTCGAACACCAGCCCGCCCTCCGGTTGCTCCAGGTAGCCGGTGATCGGCAGCCCGAGTTCAACGAGTTCGACGACGAGCCGGCGCTTCGCCGCCTCGGCGTCCGCGTAGGCCCCGAGCCCGGCCGGGTCGTCGTCGGCCGGACGGGTCCGGGTGAGCCGGCAGGAGAAGCACAGGCCCGTCGGATCGTCGGTCTCCACCAGCCAGTTGCAGCGTGCGACGTGCAGGTTGTCGCACAGCCGGTACTTCTCGGCGTCGACGGCGCCGGTCAGCTCGGCGGGCGAGTCCTTGTCACCCGGGGTTCCGATCCCCACCAGCGCCCGGTCGGGCAGGCTGAAGCCGAGTGGACTGTTGCACTCGAGGCACAGCGAGTTCTCGAACGACAGCTCCTGACCACAATTCGAGCACGTGAAGTCGCGCACCGTTATGCCTCCGATCTGTTGTCGATTCGCCCCCGGGTACCCGCACCCGCACCCCGCTACACCGTGAGCTGGGCTACACCGGCGCGACATCCACCGACACCGCGATCGCCGCATCGGTGGAATCGGTGTAGATGATGCCGCGCAGTGGCGGCACGTCGGCGTAGTCCCGGCCCCACGCGACGGTCACATAGCGCTCGTCGGCGAACTGGTCGTTGGTGGGGTCGAACGCCAACCAGTGGTCGTCGGGCGTCCACACCGCAGCCCACGCATGAGTCGCGTCGGCGCCGATCATGCGTTCCCGCCCCGGCGGCGGGTCCGTCGCGAGATAGCCGGACACGTAGCGGGCGGCCAACCCGAGCGAGCGCAGGCATGCGATCGCGAGCCGGGCGAAATCCTGGCACACGCCCGCACGCGCCGCGAACACGTCCGCGACCTTCGTCGAGACGGTGGTCGACCCCGACCGGTAGGTGAAGTCGGTGTAGATCCGCGTACACAACTCACCGACCGCCTCGGCGATACCTCTACCCGGCCAGAACGATTCGGCCGCGTACGCGACGACGTCGGTCGTGATCTCCGGCGGGTCGAGATCCATCGCGAACTCGACCGCGAGCGAACCGTGCGACCCCGACGGTCGCGCGCTCTCCCACGGCACCAGCGCGGGCCCCGCCGAAAGCCACCCGTCCGGCCGCGGATCCACCTCCACGAGCGAGTCTCCGGTCACGACGAGCACCGTATGGTCCGTCGTCACATGGAAATACGAGTCCGAGTTGCCGAAAACGTCGGTGCCGCTGGACTGATCGGCCGGAGTCGGGTCGACGAGCACGCGGTGTTCGAGGCAGCGCTGCTCGGGCAGGTCCCGTGGGGTCAGGTATCCCCGGCCGTAGGAACCGGTCACCACGTCCGAATACGTGTAGGTGGTGCGGTGCTGCACCCGATACCGACGTGTCGCGATCACGGCATCGTCCGCACCTGCTCGGGACCCCACAGTTGCTGGATCTCGCCCGGCAGCGACAGCCTGGTCTCGGTGAAAACGTCCGAGAGCGTCCGCAGCGACTGCTGGGTCGCGTCGAGAAGTTCGGCGAATTCGCTGCGCTCGCCGTTCTCGTCGACGTTCTCGAGGTCGGGGGGATCCACCCGCCGCAGCCGTGCGACCATCTCCTCCACGACCCGTTCGGTGCGCGAGGATCCGGACGCGTCCGGTAGGGCTCGCAGGTCGCGCCGCAGCGCGTCGAGTTGAAATACCAGCGAACGGGGGTTGCCGTCGTCGAACAGCAGCAGTTGCGCCACCGCCGCGATACGGGTCGGGCCCTTGTTGCGGCGCCGGTAGATGACCGAGGACTCGCTCGCCGCGAGCACCGCCTCGGTGATGATCGGCTCCGCGTCGAACGGATGCACGCGGGTGAGGGTGGCCCGCAGCAGCGCGGTGAGCCCCGTCGCCCTCTCGATCCGCTTGCCGATATCCATGACGTACCAACCGGTGTCGTGCACCATCGACTCGGCGCCGAGACCCGACATCGCGAGCATCCCCGATACGACCACGGAATGCACTGTCGCCATGCCGGATTCGTTGCGTGCCGGTGAGTTGGCGTAGGCGACGATCGCACGCTCCACGGCACCGAGCACCACCCAGGTGTCCACCGAGAGCTGGTCGCGGACGGCGCGCGCCGAATAGCCCAGGCGGTCGATGGATTCGGCGAGAGAACCGGGCCGGTTCGGGTCGCCGGTCAGCGCGTCCAGGTGGACCTGCGCCTGCTCGACCGCACCGACATCGCTGCCGGTGAGCGCCCCGAGCGCGTTCATCAGCACCGGAACACATTCACGGCCTTCGAGATAGGGGCTGTAGCGGTAGTCCTGGTAGCGCTCGCGCGCGGCAATGAGCAGTCGCGCGGTGTCCTCCGCACGTTCGGCGTAGCGCCCCATCCAGAACAAATCCGCCAACACACGCGGCGAACTGACGACGTCGATCTCGGGGGCCTCGAACGCCGGCAGCGTCTCCTCCGCGATGCGGACGCTGATGGTCTCGGCGCGAGCCGCCCGGTCCGCGACCCGCACCCACACGTCCTTCGCGGCGTAGTCCCGCAGGCCCACCCCATCGGCGTCGTGCGCCAGCACCTCCCCCAGTCCACCGACCATGGTCGTGTAGCCGGTGCCCTGCGCGATCGCGAACGTCCGGAACCCGACCGGTGCGGCGACGAACGCCCCATGCTCGAGCGCCGCCGGCGAGTCCGAGTATTCGGTGGGCTGCTGTCCCACCCACTTCCAGCCTTCGGCACCGACACGCTTGGCGAGGTCGCTGCGCCGCGCCGCGGTCAGGGTACGGCCGTCGATCGTCTGCCCGCCGGTGGTGGAGCGGATCAGCAGCTGATCGAGTTCCACGAGCAGGTGCGAACGCTGCGCCGGGTCACCACCCCAGTATCTCGGCGCGCTGTCGAGTTGCAGGTCCTCGTCGAGCAACGCCCGCGACAGGGCCGGCAGCAGAGCGGGCAGCGCCGGGTTCTCCAGAACGCGACTGCCCAACCCGTTCACCACGCTCACCGCGCCACGGCGCATCACCTCCACCAGGCCGACCACCCCGAGGCGCGAGTCCGGACGCAGGTCGAGGGGGTCGACGAATTCCGCATCCACCCGGCGCAGCACCACGTCCACGCGTTCGAGTTTGCCGAGCGAGCGCATCCACAGTTTGCCGTCGCGGACCACCAGGTCCGCACTCTCCACCAGCGGGAAACCCAGGATCGACGCGAGATGGGCCTGGTCGAATGCGGTCTCGGAGTGCGTGCCGGGGCTGAGCACGACGACCGTCGGGTTCTCCGCGGTCTCCGGCGCGGCCTCGATCAGGGCCGCGCGCAGCGTGCGGGCGAACGGGGTCAGCGGGCGCGGCCCGGCGTGCTCGAAGACCTCCGGGATCGCACGCGCCATCACCCGGCGCCCGGCCAGGGCGTAGCCCGCACCCGAGGGAGCCTGGGTCCAGTCGTCGCTCACGCGGAACTGGCCGTCGCTCCAGCGGCTGAGGTCGCAGCCGTGCATGAACAGCTTGAACCGTTCGGGCATCGGCACGCCGTACGCGGCGCGCAGGTAGCCGGGATGACCGAACACCACCTCCGGCGGGATCAGCCCACGCCGCACGGTCTCCATCGGACCGTAGAGGTCCTCGAGGACGGCGTCGAGCAGGTTCGCGCGCTGCTCGAGTCCCGCCTCGAGCACCTCCCAGTCGTCGGCACCGACCAGGATCGGAACGGGGTCGAGCCGCCACGCCACGGGGGTGCCGGCGGCGCCGTGCACGGCGCTGACCGGGTTGTAGGTGATGCCGTCGTCGTCGACCAGGCGCGCGACCCGGCCGGCGAGACGCCGCAGCGCCGGTGCCCCCTGGGCCACGATCTCGTCGGCCAGGCCCGACCAGGCCGGGCGCACCGTGCCGTCGGGGGCGATCAGTTCGTCGTAGCGTGGCGTCGGGCGGTCACCGCTGGCGTCGAACAGGACCGGTTGGCGGCCGGCGCTGCGGTAGGCCTGCATCAGATCGGCCGGTGGTTCGGGTCGGAAGGAGAGTCCGGCCGCGTCCTGTGTCACGGTCGCGCCCTCCCTTCCTCGGCCGATCGCTCGCCCGGATCATCCGAATCATGCTGTGCAGTCGGCGCCCCCGTCAATTCCTGCCAAGTGTTCAGTAATGCCTATCGCTCAGTAACTCAGCACCGTCCGGGCGCGGCGCAGGTCGAGGATGCCCGGCGCCGACGTGTCCGCGGCCAAGCGGGCGCTCCGCTCCCGCAACTCGTCGAGGTCGATCACGCCCGGCGTATGCCCGGTCGCCTCGAACCGGCGGTTGCGCCGCGACTCCGCCTCGACGGCGTTGACGGGCGGGATCTCGTGCGCCAGGCCGCCGGGATGCGAGACGTGGTAGGTGCATCCGCCCCGGGACAGTCCGGACGCCGCATCGATCAGGTCGAACGTGAGCGGCCCGTCGACGGTGATCGTGGGATGCAGCGCGCTCGGCGGCTGCCAGGCCCGGAAGCGCACCCCCGCGACCTGCACGTCGGGGTTGTCGGTCGCCAGCAGTGGAATCGGGTAGCCGTTGCACGTCAGCACGTACCGGTCCCGGTCGGCGCCGACGAGGCGGACCTGCAGCCGTTCCACCGACGAGTCCACGTAGCGGGCGGTGCCGGTTCCGGTGGATTCCTCGCCGAGCGTGTTCCACGGCTCGATCGCACCGCGCAACTCGATCTCGACGTCGTCGTGCACGACGGTGCCGATGCGGGGGAATCGGAACTCGGTGAACGGGTCGAGCCAGGCGGTGTCGAACTCGATGTCGTGCGCCCGCAGGTCCTCGGCCACCCGCGCGATGTCGCTGATGATGAAGTGCGGCAGCAGGTATCGTCCGTGCAGGTTGGCCCCGTGCCGGATCAACGGGGCGCGCAGCGGCTCCTCCCAGAACCGGGTGACCAGGCCACGCACCAGCAGCGACTGCACCATCGCCATCTGAAAGTGCGGCGGCATCTCGAACCCGCGCAACTCGAGCAGCCCGAGGCGCCCGCGCGCCGAGTCCGGGCTGTACAGCTTGTCGATGCAGAACTCGGCGCGGTGTGTGTTGCCGGTGATGTCGGTCAGCAGGTGCCGCAGTGCGCGGTCGACGATCCACGGCAGGCTCTCGGTCGGCTCGTCTTCTGGTTCGTCACCGTCCTCGAAGGCTGCAGAGGCCTCAGCACCCTCAGCGGCCTGTCGGCGAATCTCCGCGAACGCGATCTCGAGTTCGTACAGCGACGACTCACGCCCCTCGTCCGCCCGGGGTGCCTGGGAGGTGGTGCCGACGAACTGCCCGGAGAACAGATACGACAGCGACGGGTGCCGCTGCCAGTAGGTCAACATCGACACCAACAGGTCCGGCCTGCGCAGCAGCGGCGAATCCTTCGGCGTGACACCACCGAGGGTGATGTGGTTGCCGCCGCCCGTGCCGCCGTGCGAGCCGTCGACGTCGAAGGACTCGGTGCTCAACCGCGCCAGCCGGGCCTGCGCGTAGAGCGTGGTGAGCAACTCGGCCTGCGCGGCGAAAGACGTCGTCGGCTGCACATTGATCTCGATCACGCCCGGGTCCGGGGTGATGATCAGGCACTGCAACCGCTCGTCGTTCGGCGGCCCGTACCCCTCGATCACGACGGGTTGGTTCAACGTGGCCGCCGCCGCCTCGATCCGCCCGACCAGGTCGACGAAGTCGTCGGCCTCCTCGATCGGCGGGAGGAACAGGTGCAGCAGATCGTCGCGGATCTCGGCGACCAGTGCAGTGGGCGGGGCGCCGTCGGCGGGCACGACCAGCAACGGCCCTGCGTCGGCGGCGCGAGCGGCGAACGGCTCCTTCGTCGCGACCGGGTCCGATTCCGTCGGGATCGGGGCGGGCTGCCACGAGATCGATCCGAGCGGCAGGCGCAGACCCGCCGGCGAGTCACCCTCGAGCAGCACGATCCGCCCGCGGCGCAGCCGCCAGTCCGCGCTCGCCCAGGTGTCGTGTTCCTCGTCGCGGTGCAACGGCAGCAGGTAGCCGCTCGGCTCGGTGACGGCATCCTCGGCCCTCGCCAGCAGCGCCGCGCGGGTCGGCGGCGAGTCCTGTGCGGGTGCGAGGTCGTCGGTGGTGTCGACCGGGGCGCCGTCGGGGGCACGGACCGCGGCGGCGAGGCGGGCGAGGCCGTCCTCGTAGAACGGACGCACCTGCGAATGCGGCAGCGCCAGCCCGTCCGCGATCGCCGACACGAAGGCGCGCGCGGTCTCGGCATCGGTCGGCGCGCCGTCGGGTTCCTCACCCCAGGGGTCGGCCAGCAGAGCCGGGTTCGACCACAGCGGTTCACCGTCGGTGCGCCACCACATCGCGATCTGCCAGCGCGGCAACGGCTCCCCCGGATACCACTTGCCCTGGCTGCGCTGCACCAGGCCGGTCGGGGCATAGATCTGCTTGAGCCGGGCGGCGATGTCGGTCGCGCGTTCGCGCTTGTGCGGGCCGTCGGCGTCGGTGTTCCACTCCGGATCGGTCTGGTTGTCGATCGAGACGAAGGTCGGCTCGCCGCCCATGGTCATCCGGACGTCCCCGGCCGCCATCCGGGCGTCGATCTTCGCGCCCAGCGCCACCACGTCGGACCACTGGGACGCGGTGTAGGGCAGGGTGACCCGCGGATCCTCATGGATCCGGCGGACCGTGTTGGAGTAGTCGAGCGTGGATTTGCACCTGCCTGTCGCGCCGGTGATCGGCGCCGCCGACGACGGGTGCGGAGTGGCCGACAGCGGGATGTGGCCCTCGCCGGCGAACAGGCCCGACGTCGGGTCCAGGCCCACCCAGCCGGCCCCGGGGAGGTACACCTCGGTCCAGGCGTGTAGATCGGTGAAGTCGGCGGCCGGCCCCGAGGGCCCGTCCAGCGACTCGACGTCCGAGGTCAGCTGGATCAGGTAGCCGGAGACGAACCGCGCGGCCAGGCCGAGTTGGCGCAGCACCGACACGAGCAGCCACGCCGAGTCACGGCACGAGCCGATGGCACTCGACAGCGTGTGGTCCGGGGTCTGCACCCCGGGCTCCATTCGCACCGAGTAGGCGATGTCGGTGCGCAGGGCGTCGTTGAGTCTGACCAGGAAGTCGATGGTCCGGGTCTCCTCGGGGAAGTTCGCCCACCCGGTGGCGGTGCGGTCGCCGGCGAACGCCTTCACCCAGTTGCGGACCAGTTCGCCCGGGCCCGACCCCTTGTTGTCTCCTTCCACCGGGTCCTCGTCCACCGGCACGAGGTAGGGCGCCAACTCGGACTCGAGATCCCTCGGGTAGGCGAACCCGACCTGCTCGGCGTACTCCTCGATGAAGAAGTCGAACGGGTTGATCACCTCCATGTCGGCGATCAGGCCAACGGTGATCTCCAGCTTGTTGGTGCGCTCGGGGAAGACGAGGCGTGCCATGAAGTTGCCGAAGGCGTCCTGCTGCCAGTTGACGAAGTGATCCGCCGGCTCGACCGTCAGCGAGTACGCCTCGATCTTGGTCCGCGAGTGCGCGGCCGGGCGCAGCCGGACGACGTGCGGATACACCTCGACGAGGCGGTCGAACGTGTACGAGGTGCGGTGCTCGAGCGCCACCTTTATGCCCATCGCAAAATCACACCACAGCTGACGGCATGACGCACCGTCTGCCCGGGCGCCCGGTGGTGTCACCGAGAGGAGCGATCACGCGGACGTCTCCAGCCCGCGGGATAGCTCACACCGGGCTGGTCACATTGGGCGCCGCCCCGACAGCGCCCGGCCGAGCGTGAGTTCGTCGGCGAACTCCAGGTCGCCGCCCATCGGCAGCCCCGACGCGAGCCGGGTGACGGTCAGGCCGGGGAAGTCGCGCAACATCCGGACCAGGTAGGTCGCGGTGGCCTCGCCCTCGGTGTTCGGGTCGGTCGCGATGATCACCTCGGCGACGTCGACGCCGTCACTCTGGTTGCCGATGCGCGTGAGTAGTTCGCGGATGCGCAACCGGTCGGGTCCGATGCCCGAGAGCGGGTCCAGGGCGCCGCCGAGCACGTGGTAGCGGCCGTGGAACTCACGGGTGCGCTCGATCGCCTGCACGTCCTTCGGCTCCTCGACCACACAGATGACCGTGCGGTCGCGGCGAGGGTCCGCGCATATGCGGCAACGCTCGTCGTCGGCAACCGTCCCGCATTCGACGCAGAACTGGACGCCGTCCCGCACCTTCTGCAGCGCCGCTTGCAGCCGGTCGATCTCCGGTGGCTCGACCGAGAGGAGATGGAACGCGATGCGTTGCGCGCTCTTGGGACCGACGCCGGGGAGCTTGCCCAACTCGTCGATCAGATCCTGGACCGGACCCTCGTACACCTTCGTGAACCTATTCGTGAACCTAGAAGTCCGGCAGTCCGGGCAGGGCTCCGCCCAGCCCGCCCGCAAACGGGCCGAGCCGGGCGCTCGCCAGCTGCTGCGCCTTGGCGGAGGCGTCGTTCAACGCACCGATGACGAGGTCCTGCAGTGTCTCGACGTCCTCGGGGTCGACGACCTTCGGGTCGATGTTCAGCGCGACCACCTCGCCGCTGCCCTTCACGGTCACCCGCACCAGCCCGCCGCCGGACTCGCCGACCACCTCGGCGGCCGCGATCTCCGCCTGCGCCGCCATCAGCTGCTGCTGCATCTGTTGCGCCTGCGCGAGGATCTGGCCCATGTCCGGCACGCCGGCCGGTCCCTCTCCGGGTTGCACTCCGCTACCTCCACTGCCCTGGGGTTCGCTGCCAGCCTAGACGCGCGAGGTCGCGGGCCGGTCCGGCGCGCCGTGGACAGTGCTGGCCGCCGGGTCTGACGCGTCCAGCGTGATCAACGTCACGGCCACGAATTCGGCGCTCTCGCCGTTCACCGAACAAATGGCCGCCGACACCGAGCGCCCGGGGCCGGACGGGCGTGATCACCGACGCTGCGGCGGCCACGGCGCGTGGTCGGTTCAGGCCAGTTCGCGCTGCAGGTTCGCGAGCAGCTCCGCCTGGATCTTCCGCAGCCCGAGCGGGGCGAACGTCTTCTCGAAGAAGCCCTTGACGCCGCCGGCACCCGACCACTCGGTTGTCGTGGTGACCTGAGACCCGCTGCCGCTCGGGGCGACGGTATAGGTCGTGACCAGCGACGAGTTCGCATCCTGCTCGGTGATCGTCGTGCCCGCGACGGCGACGTTGGCGTGGATGTCACGCACCCGCTTCTCGGTCGCCTGAAGCCGCCACTCGGCGACCGTGCCGTCGCCCTGGCCACCCTCGAGCACCCGGTACTCCTGGAAGTGGTCGCTCAGGATCCGCGGGCGGAAGTTCTGATAGTCCGCGAGCGCGGTGAAGACCCGCTCCGGCGGTGCGTCGACGGTGATCGAACTGCTGGCACTGACCTGCCCCACTGAAAGCCTCCTACGTCCGTTATGTGCGACTCCATCCTGCACGCCGGAAACATCTGCATGAAGTTCTCCCTCCGCGGCCGCCTATCGGTAGCTGAACGAACGACCTAGCGATAGCGTCGAAGGGTGGCAACGATCGTGAAGGTGGGCCTGCGCCGACAGGACGCAGCGCTCGAGTCGGGTTGGGCGGCGCACCGCGAGGGCGTCGACCGGCTGCTGGCCAGCTATCGCGCAATTCCCTCGGATGCGAACGTGCGGCTGGCCAAGAAGACGTCGAATCTGTTCCGGGCTCGCGCGGCGTCGAGCGCTCCGGGCCTCGACGTGTCCGGGCTGACCAGGGTCATCGAGGTCGATCCCGACGCACGCACGGCAGACGTCGCCGGCATGACCACCTACGAGGACCTCGTCGCGGCGACCCTGCCGTACGGGCTGGCCCCGCTGGTGGTGCCGCAGCTCAAGACCATCACGCTCGGTGGCGCGGTCACCGGGATGGGCATCGAGTCGACGTCGTTCCGCAACGGACTGCCGCACGAATCGGTGCTCGAGATCGACGTGCTGACCGGCGCCGGCGACATCGTCACCGCGACGCCGAATGGTCCGGACGCGGCGCTGTTCCGCGGCTTCCCCAACTCCTACGGCACGCTCGGCTACTCGACGAGGCTGAAGATCGAACTCGAACCCGTCGCGCCGTACGTGGCGCTGCGGCACGTGCGCTTCCGCGACCTTCGCGAACTCGAGGCGACGATGGATCGGATCGTGTCCGATCGGGCGTACCAAGGGCAGCCGGTCGACTACCTCGACGGCGTCGTGTTCAGCGCCACGGAGAGCTATCTCACGCTGGGCCGGCAGACCGACGAACCCGGCCCGGTCAGCGACTACACCGGCGTGGAGATCTACTACCGCTCCATCCAGCATCGCAGCGCCGACCGGTTGACCATCCACGACTACCTGTGGCGCTGGGACACCGACTGGTTCTGGTGCTCGCGAGCGTTCGGGGCGCAGAATCCGAAGCTGCGCCGGCTCTGGCCCAAACGGTACCGGCGCAGCAGCGTGTACTGGAAGCTCATCGCGCTCGACCACCGCTACGGCATCGCCGACAAGATCGAGGCACGTAAGGGCAACCCACCCCGCGAGCGGGTGGTGCAGGATATCGAGGTCCCCTTGGAGCGGTCGGCGGACTTCGTGGAGTGGTTCCTGCGGGAGGTCCCGATCGAGCCGCTGTGGCTGTGCCCGTTGCGGTTGCGCGAACCCGGGCCGTTGGGCGCCGACGTCGCCCGGCCCTGGCCGCTGTATCCGCTCGAACCCAAACACAGCTACGTCAACGTCGGGTTCTGGTCGTCGGTGCCGACGGTGCCGGGCGAATCCCCTGGTGCGGCGAACCGCGCGATCGAGCGCAAGGTGGACGAACTCGACGGACACAAGTCGCTGTACTCGGACGCGTTCTACTCCCCCGAGGAGTTCGCCGAACTGTACGGCGGGCGCGCCTACGCCGACCTGAAACGTCGCTACGACCCGGATTCACGCTTGCTGAACCTGTATTCGAAGGCGGTGCAACGAAAGTGACAATATTCAAGACTCGACCCGAGACCGCGCACAGGCTGTCCATCGCGGAGATCTTGCAAATCTTCGCCGACCGCGACCTGCCGTTGCGGGTGTCGGCGTACGACGGCAGCACCGCCGGCCCGGTCGAATCGCGGTACGGGCTGGACGTCAAGTCCGCCCGCGGCGTCAACTATCTCGCCACCGCGCCGGGCGACCTCGGCATGGCCCGCGCCTACGTGTCCGGCGAAATGGACGCAGTCGGGGTGCATCCCGGCGATCCCTACGAGATCCTGAAGGTGATGGAGGATATGCGATTCCGCCGTCCTTCGCCGCTCCGGATCGCCCAGATCACCCGCTCGCTGGGCTGGGAGCGGTTGCGGCCCATCGCCCCGCCACCGCAGGAGACGCTTCCGCGGTGGCGGCGGATCGCGGAGGGGTTGCGGCACTCCAAGTCCCGCGACGCCGGGGTGATCCAGCACCACTACGACGTGTCGAATCGGTTCTACGAGCTGGTGCTCGGTCCGTCGATGGCCTACACCTGCGCGACCTACGGCGCGCCGGACTGGCCGTTGGAGCAGGCCCAGGAGAACAAGTACCGGATGGTGTTCGACAAGCTGAATCTGAAGGAGGGCGACAGTCTGCTCGACATCGGTTGCGGCTGGGGAACGATGGTGCGCTATGCGGCGCGCCGCGGGGTCCGCGTGATCGGTGCGACGCTGTCCAAGCAGCAGGCCGAGTGGGCCCGGAAGGCGATCGCCGAGGAGGGGCTGACCGACCTCGCCGAGGTGCGGCACTGCGACTACCGCGACATCCGCGAGACCGGGTTCGATGCGTTGTCGTCGATCGGGCTCACCGAGCACATCGGCGTGCAGAACTACCCGTCGTACTTCGGTTTCATCAAGTCCAAGCTGCGCGACGGGGGGCTATTCCTCAACCACTGCATCACCCGTCCGGACAACGACCGCAGTTCGAAGGCCGGTGGATTCATCGACCGCTACGTGTTCCCGGACGGCGAGCTGATCGGGTCGGGGCGGATCATCACCGACATCCAGAACGTCGGGCTCGAGGTCCGGCACGAGGAGAACCTGCGCGAGCACTACGCGCTGACCCTCGCCGAATGGTGCAACAACCTGGTCGCGAACTGGGACGAGTGCGTCGCCGAGGTCGGCGAGGGGACCGCCAAGGTGTGGGGCCTCTACATGGCCGGCTCGCGGCTCGGCTTCGAACGCAACGTCGTCCAGTTGCACCAGGTGCTCGGTGTGAAGCTGGACGCGCACGGCGAGGCGAACCTGCCGCTGCGCCCGTGGTGGGAGGCCTGAGATCCGCCGCCTGGTCACCGGTCTCGGAGTCGCGGCCGCACTGACGCTGTCCGGTGGTGCGGTCGCCGCCGCGCAGCCGACCTTGTCGAGCGCGCCGGGGACGGAGGGACTCGACCCCGGGTTGGCGACCGCGTACACGCTGGCCTCGAACGAGGCCGCCGCCGTTGGGGTTCCGCTGTGGATCACGTCGGGCTACCGCACTCCCGCCGAGCAGCAGGCGATGTGGGAGAACGGGCTCGCGACCTACGGCGGTCCGGACGAGGCGCGTCGGTGGGTGCTGCCGCCGGAGGAGTCGCATCACGTCTCCGGGCAGGCGATCGACGTGGGTCCCGCCGCCGGCGCGGCCTGGCTGGAGGCAAACGGCTACCGCTGGGGCCTGTGCCGGGGCTTCGTCAACGAGTGGTGGCACTTCGAGGTCACCACGCTGCCCGGGTTATCGTGCCCGCCGATGGCCCCCGATGCGACATATCCCACACCCCGGGCGTTGTAGGCGCGTGTCGTTCGTGCGGTAAGCTCAGCGTCGAGGGTATGCGCCCGCGCAGCACCCTTCCCGTCGTGGATTGCTCTACGCTCACCGGCCGGTCTCCGACCGAACGTGGCACCAGCTCTGTTACGGCGATCGATTTTGCCCACCGGCAATCTCGCCACCATGTGCCGCTCCCGGTGCCCGGCTGACCGCCGCGCCGACCGCGTGCACGACGATGCCTCGAAAGGCTCTCGAACCCGTATGACCACCTCTTCCCCCGCTTCGTTCGCTGCGCTGGGCGTGCCCGCCGCACTGACAAAGACCCTCGACGCCGCCGGAATCACGGCGCCGTTTCCCATCCAGGCCGACACCCTGCCCGACACTCTCGCCGGCCGCGACGTCCTCGGTCGCGGCAAGACCGGCAGCGGCAAGACCCTGGCCTTCGCGATTCCGCTGGTCAGCCGCCTCGCCGGCGCGCCGCGCCGCCCCGGCCACCCCACCGGCCTCGTCCTGGCCCCGACCCGTGAGCTCGCGAGCCAGATCGCGGCCGTGCTCGCCCCGCTGGCCTCGGCATCCGGCCTGAAGGTCACCACCATCTTCGGCGGCGTCGCCCAGGGCCCGCAGGCGCGCGCGCTCGCCGGCGGCGTCGACATCGTCGTCGCCTGCCCCGGCCGGCTCGAAGACCTCATGCGTCAAGGCCTGATCCGGCTCGATGCGGTGCGGATCACCGTCCTCGACGAGGCCGATCACATGGCCGACCTCGGCTTCCTGCCCGGCGTCACCCGCATCCTCGCCGCGACGCCGTCGAACACGCAGCGCCTGTTGTTCTCGGCGACCCTCGACAACGGGGTCGACAAGCTGGTGAAGCGGTTCCTGAAGAATCCGGTGCACCACTCCGTGGACTCCGGCACGTCGCCGGTCCCGGCGATGACGCATCACGTCTTCGAGGTGCACAGCGTCGACGCCAAGCGTGATCTCGTGCACCGGCTCGCGTCGGGCACCGGACGACGCATCCTGTTCATGCGGACCAAGCACCAGGCGCGCAAGTTGGCGCGGCAGCTCACCGACGCCGGGATCCCCTCGGTGGATCTGCACGGCAACCTGTCGCAGAATGCCCGCGACCGCAACCTGGCCGCGTTCTCGGCGGGTGATGCGCGGGTGCTCGTCGCCACCGACGTCGCCGCCCGCGGTGTGCACGTCGACGACGTCGAACTCGTCGTGCACGTGGATCCGCCGGCGGAGCACAAGTCCTACCTGCACCGGTCGGGGCGCACCGCGCGTGCCGGCAACGCCGGCGACGTCGTCACCGTCGTGCTGCCCGAGCAGCGTCGCGATCTCGCGGTCCTGATGCGCAAGGCCGCGATTTCGGTGACACCGCAGCGGGTCACCGGTGACGCACCCGCCGTCGCCGACCTCGTCGGCGATGTCGCCCCGTACGTCGCCCCCACCGCGCCGGCACCGAGCCGACCGCAGGCACCGGCACGTGCCAAGGGCCCCGTCCAGCAGCACTCCCGCCAGCAGCACAACGCCGGCCGAGGTCGCGGCGCCCGCGGTGGTCGCCGCCGCGCAGCCGCCCGCGCCTGATCCAGCACACGAAACTGCCCGCCTCCCATCCGCTTTGCGCGGATGCGAGGCGGGCAGTCGTGTTTTGGCAGGTCAGCGCAAACTGGCGGGCGGGGTGAAGCGGTCGCCGTACTTCTTGGCGAGTTCCTCGGCGCGGGCGACGAAGGCCGCCTTGCCACCGGGGTAGCCGACGATGAACTGGTGAACGCCGCCGGTCCAGGCCGGGTAGCCGATGCCGAAGATCGAGCCGATGTTCGCGTCCGCCGTGGACGTGAGAACGCCCTCGTCGAAGCACTTCTGGGTCTCGATGGCCTCGATGAACAGCATCCGGTCGATCAGATCCTGGAACGGAACCTCGAGGTCGGTGCCGGTCTTGAAGGTGTCGCGCAGGCCCTGCCACAGCCCGGCCCGCTTGCCGTCGACGTAGTCGTAGAACCCGGCACCGCCGAGTTTGCCGATCCGCCCGCCCTCGACCAGCGTGTTGATGACCTGCTTGGCCGGATCGTCGGGCAGTTGTTTGCCCTGCGCCTTCGCCGCCTCCTCGCCCTCCTTCCGAATCTTTTGCATCAGCGTCAGATTCAGCTCGTCGGACAGCTGCAGCGGCGGCGCCGGATAGCCGGCCTGCGAACCCGCCTGCTCGATGGTCGCGGGCTCGATACCCTCGGCGAGCATGCCGATCGCCTCGTTGACGAACGTGCCGATCACCCGGGAGGTGAAGAATCCGCGGCTGTCGTTGACGACGATCGGGGTCTTCTTTATCGCCAGCGTGTAGTCGAACGCACGAGCCAGTGCCTCGTCGGAGGTCTTCTCGCCCTTGATGATCTCCACGAGCGGCATCTTGTCGACCGGGGAGAAGAAGTGGATGCCGATGAAGTCCTCGGGCCGCGTCACGCCCTCCGCGAGACCCGTGATCGGCAGCGTCGAGGTGTTCGACCCGAGCAGCGCGTTCGAATCGACGACGTCCTCGATCTCACCGAATACCTTGTGCTTGAGTTCGGTGTTCTCGAACACGGCCTCGACCACGAAGTCGACGCCCTTCAGGTCCGCGACGTCGGACGTCGGGGTGATCCGGTCGAGCAGCGCCTTCGACTTCTCCTCGGTGGTCTTGCCACGCGCGAGTGCCTTGGACTCGATGCCCTCGGCGTAGGCCTTGCCCTTCTGCGCGGCCTCGATGCTGACGTCCTTGAGCACGACGTCGATGCCGGCCTTCGCGGTGACATAGGCGATGCCGGCGCCCATCATGCCCGCGCCGAGCACGCCGACCTTGTTGATCTCACGCTTCGGGACAGCTGTTCCATCGGCCCGGGAAGGCCGCGAGCCGCCGTTGTTGATCGCCTGCAGGTCGAAGAAGAACGCCTGCATCATGTTCTTCGCGACCGGGCCGGTCAGCAGCTTGACGAAGTAGCGCGCCTCGATCAGCGACGCGTTGTCGAAGTCGACCTGGGCACCCTCGACGGCCGCCGACATGATTGCGCGCGGCGCCGGCATGTTCGCGCCCTTGAGCTGCTTGCGCAGGTTCGCCGGGAACGCCGGCAGGTTCGCCGCGAACGCCGGCGAGGTCGGGGTGCCGCCGGGGATCTTGTAGCCCTTCTTGTCCCAGGGCTGCACACCGCCTTCGGGGTTCGCCTTGATCCACGCCTTCGCGGCGGGCACAAGTTCCTCGATCGAACCGACGACGTCGTCGACGAGGCCGACCTCCTTGGCCTTGGCCGGCTTGTAACGCTGGCCCTGCAGCAGCGCGCCGAGCAACGCGCCCTGGATGCCGAGCATCCGCACGGTGCGGGTCACGCCACCCCCCGCGGGGAGCAGGCCGAGGGAGACCTCGGGGAAGCCGATCTGCACGCCGGGTACGTCGGCGACGATTCGGCGGTGACAGGCCAGGGTGATCTCGAGTCCCCCACCGAGCGCGGCGCCGTTGATCGCAGCGACCACCGGTTTGCCGAGTAGTTCGAGCCGACGCAGGGCGTCCTTGATCTCGAACAGTTCCGCCATCAATGCGGCGCCGTCGTCGGGCCCGACCCCGATCATGTTCTTGAGGTCGCCGCCGGCGAAGAAGGTCTTCTTCGCCGAGGTGATCACGACGCCGGTGATATCGTCGCGCTCGGCCTCGAGTCGCTCGACGGTGGCCGTCATCGACTTCTTGTAGGCCTCGTTCATCGTGTTCGCGCCCTGGTTCGGGTCGTCGATGGTCAGCACGACGATGCCGTCCGCGTCGCGCGCCCAGCCGATGATGTTGTTCTCGCTCACTATGTGTCTCTCCTCGCTGACTGCGCTCGGTTGCGTCAGACGCGCTCGATGATGGTGGCGACGCCCATTCCGCCGCCGATGCACAGGGTGATCAGGCCGTAGCGGCCGCCGCGGCGCTCGAGTTCGTCGACGACGGTGCCGGTGATCATGGCGCCGGTCGCGCCGAGCGGGTGGCCCATCGCGATGGCGCCGCCGTTGACGTTCAGCTTCTCGTCGGGGATGTTCAGGTCCTTCTGGAACTTGAGCACCACGGACGCGAACGCCTCGTTGATCTCGACGAGGTCGAGGTCGTCCATGGTCAGCCCGGCCTTGGCGAGCGCCTTACGTGTGGCCGGCGTCGGCCCGGTGAGCATGATGGTCGAGTCGGCGCCGCTGGTGGCGGTCGCGACGATGCGGGCGCGCGGCGTGAGATTCGACGCGTCTCCTGCTTCCTTGGTACCCACAAGCACGAGCGCGGAGCCGTCGACGATGCCGGAACTGTTGCCGCCGTGGTGAACGTGGTCGATCTTCTCCACGAAGTGGTACTTCTGCAGCGCGACCGCGTCGAAACCGCCCATCTCGCCCATGATCGCGAACGACGGGTCCAGCTTGGCGAGATCCTCGGCGGTGGTGCCGGGGCGCATGTGCTCGTCGTGGTCGAGGACGACCAGGCCGTTGATGTCGCGCACCGGAACGACGGACTTGGCGAAATACCCGCCCGACCAGGCCTGGGCGGCGAGATCCTGCGACCGCACCGCGTACGCGTCGACGTCGTCGCGGCTGAAGCCCTCGATGGTCGCGATCAGGTCGGCGGAGATGCCCTGGGGCACGAAGTAGGTGTCGTAGTTGGTGGCCGGGTCCATCGCCCACGCGCCGCCGTCGCTGGCCATCGGGACCCGCGACATCGACTCGACGCCACCGGCGATCACCAGGTCGTCGAAGCCCGAGCGCACCTTCTGCGCCGCCATGTTGACCGCCTCCAGCCCGGACGCGCAGAACCGGTTGATCTGTACGCCACCGACGGTGACGGGCAGGTTCGCCGCGGTGACGGCGGTACGCGCGATGTCCGCGCCCTGGTCACCGACCGGGCTGACGACACCGAGGATGAGGTCCGAGATCCGGTCTTCGTCGAGGTCCGGGTAGCGGGTGCGCAGTTCGCCGATCAGGCCGGTGACCAGATCGAGCGGCTTGACCGAGTGCAGCGAACCGGTCTTCTTCCCGCGTCCGCGCGGTGTCCGGATCGCCTCGTAGATAAACGCCTCTGTCGTCACGTTGACGTGCCCTTCCTATTGCGTGTGCCGTTCCTCCCCGCCCGGTCGGGCGTTTGGGCGCGGCGTGGCGTAACGCGATGTTCGGTAAACCTCGTATCCGCGACACCCGCCGCACGACACCTTCTTTACCTTAGAACCTGCACTTCAGCAGGCCAAGGGCCAGTCAGGGCATGTTCGCTGCGTTGCGAATCTTAGTTAACTTAACGGCGAGTCTACACCGAGTTCCCTACTCTTCGGTAGGTACGGTGACGGCGGCCACCCGAAGCCCGGTCGCGCGTCCGACTCGGGACTATGCTGTGATTTCGGTAACAGCGATTTCGGTAACAGCACAGCAACTCCGACACGGCAAGAAGCGGTTCCGGCGATGGCGGACAGCGAGTTCGAGAGCGTCGAACGAACGGAGAAAACACAGCACTATGTGGTGCCAGTGTTCGACGCCGATCTCGGGGCCAAGGAACTGACCGCGCGCGGTTTCGACGAGGTCGCCGAGGTGGGCCGCGGCGGATTCGGGACCGTGTTCCGTGCCCGCCAGCAGGCGCTCGACCGGACCGTGGCGATCAAGATCCTCTCCACCGACCTCGACCCGGAGAGCCGCGACCGCTTCTTCCGGGAGCAACAGGCGATGGGCCGGCTGTCAGGGCACCCGAACATCGTGCACGTCTTCGAGGTCGGCGTCACCGACTCCGACCGGCCCTACCTGGTCATGCCGTATCACCGGCGCGACTCGCTGGGACGCCAGATTCGAACCAGCGGGCCGCTCCCCTGGCCGGACGCGGTGCGGGTCGCGATCAAGATGGCCGGAGCGCTCGAGACCGCGCACCGTATCGGCACCCTGCACCGCGACGTGAAACCGGCGAACATCCTGCTCAACGACTACGGCGAGCCACAGTTGACCGACTTCGGCATCGCCCGGGTGTCGGGTGGGTTCGAGACGACGACGGGCGAGATCACCGGCTCGCCTGCCTACACCGCGCCCGAGGTGCTCGAGGGTCGGGGCGCGTCGGTCGCCGCCGACATCTACGGCCTGGGCGCGACGCTGTTCTGTCTCGTGACCGGGCATGCGGCGGTGGAGCGGCGCGAGGGTGAGAGCGTGGTCGCCCAGTTCATCCGCATCGCCCACTCACCGACCCAGGAACTGCACCGCGACGACCTGCCCGACGACCTGTGCAGCGCCATCGAGCACGCCATGGCGCGCGAACCGGACGGCCGGCCGCGCACCGCGCTGGACGTCGGCCGCGAACTGCGCCAGGTGGAACGCCGGCACGGACTCGCCGTCACCGACATGGCCATCCCGGACGCGGACGTCGACGAACCGCCGCCGGTCGATCCCGGCGCCGTGTCGGGGACGCGACCGCCGACCACGTCCACGACGACGCCGCCCGGCGCGATCACGAAGTACCGCCCACCGTTCAACCCGCGCCGACTCGTGCAGCGGCAACGCCTTATCGACACGCTGCGCGCCGGCAGCCGGCGGCGTCTGGTGCTGATCCACGCACCCGCCGGGTTCGGCAAGAGCACCCTCGCCGCGCAGTGGCGCGACACGCTGATCGCCGAGGGCGTGCCCGTCGCGTGGTTGAGCATCGACCACGACGACAACAACGTCGTCTGGTTCCTCACCCACCTGCTCGAGGCACTGCACCTGGTGGCGCCGTCGGTCGTCGCAAGCTCGGCGCAGGTGCTCGAGGAGGGCGGCGAGGAGGCGCAGCGCTACGTGCTGAGCTCGCTGATCAACCGGATCCACAGCCAGCGCACGTTCGTGGTGGTGGTGATCGACGACTGGCACCGCGTGAGCGACCCGCCGACGATCGCCGCGCTCGAGCTCCTGCTCGACAACGGCTGCCATCACCTGCAGTTGATCATCACCAGCCGCTCGCAGCAGAACCTGCCGATCACACGGCTGCGGCTGGCCGACGAACTGATCGAGATCGACTCGGGAGCACTGCGTTTCGATGACACGGAATCATCGAAATTCCTCGTCGGATTCGGCGGGCTGCACCTCGACGAGCACGAGATCGCGGAGTTGAACACGACGACGGAGGGGTGGGCCGCGGCGCTGCAACTCGTGTCACTGTCGCTGCGCGGACGTGCCGACCCGACGACGATCATCCGGCGCATGTCCGGTCGGCACCGTGGCGTCAGCGACTACCTCACCGAGAACGTGCTCTCCACCCTGGATTCGCAGACCCTGGATTTCGTGCTCGATACCTGTGTGCCGGAACGGATCTGCGGCGAACTGGCCGAGGCGCTGTCGGGCGTACCCGACGGTGCGGAGATGCTCGAGGACATCGAGGCGCAGGATCTGTTCCTGCACCGGATCGACGACGCCGGCGAATGGTTCCGCTATCACCACATGTTCGCCAACTTTCTGCGTCGTCGTCTCGCCCGCGATCAGCCCGAGCGACTGCGGAAGTTGCAGAAGACTGCGTCGACGTGGTTCGTCGAGCACGGCATGCTCAGCGAGGCCGTGGATCACGCACTCGCCGCGGGTGATTCGGACCGCGCGATGGAACTCGTCGAGGAGCACAGCCCCGACCTAATCGAGCGGTCGCGGCTGGGCACACTTCTGCGCCTGCTCGACAAACTACCCGCGGGCCAGGTCGCTGCGCGGCCCCGCCTGCAACTGGACCGGGCGTGGGCGAAGGCAATGCTGGTGCGGCCGCGGCGAGAGGAGATGCGCAAACTCCTGGCCGGGGTGGAGGCGCTCGATCCGACCGCCGATCCCCGCACCGCCCGGTGGCAGGCCGAGGCCAAGGTCATCGAGGCCGTGCGCGCGGTGACCGTCGACGACATCGGGTCGATCGCCGAACTCGTCGACGACGCCCTCGACCACGCCGACGAGTTGCCGCCGCGCGTGGTATCGGTCGCCGCGAATGTGGACACGCTGTCGAGCGTGTACCGGTTCCGCTTCGATGCCGCACGGCGCCGCCAGATCTGGGCGCGGCCGTACCACCGCCGCAACTACGGACCGTTCATCCAGGTGTTCGGGCATTGCTACTCCGGGATGGCGGCGTGGGAACAGTTGCAGGTCGGCGAGGCGGAGCACGAGTTTCGTGCGGGCGTACAACTCGCCTACGACGGCGGCGCGAGCCACTCGCACGCGGCCCGCCTGGCCAGCGCGATGCTCGGCGAACTGCGTTACGCCCTGGGCGATCTGCGCGAGGCCGAGAGCCTGCTCGACCGCAGCCACGAACTCGGGACCGAGGGCGGCATCACCGACTTCATGCTCGCGACCCTCGGCACCGGCGCCCGGTTGAAGGCGCTGCTCGGCGACGAGGAGGCAGCGCGAGCGCGCCTGGCCGAGGGCACCCACGCCGCCACCGAGTGGGGAACCCCGCGGCTGGCCGCGCGGATGTGGAACGAACGCGTTCGGCTCGGCTGGCTCGACGGCGAGGTTCCCGCGTCCGGCGCCGCGGCCACCGATGCCAACGCGATCGTGGGTCTGACCTACGAACTGGAGGAGCAGACCGCGATCCGCGCCCTGCTCGAGCGCGATGCGGCCGCCGACCGTTCGACGGCGGTGGCGCGGTCGGCCGCGCTGCTCGACCGAATCCGCGCGAACCGTCGACCCAAGGCCGAACTCGAGGCGTTCATCCTGCACGCGAGTTGCCTTGCCGCGGCGGGGGATTCCGGCGCCGCCGCGCAGGAGTTGGCGCCCGCCGCCGCGCGCTGCCGCGATCTGGGGCTGACGCAACTGCTGCTCGACGCGGGCTGGCACACGCGGGAAGCGTTGGCACTGGTCGACGGGTAAGTCGGTAGTGTGACGGCATGTTGACCAGGCTCGAAGTCAAGGGTTTCAAGAACCTGATCGACCTCACGGTCGACTTCGGCCCCTTCACCTGCATCGCAGGCCCCAATGGCGTCGGAAAGTCGAACGTTTTCGACGCGATCGAGTTCCTCTCCCTGCTCGCGACGGAGACCCTGCCCGAGGCGTCGCGGAAGGTGCGCGACATCGCGGATGGCCGAATCGGAGACCCGCGAGACCTCTTCTGGGACGGGTACCACGGGGACGAGCACAGGATGACTCTCTGCGCCGAGATGATCGTCCCGTCGGAAGTCACCGACGACTTCGGAGCATCCGCGCAAGCCACGACGACTTTTCTGCGCTACGAAGTCTCCCTGGGATACACCAAGGCGAGTGATGAGGCCAGTGTGGGCCGGCTCACTCTGTTGTCCGAGCGCTTGGTTCACATCACCAGAGGTGAGGCACCAAAGCATCTGAGGTTCAAGCACAGCAAGGCTCGTTTCCGCGACAGAGTCGTGCTCGGCGAACGCCGCGGCGGCCCGTTCATCTCCACCGATACCAGCACCGACAGTGTCATCATCAACGTGCACGGTGATGGTGGGAGCCGAGGGCGTCCACAACCCCGGCCGGCGCTGGGCGCTGGCCGGACGATCGTCAGCACGGTGGTGACCGTTGATCAACCGACCATCCTCGCCGCGCGCCAGGAGATGCAGAGTTGGCGGCGTCTGGCGCTCGAACCATCGGCGCTGAGGACGCCGAACTCGTTCTCCGATGCCCGAGTGCTCGGTGCCGACGGCTCACACCTGGCTGGGACTTTGTACCGAGTGACACAGCACGCGGGCGAGGGGTCAGGCCCTGCCACCGAGGCGGCTACGTACGCGCGGATCGCGGGGCGCCTCGCCGACCTCGCCGATCTCGGCGTGGACACCCTCGAGGTGGAACCCGATCCCGTACGGGAGTCGTTGACGCTGTTCCTGCATGAGCGGTCCGGCCTCCGCCTTCCCGCGCGGGCACTCTCGGAAGGGACGCTCCGTTTCCTAGCGCTCTGTGTGTTGCTCGAGGACCCGACGGTGGGCGGTCTCATCTGCATGGAGGAGCCCGAGAACGGGATCCACCCGGCGAACCTCGAGGCGATGATCCAACTGGTCCGCGAACTCGCCGTGGATCCTCAGCAGGAACCCGCTGAAGCGAACCCGTTCCGTCAGGTCATCGTGAACACGCACTCCCCCGGAGTGGTGACGCTGTGCAGTGGTGAAGATGTCCTCCTCGCCGAGACCCGGCCCCAGGTCGCGCCGAACGGGCACATCGTAAAGGCTTTGGCGCTATTGCCGTTGGCCGGAACGTGGAGAAGCGCCGACGCCCGCCCCGTTGCGCACATCTCGGACCTCCTCCCATACGTCACTGCCCCGCCGGGCCGGCAACTCCGACTACCCGAGGATCTCGAACACACCGGATGACCACGCTATCCGGTCGCCGAGGGTGCCTCGGACTGTCCCCTGGCAGACCTCGTCGAAGTGTTGTTCCTCGAACGTGGTGTGACCGTGAGCTGGCGACACCGGAGTTCGAGCGCCTCGGTCGCCGCGTCGGCAGGGATCTGGTTCTGGTCTGGTGTCGCGAGTACACACGCGGGGATGTCGCTCGTCGACCACTCTCAGGAACCGAACTCCTCACCGCGATCGAACGAGCCTGCAACGAGGCGAACCGACTCGTCCGGCCGCGTTCCCGACCGTGGCGCCGTGTTCGGCCGTTATGTCGAGCGCGATCCGAGGTATTCTGGCGCCGAATCGCTTTCGTGGGAGTTTGAATCACAACCAAATATCGCGGTTGGTTTCGGGCTGGGCCTGGCCGCGAACGTCCTGCGCGACCGACCACACCTACTTGCGGGCGGAGAACTACGCGGCCGCGAACCCGCACCTGGTCGATGACGAAGCGCCGCATCACGTGGTTGAACATGATCAACGATCAGGTCTTCGGGATCGGTTCGAAATCGTGTCCACCATCGATCGGGACTGCCTGCATGCGCTGGATGCCATCTTCGGCAGCGGTAAGGCCGCCACGCCGGCGGCAACAGCTCCGGGGCCTGCCCTTGTCCGGTATGCCTCCTCGACTGGCACCACTGCGTCCTCGACCGTCTCCCCGCCGGGCAGCACTGGGTGCGCGAGGAACTCGCTGCTGAAGCGGCGACTCCGAGTCTGGGCGATCGAGGAACATCCGAACGAGAAGTTACGGTGGGTGATTGCCATTTGTGAGCTGCTCGTCAGATTGGGGCGAAGTCTTCACAGTTACACTTCGTCCTGTTCGCGTGGGTCACGTGAACCACCCACAGCACCAAGCGTGTACGGCGGCGAAACGAACAGCAGCGCGTGTCCTGGCTATGACACCGATTGCACGACAACCAATCCGCAATCCAGGCTAGTTGTCGCCTGGTTCGGCTCGCTCAAGAAGCTCCATGCCCCAGCGCGCTCTCGCCAGTACCTCGTCATAAGTGAGGATCTCAGGGTTGCGCATGTTCCGGCGGTAGAGTTCGAACGAGCGCACCATGTCAGGATTGACATTGTCGTTGCGCGTCAGAGACGCGAGCGTGCCGATGACGAGGAAGGATCTGGGTGCACCCGCGTAGATTTCCTCGCCAGTCCTGTATCCTTCGTCATCGCGCGCAGCCAACCAAGCTCCTAGGTCATCTCGGGCCCGTTCCACCGTCGTATGAGTCTGAGCGACACCCGCAGTCACCTCGGAAGAAGCAGGCCAGCAGCCCGATCTATATTCCCGATCAAGCAGCGGATCATCGTGACGCTTGATCTCGGCAAGCACAAGTGACCTCACAAGCCCGCTGGTTGTCAGCAACGCGTCGACCCGTTTGCCAACCTCGGCAACCGTGGACCCTCCGACACTCTTCTCCAGCTTCTTCGGATCCCACGCGGTGAACAGATGTCCCGAAAGGCCGACACCAAGGAGCCAGGGATTCGCCTCGAAGAACCGCTGCCATACGGCCTCATGTTTGCCACCTGCCCGTGTCTTCTCGAATTCAATCGGATCATCAAGTAGCTGTTCGAATCGGCGTACCACTTCGCACCTTGCCGCGACCGCGGCGACGTCCTTCGCGGTGATATCACTCCTGATAAGTAGCTTGAACCGCTCTGGATCTCGGCGATAGGCGGTCGAAGCCGTCTGCGGATCTGCCATGACGGCAGCAAGCAGATTCTCATCGAATTTGAGCGTCTCGTCACCGGAGGGATCAATCCCCTTAAGGGCGAGACTCAGTTCGATCAGGCGGGCGGAAGCTTCTTCGTCGAGTGCCAGCAGAAGCTCAAGCTTCGCATCCTGGCCCGCACGTCCCGTCACGCGTTCAAGCGCATCTCAGTGATTCGCCCACGATCGCGGACCACACGCGCCTTCACTTGGACGCGCCCTCCCGAACTCTTATGCAGCGTCACGACTTCCGTTGCCTCCGTTGTTGCTGCTGTCTCCGTTACCTCGCCAATAACCTGCCACACAGTCCTGGCTGGAGCTCCGATGTCAGAACGTGAACCGAAGCGCAGCGCAAAGGACTTGCCGACCGTCGTTCGGCCCGGCGTTCGAAGGGCGGCGTAATCAGCCTCCGTCTCGGGATCGGGCGATGGTGCCGAACTCCAATCGATCACACGGACTCCTGAGTCGCGCGCATCCTGGCTGCGGTATGCCTGCCATCCAGCATAGTCATCCGAGTTCGTCCCACAACTCCAGCTGGAGCGGACCCTTCTGGAAGACTTTGGCGAACTTCTTCCTAAAATCTGTCATATCGTCGCAGAGCTTCATGATCGCAATGACCCGCTGCACTTGGTTGTTCACCTTCTCGCGACCGTGCTGTTTGAGCCACTGATGGTGGTTCCTGCGGAAGTGCGGGTCGGGGTTGATCTTGCGCAGCTCTTTACCTACGTCAGGATCGACTGCATCGTATACGAACATCATGATGTATTTGCCCCACCGGATAGGCCGGTTTCGTGGCGAATATTCGACTCCCTCCAACCGCGCAAGCTCCATCCAGAATTCGGGTGGAAACATCTGGGCCCACTCCGCCATGTCCTCGGCGATAAAGGCTTGCAGTTTCAGCTGGAGTGCCTGCTTACTCCGCACCGCTTGATAGCCGGTTGCTTCATCAATCAGTGCGATGATCCCGAGCTTTGCCGTTGCGCGAACGATGGTTTCCGCCATGTCAGCCAGCCCTGACTGGCGAGACGACAGACTATCTGACTCGCGTGCGGCGAGGTACATGTCGCAGATTTCGATTAGCAGGGTAGCTTCATATCCCGTCGCAATGGTGCGGTTACCAGGCAACCTGAACTGGATTGTCTTGCTAGAGACTGCCGCTGGATCGGCGCCGGGTAAGCGGGCGATGTAGCGACTCAGATTGCCGCTGTCGCGGCCTCGGGTCAGTACCCGCACAACCTCGCGCTGAGTAAGCACGCGCCTCCCATCGCTTAGGACATGGCCTTCGATTTCGATGTTGCCGATCTGCAAGTTGCCTCGAAACATCGAGTAGGGCATCGCCGCGGCCTCAGGGTCAGCGCGGGCAGGCTCCTTGCCAGCCTTCGCCCATCGAGCCCTACTGGCAGCTTTTGCAATCTCGCTTCGCGTAGCCGGGTCCAGTCTCTCCGCCCTCGCCTTACCGCCCTTCTCTGCCATCGATCGGTTCGAGTCGTTCACAGTTGACATACCTGCTCCTATGCTTGCCGGCAAGCATACCATTGCTTGCCGGCAAGCATCGTCTCGAGGCGATTTGAACACGAGGGAGTAGCACGACCCGGCCACGCGTCGAGCACCCGCGCGAAGGGTGCTCGGAGGGCCCGCGCCCACGCGCACCAGGACCCGCCGTGGTGGCGCGCGGCGGGTGGCGGGTGGCGCTCGCCAAGGCGACCATCCATCCTGCGCCCTTCCCGGAGCTGGCACCTCCGGTCCCGGCGCCGTCGCTTGCTGGCGATCACCGGCGCAGGGTCATGATTCTTGGATTTGACAATCATGTTCAAGTGGACCTTCGCACTTTGAGCTCGTGACAGCTCCGAGATGAGCGATTCATGCTCCCCGAATGCAAGCCGTGGCAGACACGCCGTTACGAATCCCTCGATGGTGACCCAATATGCGCGAGTCTGTTTGCGTACTCGCAAACAGAGGTGGGCGTGGGATGATGACACGGATGACGTCGAAGGGGACCCCGGTGCCGCGGATGCTGCGCGGCTCGCTGGTGACGTTGCGTCGCCGCTGCGGCAAGCCGAGCTGCCACTGCGCAGACGGGGACCAACCTCATGAGGCGCCGGCGTTGAGCTACTCCGATCACGGTCGAACCCGGGTGGTGATGCTGGCCGAGGCCGACCTCGCCGCGGTCACCGCGGCGTTGGAGCGCTACCGAGTCGCCAAGGCCGAGTTGGAGTCCCAGGCCAGCAGCGGACTGGCCGCGTTGACCGAACGGGCCGCGGCCGCCCGCGCCGACCGGCGCCGGGCCCGGTGACCGGGTTCCTCGCGGCGCTCGGACTGGCCCGTGGCGTGTTCACCGCGCCGAGCTTCGCGATCTTCACCGACCTGCTCACCGGCTGGGTCTGCGCGCCGGGGCGGCGCACCATCACCGCGATGATCGCCGTGGCCGACCCGGGCGGGCGCCGCGCCCACGACGCCTACCACCGGTTCATCCGCGACGGTGCCTGGTCGATGAGCCGGCTCTGGCAGGCCCTCGCCGTCCACCTGATCGCCCACTTCGCTCCCACCGGGGTGGTCGAACTGGCCTGTGACGACACGCTGTTCCATCACGAAGGCCGCAAAGTCGAAGGCGCCGGGACCTTCCGCGACGCGGTGCGCTCCACCCTTGCCCGGGTGGTCTATGCCCGCGGCCTGGACCTGGTCGTGATCACATTGCAGGTCCGCCCCCCTGGAGCGGGTGCCCGATCGCGGTCCCGGTCAACGTCCGAGTCCACCGCAAGCACGACGCGAGCACCACCATCGCGCACGCCGCCGCGATGATCACCGAGATCGCCGGCAGGCTCCCCGAGCGGTCCTTCCACCTGTGCGCCGACGGTGCCTACGCCACCCTCGCCGGAGCCGGCCTGCCCCGCACCCAGCTCACCTCCCGGATGCGCCGCGACGCCGCCCTGTTCGAGCCGCCCCCGCCACGCACCGGAAGACGCGGCCGACCGCGGATGAAAGGCGACCGGCTGCCCACCCCGGCCCAGCTGTCCGACACCGTGGCCCAGCGCGCCTGGAACACCGTGCAGGTCAACGTGCGCGGCAAGACCGTGCAACGGCTGGTGCACACCCGAGATATTCTGTGGTACAAGGTGAACAAGCAAGACCTGGTCCGCCTCGTCATCGTGCGTGACCCCGACGGCGTGCAGCCCGACGACTACTTCTTCACCACCGACCTCACCGCCCCCCGACGCCGTCGCGCAGCGCTACGGAACCCGCTGGGCCATTGAGGTGTGCTTTCGCGACACCAAGCAGGATCTCGGTGGAGATCAACCCCAGTCCTGGAAGCGACAGGGCCCCGAGCGCGCCGCGGCGCTGGCGCTGTGGCCGCACGCCGCCACCTGGTCCTGGTACCTCGACACTCATCCGGACGGACACACCTGGATCCCCCGACCCTGGTACTCCTAGCTAGTCCAGCCCGCCGTATGTGATCGCCACGTCCCACGGCGCGATGTCCCAGGTGCGCACCGCGGCGGCCGCCAGCACGCCGGCCGCCGCGAGGGTCTCGGGCAGCGCGGGCGCCTCGATGGTGATCCCGTCCTCGTCCGCGGGCACGTCGTCGGGCCAGACGCCGGTGTCGCGCGGGACCGGCGCCGCCTCCACGATCGCCCGCTGCGCGCCGGGACCGTCGAGCACCGTTATGAACACGTAGGGCGCGCGTGGGGCGTCCCACCCGCCGAGTTCCACCACCGCGAACTCGCCCCGCCGCGGGACGTCGGCCGCGACCGCGCCGAGGAACTCCTCGAGGTCACGCCACGGATCCCCGAACACCTCGGTCGCGGGTTCGAGCGCGAACTGCCGGACGGGGTGCCGGCCGTCGACGTCGGGACGCCGGCGCCTGCACCAGCAGCGTGCCGGTGTCGGCACCGAGCATGGCGACCTCGCGGAACCGGTCGGCGGGCACCGGCGTGCGGGCGATCGCACCCGCGCCGAGGCAGGCCCGCAATCCATCGGGGTCGTCGACCTGCCACAGAGCAGATCCGTCGTCGGTCCACGTGCGCACCACCCCACCGACGACCGGGCTCAGCATCGCCACCGTCAGCATCGTGCCGACCTGAATGTCCATCCCGTTCTTCATGATCCCCTCCGTTTCGAAAGACAGCCGGTCAGGATCGCACGGGGCACCGACAAGTTCGGCGGGTCAGTCGATGGGCTTGGCTCCCAACTCGTTCTGCAGCAGCTCGAGGGCGACCTCGTCCGGGTCGCGGCGTTCCTCCGGCGGAACGGGTTGGGCCGCCTCGGCGAGCATTTCCTCCTCCTCGTCCGCGGTGGGCGGCGGGGGCGGGCCGTCGTCGTGGGGCGGCGGCACGGCGTTCTCGGAAGCCACGCTGCCGGAAGGCTCGGCATCGTACGGCGGTTCGTCGTACGGCGGAGCCGGCTCGTCCGGGGGCGGGAAATCGTCGGGTGGCGGGACGTCGTTCCGCGACGGCGCCGGCCGGCGCGGAGGCTCGGGGGGTTGTGCCGGTGGGGCCGAGCGCGCCCGGCTCGGCCGGGAGAACTTGGGGCCCTCCGGTTTAGGCTGCCTCGGGGGGGCCGACCGCCGCGGCGACGCGGCCGGAGCCGCCGGCCCGGAACCGGTCTCGCAGCGCACCTCCCAGTTCACGCCGAACACGTCGCGCAGTACCTCCCGCAGCACGTCGGCGTTGCGGGGTTCGATGAGCCGTTTGGCCAGCGGACCCGAATCGTGGTGCAGCACAATGGCATTGCCCGCGATCTGCGACACTGAAGCGCCGGAGAGCATCACCTCGACGGTGCGACTGCGCTCGCGCACCTTGGCCAGCACCTCCGACCACACGGCGCGCACCGCGGCGGCGTCGGGCTGGCCGGGGATCCCGGGTTCGGGCTGCGTTTCAAGTTCCGGCGGGGGCGGTGGCGTCTCCGCCGGTGGTTGGGATTCGGGCTCGCGCGACGCGCGGGCGGGCTCGGGGGCCTCGGCACGAGGCGGTTCCGGAACGGATGCCTCGACGCGGGGCTGCGGCGCATCGGCGCGGGGTTCGCGCACCGGCGGTTCGGGTGCGGCGGGTTCCTCGGCCCTGGGCGGTGCGGCCCGCCGGGGCTGGCGCACCGGCGATTCGGGTGCCCCGGCGGGTTCCTCGGCCCTAGGCCGTGCCGCCGACCGGGGCTCGCGCACCGGCGGTTCCGGCTCACGGCGCGACACCGGCGCCGGGTCCGCCGCGCGCTCGTCGACAGGTCGGGTCACGTCGAGTCGGCGTTCGAGCCGCTCGATGCGCTGCAGCGCGGCCGACTCCGCGTCGGCCGCGGACGGCAGCAACATCCGCGCGCACGTCACCTCGAGCAGCAGCCGCGGCGCGGTGGCTCCGCGCATCTCGCCGAGGCCCTCGTGGACGAGTTCGGCGTAGCGGGCCAGCGTGGCCGGGCCGATCCGGTCCGCCTCGGCCTGCATCCGGTCGAGCAGGTCGCCGGGCGCCTCGACCAGACCTTTGGCGCCGGCATCCGGGACGGCGCGCAGCAGGATCAGGTCGCGCAGGCGGTCGAGCAGGTCGACGGCGAACCGGCGGGGGTCGTGGCCGGCCTCCATGACCTTGTCGATGGTGGTGAACAGGGCGGCGCCGTCGTCGGCGGCGAGCGCGTCGACGGCCTCGTCGATCAGCGCGACATCGGTGACGCCGAGCAGGGCAAGGGCGCGCGGATAGGTGACGCCCTCGGGTCCGGCGCCGGCGATCAACTGGTCCAGCACGCTGAGCGAGTCGCGGGGCGAGCCGCCGCCGGCCCGGATGACCAACGGATACACCGCGGGCTCGACCTGCGCGTTCTCCTGGGCGCAGATCCCCTCCAGCAGCCCCCGCATGGTGCTCGGCGGGAGCAGCCGGAACGGGTAGTGATGGGTGCGTGAGCGGATGGTGGGCAGCACCTTGTCGGGCTCGGTGGTGGCGAACACGAAGATGAGGTGCTCGGGTGGTTCCTCGACGATCTTGAGCAGCGCGTTGAAACCCTCTCTGCTCACCATGTGCGCCTCGTCGATGATGAACACCCGGTAGCGCGACTCGGCCGGCACGTACGATGCGCGGTCGCGCAACTCCCGGGTGTCGTCGACGCGGCCGTGGCTGGCCGCGTCGAGTTCGATCACGTCCAGGTTGCCCGGCCCACCCGGTCCCAGCGCGACACAGGACACGCACACACCACACGGGCGCGAGGTCGGCCCTTCGACACAGTTCAGCGACCGTGCCAGGATCCGCGCCGACGACGTCTTGCCGCAGCCGCGCGGCCCCGAGAAGAGGAAGGCGTGGTTGATGCGGCCCGCGTCCAGGGCGGTCGACAGCGGTTCGGTGACGTGCTCCTGACCCACCACCTCAGCGAACATCGCCGGTCGATACTTCCGGTACAGAGCCACGCGCCGAGGGTACCGGCGGTCTGTGACACGCTCGGCGGTGGCATTCGGGCAGGAGGGCACCCACGCACCCCCGCACGCGTTCTAGCCTGAACTCATGCCCAAGTACGCCACCGCCGACCGGGTCGGCCGCGACGACCTGCTCGAGTTCGTCCGTCCGCGCCACCACGGCACGCTGGTCACGCGACGGGCCTCGGGCGCGTTGCAGGTGTCGCCGGTGACGTGCGGGGTCGACGACGACGGGCGGATCGTGATCGCGACGTATCCGCAGCGCGCGAAGGTCGTCAACGCCCGCCGCGATCCGCAGGTCTCGATCTGCATCTCCTCCGACGAGTGGAACGGCCCGTATGTACAGGTCGACGGCACCGCGGAGGTGCTCGACCTGCCCGACGCCCTCGAACCGCTCGTCGACTACTTCCGCGGCATCTCCGGCGAGCACCCCAACTGGAGCGAGTACCGGGACGCCATGCGCACCCAGGGCAAATGCCTGCTGCGGATCACGCCGCAGCAGTGGGGCCCGGTAGCGACCGGCGGCTTCCCGCCCCCCGAGTAAGACGATGCTCATCCGGATCGCGTCGCTGGCCGTCACGCGACCGCGGACGATACTTCTCGCCGCACTCGCGCTCGCGGTGTTGTGCGGGATCGGCGGTGCGTCGGTCGTCGGGCACATGAAGAGCGGCGGGTTCACCCCGCCCGACGCCGAATCGGCACAGGTGACGGAGTTCCTCAACGAGCACTTCCCCGGCGCCGAGCCGAACTACGTCCTGCTCGTCACGACCCCCGACGGCGTCGACGCACCGCAGGCGCGGGCCTCTGGCGAGCAGATCGTCACGTTGATGCGCGGCACCTCGGGCGTCGATTCCGTGCTGTCGTACTGGACGGTGCCGGCCCCGTTCTCGTCCGGGTTGCGCAGCACCGACGGGACCAAGGCGCTGGTCACCGCACACATCGAGGGCGACGACACCACCTCGCCCAACCACGCCGCCGATCTCACCGCCCGGCTCGAGTCGGCGGTGACAAGCGTCGAGCTGCACGCCGGCGGCCCGACCATGGCCTACCACGACATCAACGGTCAGATCACCGCCGACCTCGCCAAGGCCGAACTCGTCGCGATCCCGATCTCGGCCGTCGTGCTGGTGCTGGTGTTCGGCAGCGTCGTCGCGGCCATGCTGCCGCTCGCGGTGGGGGTGTTCGCGATCCTGGCGTCGTTGGCGATCCTGCGCGCCCTCACGCTGGTCACCGACGTGTCGATCTACGCGCTGAACCTCACCACCGCGCTCGGTCTGGCCTTGGCGATCGACTACAGCCTGTTCATGGTGAGCCGGTTCCGCGAGGAACTTGGCAACGGCCTGGACACCGAGGCCGCGGTGATCCGGACCGTGCAGACTGCGGGCCGGACGGTGTTGTTCTCGGCGCTGGTGGTCGCGTTGTCGCTGGCCGCGTTGCTGGTGTTCCCCGTCTATTTCCTGGAGTCGTTCGCCTATTCCGGGCTGGCGACGATCGCGGCGGCGGCGCTGGCGGCGATCCTCGCCCTGCCCGCCTGCATGATCCTGCTCGGCGAGCGAGTCAACGCCTGGGACCTGCGGGCACCGCTGCGTCGTCTGTTCCGTCGTCCCGCTCCGCAGCCGGTGCCGCCGGAGCGCAGCTGGTGGTACCGGATGGTCGGCTGGGTGACGCGGCACGCGGTCCTGGTCGCGGTCGCGGTGACGGCGCTGCTGCTCACCCTCGGTGCTCCGTTCCTCTCGGCGGCGTTCGCGTACCCCGACGACCGCGTGATCACCACCGCCGCCCCGAGCCGGGTGGTGGGTGACGCGCTGCGCGCGGACTTCCCGGTCGACGTCAGCACCCCCGTCGAGGTGGTGCTGCCCGGTTACAGCGCGGGATCGGCGGCACTCGGCGACTACGCGGCGCAGCTGTCGCGGGCCCCGGACGTCACGAGCGTCCTGTCGTCGGTCGGCACCTACGCCGGCGGCCGGCAGGTCGCGCCCGGCGTGCCGGGAATGGTCAACGACGATGGCGCCTACCTCACCATCGCCAGCGGCGTGGACCCCTTCTCACAGGAAGGAACAGACCAGCTCGAAACACTGCAGGCCGTTGCCGCGCCCGCTCCGACACTGTTCGGCGGTGCGGCCGCGGCGAACACGGACGCGCTGAACTCGCTCAGTTCCCGGCTGCCGGTGGCACTGACGTTGATCGCGATCTCGACGTTCGTCGTGCTGTTCCTGTTCACGGGCAGCGTGGTCCTGCCGGTCAAGGCGATCCTGCTGAACATCCTGTCGCTGTCGGCGGCCTTCGGCGCGATGGTATGGATCTTCCAGGAGGGCCACTTCTCCGGACCTCTCGGCTTCACCGCCACCGACTACCTCGTCCCGACCATGCCGATCCTCATGTTCTGTCTGGCGTTCGGCATGTCGATGGACTACGAGGTGTTCCTGTTGTCGCGGGTGCGCGAGGAGTGGCTGAAAGGCCCCAAGACCAACGCCGCGAACACCCACGCCGTCGCGATGGGCGTCGCGCGCACCGGATGGATCTTCACCGCCGCCGCGGCGCTGATGGCGATCGTGTTCATCGCGATGACAACGTCGCAGGTGTCGTTCATCAAGATGTTCGGCCTCGGGTTGGCCATCACCGTGCTCACCGACGCCACCCTGATCCGCTGCTGCCTGGCACCGGCGCTGATGCACCTGATGGGCCGCGCGAACTGGTGGGCGCCCCGACCGCTGGTCCGACTGCACGCCCGGATCGGGCTCACCGAGGACGGCGCTACGCTGCCGCCATGGAGTCCTTCTACGTCCCGGACCCCGGCGACCCCACCCGCTTCGAGTCCACCGAACTGACCCGGGGCCCGTGGTCGCCCGACGCGCAGCACGCGGGTCCGCCGTCGGCGCTGCTGGCCTACGCCCTCGAACGCTGCGAACCGCGGGAGGGCTTCCGGATCGGCCGGGTCGCGGTCGAGATCCTCGGCCCGGTGCCGCTCGCGACATTGACGGTGACGGCGCGGGTCGCGCGGCCGGGTCGCTCGGTGGAGATGCTGGAGGCGCAGATCACCGCCGACCGCGGGCCGGTGCTGCGCGCGACCGCGTGGCGGTTCAAGCTCTCCGACCCACCCCTGGACCTCGACCCTGCGATCGTGCCGAGCGGAACGGTGCCGGGTCCGGAGTCGGGACAGGCGGACGAGACGCCGTTCCCGTCGGTGCACGAGATCGGCTTCCACAAGGCGATCGAGTACCGCTTCGTGCGAGGGTCGTTCGTCGAGAACGGGCCGGCGACGTGCTGGATCCGGTTGCGCCATCCGATCGTCGCCGGGACGACGCCGAGTCCGCTCGAGCGCACCATGGCGGCGGCGGATTCCGGCAACGGCGTCAGCGTGACGCTGGACTGGGAGCGCTACCTGTTCATCAACACCGACCTCACGGTCGTGCTGCACCGGCAACCCGTCGGCGAATGGGTGTGTCTGGATGCCGTGACGCTGCCCCAGCCGCACGGTATCGGCCTCGCGGACTCGGCGCTCTACGACGAGACCGGTCCGCTCGGACGATCGATGCAGACGCTGCTGGTAGCGCGGCGTTGACGAAGACGACCCCGGGCTGCTGCCGGGTCGGGGGTCTGGCAGCAACACGGGGTCGATGGGCATGTCGCCGGGGCACCACGCAGCGTTACAGCCGATTGCCGAAAAATATCCGTACCGGCGTGTCGGGCGCCGTCGGCGCGTCGAACCCCCTCCCAGAAGTGGTCGAAGTGCGACGATGTCGAGTGGTCACCACGCCACCTCGGCGCCCGGCGCCGGCTACCGAAGAGGACGGTCGAATGCAACTCGGAATGGTCGGACTCGGTCGGATGGGCGCCAACATCGTTCGCCGCATCATGAACGACGGCCACACCGCGGTGGTGTTCGACACCGATCCGTCCGCCGTCGAGGCGCTCGCGGCCGAGGGTGCCGTCGGCACGAACACGATGGCCGATTTCGTCGCCGCCCTCGACACGCCGCGCACCGTGTGGGTGATGATCCCCGCCGGCATCACGACGAGGGTGATCTACCAACTCGCCGAACTCCTCGACGACGGCGACCTCGTCATCGACGGCGGCAACAGCCGCTACCACGAGGACCTCAAGCGCGCGAAGACGTTACACACCAAAGGCATCCACTACCTCGACGTCGGCACTTCGGGCGGCGTCTGGGGTCTCGAACGGGGCTACTGCCTGATGGTCGGCGGTGGGTCCGATTCCTTCGCCCACGTCGAACCGTTGCTCCGCTCGATTGCGCCGGGTGTCGACACGGCACCCCGCACGCCCGGGCGCTCCGGCGATCCGTCGGCGGCGGAACAGGGGTACCTGCACTGCGGCCCCACCGGTGCGGGGCACTTCGTCAAGATGGTGCACAACGGCATCGAGTACGGCGCGATGGCCGCCTACGCCGAGGGCCTCAACATCCTGCACAAGGCGAACCTCGGCGCCACCGAGTCCGGCGAGGCATCCGCCGAGGAGACCCCGCTCGAGCAACCCGAGTTGTACCAGTACGACATCGATATCCCCGAGGTCACCGAAGTGTGGCGACGCGGGTCGGTGGTCGCGTCGTGGTTGCTCGATCTCACCGCCGCCGCGCTGTGCGCCGACCCCACGCTCGAGGGGATGGGCGGTCGGGTATCGGATTCGGGCGAGGGCCGCTGGACCGTCGACGCCGCGCTGGACGTCGGCGTCCCCGTCCCGGTGCTCGCAACCGCGCTGTACCAACGGTTCTCGTCGCGCGGCGAGGCGCTGTACGCCGACAAGGTGCTCTCCGCGATGCGGATGGCGTTCGGTGGGCATCACGAATTGGGTGGCACTATCCAGCTGTAAACCGCCCCGTTCACAGGCACCGCGTGCCTACCCGAGGGCAACTCGTCCCCGCAGGCGATGAGGCGGGCCGCATAGGCGCCGACCGCGCCCGCAAGGGTGGCGGCGGTGCCGAGTTGGGGCCAGGTCGGGAGCGTGCGCCCGACCTCACCGAGCGAACGGTGCATCCGCGGCGACACCTCGCCGACGATCCCCGGCCAGGCGGACCCGGCATGCGGGGTCGCTGAGGTCACCGAGGTCCACTCCGCTGAGGTCGTCGGCGCCGACGCGGCCGTGCAGCACCGGGTAGTCGGGGTCGAGGTCGAAGCGTTCGACGTCGAGGATCACGTCGTCGCCGTTGTCGGTCACCATCACGACGGGAATCCGCGCGGCCTTCGCCCGAATCCGGATGTGCAGCTTCATCGCGAGGTCGTCCATCTCCTCGACCAGGACGGTGAGCCCGTCGAGAAAGCGGTCCGCCTCGGACGGCGTGTAGCCGTTCGCGAACCCCTCGACGGACGCGTACGGATCGAGTTCCAGAACCCGGCGCATCGCCAGGTCCAGCTTGGCCGTGCCCAGATCGCATACGGATCCGGCGAGCCGGTTGAGGTTGGTGAGCCCCAGCGTGTCCGGGTCGGTGACCCGCAGCCGCCGCGCGCCGGTGAGCGCACACACCGTCAGCACCGACGAACCGACGCTGAGCCCCGCGATCCCGATGCGCGCCTGTGCCCACGCGCGCTGCTCACCCTCGTCGAGCAGCCATCGGTTGCGGGCGGTGCGCATCCGGTGGAACAGGTCGCGCTCTGGCAGCCGAACCATCGTGCGTCGCCACGGATACACGACGTACCGGCTCGCGGCCGCCACGGCCCGCTCGGGCCAGCACCGCGCGATGTGGCGGGCACGCTCGGCCTGGTCGGTGTCGGGCCGCTCGATCGCGCCGAGTTCGACGAGCACGTCCGGCCAGGCGTCGACGCACCGGTAGCCGTCGGCGCAGACCTGCGCAATGCGGCGCCGGTCCCGCGTCGGGTGCAGGATATCGATCACGCCGGCGCCTCGGTCCACGCGTGCTTGATCCCGGGCCGGAAGCCGTCGGACCCGAATCGGTGCAGGCTCACCCGCGGCTCGGCGCGGTGGCCGATGCTCTGGTGCAGGCGGCGGTACTCGGAGTTCGTCCGCTCGAGACCGTCGACGACGGCGGCACACACCAGCCGCTCCGACACCTCGTCGCCGCGCACCCCGTCGCGCAGTTCGACGCGCAGCGCCAGCGACTGGTCCCAGCGCCGGTCGGTGTGCGCGCTCATCACGAACTTGCCGGTCACCGCGCCCGCGATGCGGCCGTCCTCGAGTCCGGCCTTGACGTTGTCGGGATAGATGCCGAGTCCGTAGAAGGTGGCAGCGATGTCGGTGCGATGGCGCAGCGCGAGGAACGCCGTCGCTTCGGTCGAGGTGTCGACGGGCAGGTCGTGTCCGTGCTCGCGCAGGATCGTCGTCAGGTCGGACGCGGTGAGCACCGATCCGACGTCGTTGATGCGGTAGCGGATCAGGGGGATCGCGCTGTCGACGGTGAACAGCAGGCGCTCGGCCGGGTCCTGGGGCGGGGAATGTTCCGTCTCGACGTAGCGCAGGTCCGGGTCGTACTCGACGAAGGTCGGCAGCGCGCCGGTGCCGCCGAGGACGGCGCCGCGCAGGGACGGGTCCCGGTCGGCGAGTCGGCGCACGGCGATGGTGGTCGGGGTTTCGTGGCCGATCATCCCGGCGTCGGCGGTGCCGTAGATCAGGCAGGTGTCCTGGGGGCGCTCGGGTTTCCCGATCCGGGCGAGCACGTGATCGCGCCAGCGTTCGCTGATCGTCTCGCCTGCCAGCAGCACCCGCAGGTCGTGGCGCAGCAGAGCACTGGCGGCACCGTCGAGGACGTCCTTGACGAACGGCGGATAGCCGGTGAGCACGATTCGGTCGTAGTGGCGGCCGAGCCGGGAGATATTCTCCAGAATCGAGTCGACGTCGATTCCGGGCGCGATGACGGAAATTCGGTGGCCGCGATTCGCGAGCGCGGTCAGCGCGGCATAGGTGTAGGTCCCGCCGATCCAATTTCCCATCGCGAATCCGACCACCACCAATGTCGTCGCATGGTGCGACCCGAAACTGCGCCGGAATATCCGCGAATGCAATTCGACGCTTTCCTCGACGGCGGTGCGCCCACGCGGCCAGTACGACGGGCTCCCGGTGGATCCACTGCTGGTCGACCACACTCCCACCGCGGTGAGGTCGCCGTGCCACACGAGCCGGTCGAGTGGGTAGCGCTGCAGATAGTTCGCCTTGGTGACGACGGGCAGGGCCGCAAAGTCGTCGGGGTGCGGACGGCGGCGACGTCGACGTCGTGCTCGGCCAGGAAATCGGCGTATGCCGGTACCGCGGTGGCGGCGCGGTGGAACAGCCGCAACGCCCGGTCGGTGCCGGCTCGGACACGTGGTCGCAGGACGGTGCTGACCATGAGAACCTCCTCGCTCGCTGGTGCCTCGCATCCTGAAACGGCGCCGACGCCCCGGTCACGCCGATCGCAACAGTCCGTACAAGGTCCGTACGAACCTGGCCGAAATCGCCTGGACCTGGGTATTCTCGACGGGTGACATCGGCTGGGGGGCCCGATCCGAACTCGATCCGCACTCGCGAGGAATTCGCCACCGCGCTGACCGAACTGCGCACGTCCGCTGGACTGACGGTGCGTGAGGCCGTCGCCGCGTCGGCAGGACTGCACGGCACGGTGACGGGGTGGTTCGCCGGCGCCCACGTCCCGACCGCCGCGAGCGAGGACATGTTCGGCCGCCTGCTTTCCGCGTGCGGGGTCGGGCACGACGAGCAGGCGCCGTGGCTCGTCGCCGCTCGGCGTGTCCGCCCGACACCCGGCCGCCGGCGCAGTTCCGAGATCGTTCCCTACCGCGGTCTGCGGTCGTTCGAGTCCGCCGACGCCGGATTGTTCTTCGGCCGTACCGAATCGACCGAGACTGTGTGCGCCCGAATTCGGGCGCAACGCCCGGGAATTCTGTTCGTCATCGGTGCATCCGGGACGGGAAAATCGTCGCTGCTGCGCGCCGGCGTCATTCCGGCGCTGCGCGAAATGGGATTCACCACCGCGCTGATGACGCCGGGAACCGATCCCGCGGCGACATTGCACGAACTCGATCGTGCAGACGCCGCAGGCTGCGCAGACTGCGTAGTCATCGATCAGTTCGAGGAGACTTGGACGCTGTGCCGCGACACCGCACGGAGCGAATTCCTCGCCGCTTTGCGAAACGACACCGCCTTGTGCCGCAGCAGCGACACCGTGCACGTCCTCGGCATGCGGTCGGACTTCTACGCCCACGCCGCGGACGAACCACTCCTGTACCCCGCACTCGCCCACGGACCGTTCCTCGTCGGCCCCCTCGACGCGGACGCACTACGCTCGGTCATCGTCGAACCCGCGCGGGTGTGCGGATGGAGCGTCGATGACGACCTCGTCGCCCTGCTGCTCATCGAACTCGCGCCGCGCGGCGGCCGCGGCGCACACGACACCGGTGCGCTGCCCTTGCTCTCCCACGCGCTGCTGGAAACCTGGAAACGCAGCAGCCGACGCCGGATGACGGTGCGTGACTATCTCGCCACCGGCGGCATCGCGGGCGCGATCGAGCAGAGCGCGGAGGCGGTCTACGCGGACCTGTCGGCGGTGCAACGCACACTCGCCCGGCGGACGCTGCTGCGACTGGTGAACGTCGAGGACAACACCCAGACCCGACGGCGGGTGCGCCGATCGGAGTTGGTGTTCGCCCACGAACCGGCCGACGACGTCACGACGGTGCTGGAGCTGTTCGCCGCGCAGCGACTGCTCACCGTCGACGAGGACGCAGTGGAGATCACCCACGAGGCGCTGATCACGAGTTGGGCCCGGCTCGCCGACTGGGTCGACGCCGATCGCGCCGGACTCGCGGTGCACCGGTGGGTGACCCAGGCCGCGCAGACCTGGGCCGACAGCGACCGCGACGAATCCACCCTGCTCGGCGCCGCCCGGCTCGCCATGGCACAGGACTGGCTCACCGACGGGCACGACGCCGACCTGAACCGCCTCGAACGAGAGTTCCTCGACGCGACCACGGCGCACCAGTCCGCGCTACGCGCCGCCGAACGCCGACGCACCCGCAACCTGCACCGTCTGGTGGCGACGCTCGCCGCGGTGTCGGTGATCGCGGTGGTGCTCGCCGGGACGGCGTTCGTCGCCCGATCGACCGCCGCCGATCAACGCGGCATCGCCGAGACCGCCCGCGACGACGCGATGTCGCGACAGGTCGCCACCGAGGCCGCATTCCTCCGCGACGCGGACCCGGCGCTGTCGGCGCAATTGGCGCTCGCCGCCTATCGCGTCGCCCCGACGCTCCAGGCACGGTCCGCGTTGCTCGACACCTCCGCCGTGCACACACCCGTGCGGTTGATGGGTCCGGCGGGCGGGACACTGCTCGCGATGGGCGGCGGGAGCCTCGCCGTCACGGAGGCGGACGGTGCGACGGTGCTGTACCGGGCGGGCGAGTCCACACCGGTCGTTCTGGCCCGGCTGCCCGCGAACCGCGGACGCGCCTTGACGTCGACGTTCGGGCCCGGCGGCACGCGCCTGGTGCGGGCCGGTGCCTCGTTCGTCGACGTGTGGGACACCACCGATCCGCAGACGCCGGTCCGCCTGGCCGACCTCGCGACACCGCTGACGGTGCACAGTGTCGCGCTCACCCCCGACGGCCGGACGCTCATCGCCGGCACCGCCACGGCCGAGATCGCCCGCTGGGACCTCGCCGACCCGACCCGACCGCACCGCCTGCCGTCGCTACAGGCCCCGGCGGACGAGGCGTTCGTGGCGATCAGCGCGGACGGCGCCTGGTTCGCGGCCGCCGCGCAGCAGGCGTCGCTGCGGGTCTGGGCCAGTGCAAATCTCGACCATCCCGTGCTCGACCTCGGCCCGGATGGTTCGACCAACCACGGCCTCGCCGCGCGGTTCCGGCCGACGGCACCCGTGCTGGCGATCGCGACCCGCAACGGCGAGGTCCGGCGCTGGCGCGTGGACGGCACCACACCGACGCCGCTGCCGACGTTGGGCGGATTCACCAGCTACGTCAACGACGTCGCCTTCGACCCCGCAGGCAGCCTCCTTGCGGCGGTCAGTTCGGACAACACCACGCGGATCTGGCGGACCTCCGACAGCGCACTCGCGTACGTACTCCCGTCCCCCGTGGTGACCACCGGGGTCGCGTTCTCGTCGAACCGCGGTCTCGCCACGGCAGGCGAGGACGGCGGAGTGCGATCATGGCCGTTGCCCGGTCCGGTCATGAACACCGCGCTCGGCACGGTCTTCCAGACACCGTACGACGCCGCGGGCGCCACCCTGCTGGCCGGCGTCGGCGCTGCCGATTCGCACGCGCGGCTGTGGGATCTCACGGACCCGGCGGTGCCGGTCGAACGGGCGGCACTGCCGGTGCCGGGGTCCGAACGTACGTCGGGCGCCGTCGCCATCACGCCGGACGGGACAATGGCAGCGGTCGGATTGCGCAGCGGAAAGGTCGTGCTGTGGAACACGTCCCGGCCCGCCCCGATCGGCGAACCCTTCACCGCCGTCGCGACCTTGGTTGCTGCGATGGCGTTCGATCCGTCCGGGCACCTGCTCGCCGTGATCAGCCAGGACGACCCGGTGGTCGCACTGTGGGACGTGTCCGATCCGGCATCGCCCAGAAGGGTCGGTACGGTGGATGTTTCGCCGACCCTGCCGACCATGGTCGCGTTCGACCGCAGCGGGCGCCTGCTCGGGGTGTCTGCCGGCAATCTGATCCGCCTGTGGGACATGGCCGATCCGGCGGCACCGCAACCGCTGCCGTCGGTGACCGGGTTCGACAACGACGTCGACTCGCTTGCGTTCAGCCCGGTGGCCGATTACGTCGTCGGCGGCAGCCGGGACCACACCGCCCGCCTGTTCGATGTCGCCGACCCGGCCCATGCGGTTCGTCTGGCGACACTCGACGGCCCCGCCGACAGCATCATCAGCGTCAACTTCAGTCCCCGCGGCGACCGCGTCGTCGGTGGTGGCGGCAGCGCGAGCGTGTGGGTCTGGGACATCACCGATCCGCGGAACCCGTTGCGCTACGCGGAGTTGACGGCGTATCCGGCCGGATCAACGACGCCGGGTACGGGCTGCGGGGCGCGATCCTCACGGCGGCTGGACCCGACCGGAGCATCCGGATCTGGCAGACCGATCCCGACCGGGTCGCCGCTGACCTGTGTCGCAGCGGAAGCACTCCGCTGTCCGCCGAGGAGTGGCAGCGCTACCTCCCCGGCGTCGCGGAGCGCCCGCTCTGTGGCTGACGTCAACCGACCGGCAGCGCGACGCTGCCGCGGCTTGCACACTCGACGACGCTCCCGTAATCGAGCTTGACGATCTTGTCGGCGCAGTCGAAGTAGCGGTCGTCGTGGGTGATCACGATGACGGTCTTGCCGCGACGCTTGAGATCGTTCAGGATCCGAGTGTAGAAGACGTCGCGGAACCTGGGTTCCTGGTCGGCTGCCCACTCGTCGAAGAGGTAGATCGGCCGGTCCTCGAGCAGCGCGGTCAGCAGCGCGAGCCGCTTGCGTTGCCCCTGCGAAAGGTCGATGGTGGACAGTCGGCCGTTCTGCACCGAGACCTTGTGTGAGATCTGCAGTGCGTCCAGGTACCGGCGCACGTCGGCGTCGAGGCCCGGCCGGTCGAACCCGAGGTAGTCCTCGAAGAGGTGGAAGTCGGAGAAGATCGCGGAGGCGTTCTGCCGGAACCACTCGACGTTCTCGTACCCGATCCGCTCGCCGTTGAGCGCGAGGTCTCCGCTGTGCGGTGCGTACAGCCCCGTGATCAGCTTGGCCAGAGTCGATTTCCCGCTCCCGTTGCCGCCGATGATGAACGTCGCCTGCCCCGGTTCGAACACCAGATCCACCGGCCCGAGCCGGAAGCCGGACCCGACGTTGGCGGGGTGTTGCGGCGGGTGCGGCCCATTGGTCGGACGCGCTCCGTTCACGTCCGGCATGGCCGGCCCGGGAATCGGCGGCACCGCAGGCGGAGGCGCCGCCTGGTAGTTGTAGCTCACGTTGCGCAGTTCCAGCCGGGCCGCTTCCACGGTGGGACGGTCGGTGTACGGCAACGCCTCCTCGTTGTGCACAGCGTCCATCGAGAGGTTCATCGCGCGGATCTTGGCCAGCGCCACGTCGCCGCGCAGCAGGTCGGGGAGGCGGTGCATGAAGTTCTGCATCGGCATGGACAGGAACGTGGTCGCCAGGACGTAGGAAACCATTGTCTCCTTGGGTAAGTCGAGCGCGGCAGCGACCACGAACAGGATCAGCGCCATCGTCGCGAGTTGCAGGAACTGCCCCAGACCCTGTGCCACCGAGAACTTGGATCCCGCGTCGACGTTCTGCTCCTGCAGCGTGCGGGCGGATCCGAGCAGGTGGCGATGCATGAAGTCGCGACGCCGGCCACGATGGAGCTTGAGTTCCTTGATGCCGAGCGTGACGGACTGGAACGAGCGCAGCAGCGTGTCCTCGTTCTCGCGCGCCTCGTGGTAGATGCGCCGCACCCGCCGCAGGAAGCCCTCCACGCACCAGATCCCGAACAGGGTTCCCGCGACACTGACGGCGAATATCGGACCCGATATGGCGGCGAGGAACACGAAGCACCCGACGATGGTCGCCACGTCGACGCAGATCGACGGGATCGCCGTCACCGCCTGCGACAGGGATCGCACGTCCTCGGTGAGGGTGACGATGAGCCGATGTGCACCAAGCCGTTCCAGGTGCTCGAGCGGGGCGGCGACGACGCCGTGGCTCAGGTCGGCACGCATCCGGAAGATGGCGTCCTGGGCCAGACGCACCAGCAGCACCTGCGAGATCAGGCCGCTGGCGAGCACGACCATCCCGGTCGCGGCGAACCGCGCGATGATGTCGTCCGGCGGCGGAACCGGGCCGACGATGCCGTTGATGAGGACCAATAGGTACGTGTTGGCGGCGCCGCAGATCAGGCCTGCGGCGACGATGCCGAGGATGCGCAGCCAGGAGATCGAGACGAGAAATCGGATGAGTTGCATGGTCACTGCGCTTTCTGGGAGCCGGAGCGGCGTACGAGGTCGAAGACGATGCCTTCGAGGGTGACGCCCGGTGCGAACGAGAAGGCGACACCGGTGGAGATCGAGTCCGTGTCGTCGGCGCGCCGAATCATCTCCTCGAGGACGAAGATCAGCGAGACGCTCAGCATGTTGCCGTAGCGCGCCAGGATGTCCCAGCTGACCTGCGCCTGCGCGGGTGGCAGACCCAACGACCGGGCGGACTGCTCGATGATCCTCGGCCCGCCGGGGTGGATGGCCCACAGGTCGATGTCGGCCTTGTGCAGTCCGCTGCGGCGCAGCGCCGCGGTGATGGCCGGGTCGACGCCACGGTAGATGTAGTCGGGCAGGTTCTCCGACAGCTCGCAGGTGATGCCGTTGTCGGTGACGCCGAGGACGATCCCGTCCTCGGCGTCGTCGAGCAGGTGGCTGAAGCTGTTCCGGATCACGACGGTGCCGGGCGTCTGCGGCTGCTGGACCTGGCTTGCGCCGATGACCACCGCGCCGCAGCCGTCGCCGAACAGGCTGTGGATGATGACGTCGTTGACGGTGTCCGCGAAAACCGCGTTGACCGAGGACAGTTCGAGGCAGATCACCAGGGCCTTCTGGTCGGGGCGGACCCGGACGAAGTCGGCCGCGGTGCGGATGCCGTTCATCGCGGCCGCGCAGCCCATGAAGTTCACGACGACCCGCGCGACGGTCGGTGAGAGGCCCAGCTGCTTGACGACGGCGACGTCGACGCCGGGTGCGATGAACCCGGTGCTGGTCACGAAGACGAGCAACCCGATGTCGGCTGAAGGGTCGTCGAGGTGGGCGATCGCCCGGCCGGCGACCGCCACCGCAAGCGGGGCCGCGTGCTCGTAGTACAGGTTCATCCGGTCGCGGATCGTGCCGCGCTGACGGCTGAAGGCGAGGAAGTCCGGGTCGAGCGGGTCGACGGCCATGTGGCGGGTGTCGACTCGCGTCTTCTCGTACACCCGCGTGATCCGGGTGCGCTGGTCGGGGTCGGCGAACAGGTCGACGACCCGCTGCACCGACTCGGCCTGGTTCATGACGCGATCGGGGGCGCCGGTCGCAATCGATTCGCAGACGGCGACGGTCGTCGGTGGGGCGGGCGGCAGCGGCGTGAAGGACGCGAGCGGCAGCAGCGCGGGCTTGTCGATCGAGATGGTCATGGCTGTTCCTTGTTTGTGTGGAAGCGGGGCGGTCGACTGGGAGCGGGGATCGTCACACCGTGCCGATGCCGGTGAAACCTTGAACGGTGTAGGTGGCAGAGGTTTTCAGCGCGCCGGGCGAGAGGTGCTCCCGGAGGAAGCCCCACTTGCGTTCGACGGCCTCGTCGGAGGCGGAGAGCAGGTAGGTCTTGCACAGCTTCGGGAACCGGTCGGTGACGAAGCTCTTGGCGGGCAGCCACTCGACACCGAACTCGGCGGCCTCCTCGCGCACCACGTCCTCGGTGGCGATGTTGGCGAACCCACTGCGCTGATAGGGCAGGACGTGGTGGACGCGGTGCGAACTCAGTCCGGCGGAGAGGAAGCAGTCGAGGTAGCGGTTCCCGACGACCTTCAGGTCGTAGGCCTCTTCGAGCTGGTGCACCGCCCAGTCGTCGCTGCCGGACTCGGGATGGTCCGCGGGCTCCTCCTCGAAATCGTGACTCGATACCACGAGGAAGGTGCTGATCCACAGCGACGCGACGAATTGCAGTGCCCAGGCCCAGAAGTCGCCGGCGACGGTGAACGCGACGAACTCGGCGAGCAGCAGGAACCGCATGCCGAACGCGCCGAAGAAGTGCGGCAGCGCACCGCGCCACGTCCCGTACATGTCCTTGATACCGACCTTGCGGGTCAGTTTGCAGATCTCGAACAGGCGCAGCGTCATGCCGCTGAGCATGTGGCCGAACTTGTGCAGCGTGTGGATCGGCACCCGGTACAGCCGCGGCACCCGCATCATCATCGTGAAGACGTTCTTCTTGACGTCGACCTCGCTCTGCGTGTGTGGGTGATGCAGCAGCGTGTGACCGTCCGCGGTGACGAAAGCCAGTGCGATGTAATTGATGTCGAATGCGTTGGACCAGACCTTGGTCCAGCCCTTCTGCGCGCGGTGGATCGCGTAGTGCCCGAAGCCTGCCAGCGAACTGCGCAGCAGCACCATCGCGATCACGAACACCGGCAGCGGTATCCAGCCCGGTTCGGCGAGCCGCAGTCCCTGCACCGCGAAGTACGCAACGGCCAGCGCGACGACGACCACGTTGAAGATCGTGTCCATCCGCTTCAGCCGGGCAGCGAGCGCCGGTTCCTTCAGCCGCGCCTTGATCCGGTGCAGGAGGTCGAACTTGTCGTCGAACTCGTACTTCGGGGTGTCGCGCCAGCTGTCGAACCCCTCGGTGAACAGGAACTCGGGGGCATTGTTGGTGGGGTGGACGTCCTCCGGTTTGGCGTCACGGTCGAGCGCGAAGCGGCGCAGCATCCGCTCGATGCGCTCCGGGTCCTTGTGGTAGGAGCCGATGATCGAGGTGATGTCACGGTTCTTCGTTCGTCCGATGAAGAACTCGCCGCCGGGATGCTTGGAGATCCAGTCGCTGAGGTCGTAGGCCTTGCCGCGGTAGATCCACACGTCCGGCAGCAGCATGTCCTCCGGTGGTGGCCCGGGAGGGCGGCGGAACTCCTGTTCCTCGACTGCATCGACGGCAGTGACTGCTGTGACTGCAGTGCCGACCTTGACGTCCGGCTGCACTGTCATGGGGTCCTCCGTCTCGCGTGGCCGGTCGGGGTACCGGCATCTTTCGTGACGGAAGCTTCGCGCGGTCGCCTTGCGGCCCACTTAACGTTCGCTTTCGGGCGGATCCCCCCGGCACAGGCCAGGGGGCTGCTCCGGGATGTCTCCCGAAACAGCCCCCTGAGTTCCCCGGGGCGTGTCCTTGATCAGCCGCCGCGCGGCGTCACCAGTCGCGCAGCTCGGTGAGTCCGTCCTGTAGCGCCCGCGCGAACAGCGCTGCCTTGGTCGGTGCCGGCCGCCCGACCGCGGCGTACTTGGAGCGGATGCGGGCGAGGTGGGTGTTCACCGTGCCGATCGAGATGAACAGATGTGCGGCGACCACGGCTTTGGAATCCGACCGCAGCCAGGCCAGCACCACCTCGCATTCGCGGTGGCTGAGCGTCGGCGTCGGATACCACCGCAGCGCGGTGTCTGCTGCCGGTCCGTCGTACCCAGCCGGTTCGACGTACCCCGACGGTTCCACGTACGCGGTCGGTTCGACGTACCCGATCCGATCCTCGACGGTCGTGCAAATCGTCATGGAATTCCCCCCTCTTTCGCTGTCCCCGACCGCCGAGAGCATTCTCATCGGTCCGATATTGAGCCTTCAACAACATGGGCTGGAACCGGTCGCTACCACCTGTGAGTAATCGCTATCATTCCGCAGGTAGACATGTCCGAAGGGGTACGAGTGGCCGAAACCGATCTCGGCGAACGGCTGGTGGCGGCCGCGGTGGACCTGCTGGTCACGGATCCGACCACACTGCTCGACGGTGGATTGCGCGCGCAGGATGCCGCCGCCGCGGCGCGGATCTCGCAGACGTCCTTCTATCGCAAGTACCACAAGAGTTCGTTCCTCGACGCGGTCGTCGCCGCGCTGGCCCGCCAGCCCGCGCTGGATTCGTCCGACCTCGGCGCCGCGCTGACGGCGGCACTGACCGCCCATCAGGGTGACCCGCGCCCGGTACTGCGCGATGCGATCGGACGGGAGTTCGCACGCGACGCCGACGAGCGCGCAGCCACCCGTCGCGTGCTCGCGGCCGTGTTCTGTGCGTCCGGCGGAACTCGGGTGGTCGCGGATCTGCGGCGCGACGCCCGCGACCGCGACGCGCGGATCGCGGCCACGTTCGACGCATTGTTCGCATCATGGGGCGCCACCCTGCGCGCGCCATTCGGAGTTGCGACGTTGGCGGTCACGCTGGTGGCAATGCTGGACGGGCTCGCGCTGCGCCGGCGCGTCGATCCCGACGCGGTGCCCGACTGGCTGGTGGGCGAGGTCGCGCTGGCGCTGCTGACGACGCTGGTGGATACGCACGAACTACACGAGCACGTCGACGACGCCGCTGCCCAGCTCGCCGCCGATATCGCCGCGTCGTTCCAGCTGGCCCGCGCGGCCGAACTACCGGAGAACCCACGGCGTGCCGTGATCGACGCGGCCCGCACAGAATTCGGCCGCCGTGGTTACTTCCTGGCCCGGCTCGAGGCGATTGCCGCCGCGTCCGCGGTGCCGTTGGCGACCGTACGCCGGCTGTTTCCGACGAAGGCGCACATCGTGGTCGGCGGCCTCAAGGACGGGTTCCTGCGCCTCGGCGAGGCCGTCGCGGACGACCTCGCGCTCGATCGCGACGAGATCGACACGGTGCGACGGCATCTGCTGCGCTGCGCCACCCTCGCGCGCGACGAACCCGAGTACACCGACGCCCTCATCGCGGCCGTCAGCCACGACACCTACGCCGACGCAGAGAGCACGCTCGAGATCAAGCAGGAGCTGCCCTTTCCCGCGCTGATTGCGCCGGTGATCGAACGCGGCCAGCAGCGTGGGGTTTTCGCGGACCAGAACCCCGCGGGCGAGGTAGCGGCGACGCTGACCAACACCCTGTTCCTGCGCTGCTTCACCCGCCGCGGCGCCACCCCCGCCGAGCACGTCGACGCGGTCGCCGGGTTGCTGCTCGACGGGTTGCGCCGCCGCGCGTGAAGCCGAGGCGTGCCGGCACGCTACGGTGAGCGCGCTCGGCTGCAAACCATCGACCTCGCAAAGGCTCTCGTAACCTCGCAAGGCCAGCACATCCTGCGAGGTTACGAGTCGGGCTGCGAAGTGACCCGTGCGCAGCGTGGTCGCTCACACCGCCGGGATCAGCGCTCCAGAATCGCCGTCACGCCCTGCCCACCGGCAGCACAGATGGAGATGAGGGCACGGCCGGAGCCCTTCTCCGCCAGCATCTTTGCGGTGCTGGCGAGTATGCGGGCGCCGGTGGCGGCGAAGGGGTGACCGGCGGCGAGCGAGGAGCCGTTGACGTTGAGCTTGGCGCGGTCGATCGAGCCGAGGGCGCCGTCGAGGCCGAGGCGTTCCTTGCAGTAGGCGTCGCTCTCCCACGCCTGCAGGGTCGCGAGCACCACCGATGCGAACGCCTCGTGGATCTCGTAGAAGTCGAAGTCCGCCAACGTGAGTCCGTTGCGGGCGAGCAGGCGGGGCACCGCGTAGGTCGGGGCCATCAGCAGGCCGTCGGGGCCGTGGACGTAGTCGACGGCGGCGGTCTCGGAGTCGACGAGGTGCGCGAACACCGGCAGATTGTGTTGCGCTGCCCACTCTTCCGAGGACAGCAGTGCCGCCGACGCGCCGTCGGTGAGAGGCGTCGAGTTGCCCGCGGTCATCGTCGCGTCGCCGAGTTTCACGCCGAACACCGGCTTCAGCTTCGCGAGCTTTTCCACCGTCGTGTCGGCCCGCAAGGTGTCGTCGCGGGTCAGGCCGAGGAACGGCGTGACGAGGTCGTCGAAGAAGCCGCGGTCGTACGCGGCGGCCATGTTGTGGTGGCTGGCGGCGGCGAGTTCGTCCTGCGCCTCGCGGGAGATGCCGAACTCCTTCGCGGTGATCGCCGCGTGGTCGCCCATCGACAGCCCGGTGCGGGGTTCGCCGTTGCGCGGGAGTTCCAGCCCGATCATCGACGGCCGGACATGGCCGAGCAGCTTGATCCGGGCGCCGGCGGACTTCGCGCGGTTGAGCGAGAGCAGGAACTCGCGCAGGTCGTCGCTGACGCCGATCGGCGCGTCCGAGGTGGTGTCGACACCGCCGCCGACGCCGACCTCGATGCGACCGGCCGCGATCGCGTCGCCTACCGCGATGAGCGACTGCAGGCCGGTGCCGCACGCCTGCTGCAGGTCGAAGGCCGGGGTGTAGGGGCTCAGTGCGCTGCCGAGAACGCACTCGCGCATGAGATTGAAATCTCGGCTGTGCTTGAGCACCGCACCACCGACGACGAGACCCAGTTGTTCACCCGCAAGCCCGAAACGACTGACCAGGCCGTCCAGCGCGGCGGTGTACATGTCCTGGTTGGACGCCCGCGCGTACGCCCGGTCCGAGCGCGCGAAGGGGATGCGATTGCCGCCGAGGATCGCGACGGGTCGAAGCTGCCTGCTGGCTGTGCTGGTCACTCGGATCTCCCGGGTCGAGGGGTCTGCTCGACAAACTAACTTACTCCCTAGTAAGTTGACTGTCGAACCAGACGTCCTCGACCGTAGAAGGTAGTGAAGTGGCAGCCAGCAAAGCAGCCTCCGACCCCTATTCGTCGTTCCTGTCCACCGCGCCCGGCGCGTTCATCGCCAAGCAGGTCGGACTGCCGCAACCCGAGCACCTGCGCAGGTACCAGCAGGGCGAGCCCCCGCTCCCCGGACCCGTCCTGCTCGGCGGCAAGGGCCGCCTGATCGAGCCGATCCGCGACCTACTTTCGGACTATCCGTTCGCCGACACGACCGCCACGAAGTACGGGGCGCTGGTATTCGACGCGACCGACGTCACCGGACCGGAGCAACTCGTCGAACTGTTCGAGTTCTTCGCGCCGGTGATCCGCAGCCTGACGTCGTGTGGCCGGGTCGTCGTGCTCGGCACCACTCCCGAGGAGGCGGGCAGCGTCGACGCGCAGGTCGCCCAGCGCGCACTCGAGGGCTTCACCCGCAGCGTCGCCAAGGAGATCAAGCGCGGGTCGACGGCGCAGTTGGTGTACGTCTCCCCGACCACGTCCGCGGGCGCGTCCGGCGTCGAATCGACGCTGCGTTTCCTGCTGTCGGCGAAGTCCGCCTTCGTCGACGGCCAGGTGCTGCGGGTCGGCGACGACGACTCCACCGCCCCGGCGAACTGGGACCGCCCGCTCGACGGAAGGATCGCGGTCGTGACCGGCGCCGCGCGCGGCATCGGCGCGACCATCGCCGAGGTGCTCGCCCGCGACGGCGCGCACGTGGTCTGTGCCGACGTTCCCGCCGCGGGCGAGGCGCTCTCGGCGACCGCCAACAAGGTCGGCGGCACCTCGTTCGCTCTCGACGTCACCGCACCGGACGCCGCCGAGAAGCTCGCCGCCCACCTCGCCGAACGGCACGGCGGCGCCGACATCATCGTCAACAACGCCGGCATCACGCGGGACAAGACGCTGGCGAACATGGACGCCGCCCGCTGGAACGCCGTCATCGGCGTCAACCTGATTGCACCGCTGCGGATCACCAATCAGCTCGTTGCGAAGGGTGCGTTGCGCGACGGCGGCCGGGTGATCGACGTCTCCTCCATCGCCGGCATCGCCGGCAACCGCGGCCAGACGAACTACGGCACCTCCAAGGCGGGCGTCATCGGCGTGGTCGACGCGACGTCGGAATCCTTCGCGGACAAGCGGATCACCGTCAACGCCGTCGCACCCGGCTTCATCGAGACCGCCATGACGGCAGCGATCCCCTTCGCCACCCGGGAGGCCGGCCGGCGGATGAGTTCACTGCTGCAGGGCGGGCAAACCGTCGACGTCGCCGAGGCGGTCGCGTACTTCGCGAACCCGGGGTCGAACGCCGTGACCGGCCAGGTGTTGCGCATTTGCGGCCAATCCATATTGGGGGCTTGATGACTCACGAGCTGCTGGAACTGCGGGAGAGGCCGAGCACTCGGGACCTGTACGTGCGGGCGGCGCTCGGCGCGCTTGGCTTGCCGTTGCTGTCAGACCGCGGCGACAGACTGCCGGATCGACGCGTGGAGATACGCGGGGTGCGCGTCGACCCGGAGAACCTTGCGGTCTACACGAAGACATGCGGGCTGCGGTTCGGGGATGTGCTGCCGATCACGTACCCGTTCACGCTCACCTTCCCAGCGGTGATGAAGCTGGTGGTGGCACGTGACTTCCCGTTCACCGCGGTCGGGGCGGTGCACGCGGAGAACGTGATCGAGCAGCGTCGTCCCGTCTCGGTGAGCGAGCCGCTCGACATCCTCACCCACACCGAGAATCTGCGTGAGCACCGCAAGGGTCTGCTCGTCGACGCGGTCAGCGAGGTGAGCGTCGGGCGGGAGTTGGTGTGGCGGCAGGTGACGACTTTCCTGCACCGGCAGAAGACGTCGCTGTCCGGCGAGCCGAAGCCGGAAGCGCCGCCGGAGCAGGTGCCCCCGCCGCCGATTCGGACCATACGTGTGGACCAGCGCACGATCGGAAGGTACGCGGCGGTGTCGGGTGACCGCAATCCCATTCACGTCTCCACGTTGGGCGCCAAGGTATTCGGATTCGCTCGTCCGATCGCGCACGGGATGTGGAGTGCCGCAGCGGTACTCGGTGCGGTGGAGGGGCGGATTCCGGAGCGAGTGACCTACCGGGTGAAGTTCGGCAAACCCATCTTCGTGCCGTCGACGGTGAACCTGTACGCCGACAGGTCGGATGCCGGTTGGGATCTGTCACTGCTGCATCCAAGGAAGGGCTACCCGCACCTCACCGCGACGCTGCGCCGACCCGAGTAGACCTGGCTGCTCAATCACGTTCGGCCAGAACCTGTTCCCGCAGGATGTCGGCGTGCCCGCAGTGCTGTGCAAGCTCTCGCAGCATGTGGACGTAGATCGCCCACAGGGCTCGTGGACCTCGCCCCGCTAGCCGTCCCTGCCCAGCTGCCGAATCCGGGCGAAGCCCTCGCGCAGCGATTCGACGAACGTCGGCAGATCGATCACCGCGGCCTCGTCTATGTCGACTCCCAACGTGCAGACGCCGCAGTACGACATCAGGGTCACGTTGAAGGCCGCGCCGGTGGTGGGGCCGAACACATACTGCCGCATGATCTTCGCGCCCGCGATATAGAGCGGGACGGGGGAGCCCGGCACGTCGGAGGCGAGGAAGTCGACGTGCGAGAGGACCGCGCCGAGGGTGGCGGCGGGCAGCAGGTTGAGACCCGCCGACAATTCCTGCGCCAGGGGGATCGCCGGGTCCAGCTTGATCTTCCCGACGATCTCGTGCACGGCCTCGATCAGCGCCTTGGGTTCGGCAATGTGCGCGGGAACCACGAAGCGCACCAAGGTGATCAGATTCCCACCCGCCGAATCGTCGGCGGTGCGCAGGCTCATCGGCATGGTGACCCGCAGCTCGTCGACGGTGGCGCCGTGGCGCGCATGATAATCCCGCATGCCGAGCACGACGGCCGAAAGGAATGCGTCGTTGAGCGTACCGCCACCAGCGGCGCCGGCCCGGGCGAGATTCACCGTCGGGACCTCGAGGATCGCGTAGTGGCGGCGAGTGCTGCGCCGCGTCATCACCGGCGACGCGGTATCGAGAATCGGCCGCACGAAACGCGCGGCGGCGAACGACGTCGCCGCGACTTCACGCGTCGTCGACACCGGCCGGACGACGAACCGGGTGCCGATCCTGGCACCGGTCGACACGGTGCGGCGCAGCAATCCGACCGCCGTCGCGGCGTGCCAGCGCACGCTGTCGGTCAGCGACGCCGCGCGGATCGGTTCCGCCGTGTCCGTGATGGCCGGGCGCGGGGTCCCGTCGCGCTCGCGGTCCATCACCTCGGCCGCGATCCGAACCGCACCGATCCCGTCGGTGAGCGAGTGGTGGAACTTCATCACCAGCGCGGCACGCGCGTCCCGGCGCAGACCGTCGAGGACGGTGTACTCCCACATCGGTCGGGCCGGATCGAATGCGGTCATGCCCGCGGTGCGGGCGAAATCGAGGACCGCGTCGAGGTCGCGGGACCCGGCGATCCCGAACCGCCGGACATGCCAGTCGATGTCGAAATCCTCGTCGTCGACCCACTGCGGCGGCGCGATGCCGCGGTCGGGGACGAGTTTTCGCCGCATTGCGGGCAACGCCTGCGTCATCCGCTCGATCGTCGAGACGAACCGATCCCAATCCGGGCTCGCATCGAGCAGTGCGACGACGACGACGATCGACCGCAGCATGGGGTCTTGCTCCAACCGCCACGCCAACATATCGGACTGGGACATGCGGGCTTCGTCGCTCACGGTCAGATTCTCCACGGGCGCGCGCCGCCGCCGTCAGAGAACTCGGTCACCGGTTTCGACGACCACCGGCAGTGCTCCCTCTGAAAGGGACTCAGCGATGGCTCACCGCGGGGGCGAAGCCGCAGTTCACAGCGCCTGTGTCAGTGGCGACCGAACACGCCGCCATGACTTCGCAGCACAAGTCGAAACCTCGCAGGGGGTCTTGTTTCTGCGAGGTTCAGACACGCACTGCGAGGTCGAGACATGCACTGTGAGGTGGTCGTCGGCATCCACTCACGGGTGCGGGGAGCCCTTCTTTCCCGCCAGACCGCGCCAGGACAGGTCGTCGAGGAGGTCGGCGGCGGCTTCGGCGGTGATCTCGCCGCTCACCACACGGTCCGCGACCGCCTCGCCGGCACCGATCAGCGCGACCGCCATGATGGTGAAGTTCGCGCCGGGGTCCGGGTTCTTGGTGCTGGATTCGAGCAGTTTCGCGGTCAGCTCGATCATCCGGTCGCGCGCCCCGGCGACCTGGCTGGCGAACGCCTGCTGCCCGATCGCCTGGCGGTAGAGCACCTGCCACGACTGCCGGTTCTGGTCCACGAAGTGCAGAAACGACGAGAGCGCGACCCGCAACTGCTCGTGCGGGCGCAGATTGGGGTCGCCGGCCGGGGTGATCGCCTCGACGAACCGGACTCCCTCGCGGGTGATGCAGGCGGCGAACAACTCGTCCTTGGAGCCGTAGTACAGGTACAGCATCGGCTTGGAGATGCCCGCCTTCGCCGCGATCGCGTCCATCGACGCGTCGTGGTAGCCGTTCTCGGAGAACACCTCGACGGCCGCGTCGAGCATCTGCTGCTCCCGCACGGCGCGGGGCAGCCGCTTCGTACCACCCGCCATGCGCGCCTCCAGACCGTGCCGACCCGTCTCGATAAGGGTCAGTCTTACTCTAGGGTCAGTTTGTCGGCGCGTCGATCAGCAGGTCAGCGCACCCTTGTAGCGCGCCACGCGCAGCATCGACTGGTCGACCTGCAACTGCGACAGCCGACCCGCCGCCACCGCCTGCTCGAGCTGGTCGAGCACGGCCGGCACCTGATCGGTAGTGATCCACAACGCCACATCGGCGCCCGCGACCAGCGAGGCCTCCACCGCACCGGGGATGCTGTAGCGGTCGGTGATCGCGGCCATGCCACCGAGGTCGTCGGTGAAGATCGGGCCGTTGTACGGGGCGGCGCCGTACATAACGCCTGTGCGCAGCAGCGTCATCGCCTCGGGGCTGACGCTGGCGGGCACGCCGGGCGCGGTGAGCCCGGGAACGTCGAGGTGGCCGACCATCACCGCCGCGCCCGAGCCGATGAGGTTGCGGAACGGCACGAGGTCGGAGGTCTGCAGCTGCGCCAGCGGTGGGGTGGTCACCGCGCCGGTGTGCGAGTCGCCCGAGCCGGAGCCGTGACCGGGGAAGTGCTTCATGACGGCGCCGAGCCCGGCGTCCTGGTAACCGCGGATCACGGCACCCGCGTACTCGGTCACCCTGTTGGGGTCCGACGAGTAGGACCGGTCGCCGATCACCGAGTCCGCGGGCTGACTGCTCACGTCGACGTCCGGCGCGAAGTTGACGGTGACGCCGAGCGCACGCAGTTGACGGCCCCGGTCCAGCGCCTGCTGGTAGGCCTGATCGACGGTCATGGTCGCCGCGACGTCCCGTGCCGAGGGGGCGGAGCCGATCAGCCCGCCGGCGCGCGAGACCCGGCCGCCCTCCTCGTCGATGGTGACCATCAACGGCGCGATCGCGGCGGCCTGCGCCTGCGCCACCCCGCCGCCGGTCAGCAGCGACGAGTCCGTCCAGCTGCCGAAGAAGATCCCGCCGACCTGCTCGCTGGTCACGACGTTCACCGCGTCTGCGGTGCCGGTGACGCCGACGGTGAGCAGCTGCGCCAGCTTCTGCCGCGGCGAGAACCGCGCGAGGTAGTCGGTGTCGCACGCGGCGACCGGCGTCACCGCGGGCCCGGAACTCGACGGACTCGATGGGGCAGGCGTACCCGGTTCGGTGGTGGTCGTCGGCACCGGCGCCGCCGAACTCGTGGCGGGGGTGCTGGCGCCGCCGCACCCCACGGCGAGCGCGACGAGAGCAACGGCGGCGATCAGTCCGGTCCTACGCACGGTCACCGACCGTACGCGAGGATCGGGCGCAACACCGCACCGATCCGCGCGAATCCCGACATCTGCCCAGCGCAGCGGTACCCTTGCGGTAACCGCGATCACCGGGAGGTCCCCGTGCCCTGCGACGTGATGCTCATAGCCTACGACGGCTCCGACCATGCCAAACGCGCCATCGAGTACGCCGGCCGCTTCCTGGCGGCGCACAAGGCCGTCGTGCTCACCGCGTGGGAGCCGATGGTGCGCCAGGCGGCGCGAATGTCCGGCCTCTCCGGCGTGATGCAGCCCGACTGGGTGGCCGACGAGGAGATGGAGGACGTCGCCCTCACCGATGCGCGCGCGATCAACGACGAGGGCCTGCTGCTGGCGAAACAGGCCGGGCTCAACGCCGAAGCCCGCACCGAGGAATGCATGACGACGATCTGGAACGCGATCGTGGACGTCGCCGACGAACTCGACGTCGACTTGATCGTCGCCGGCACCCGCGGGTCCACCGGAATCCGAGCTTTGCTGCACTCGAGCGTCGCCGACGCCGTCCTCAAACACTGCCACCGACCGGTGTTCCTGGTGCCGCCGGTCACAACCAAGAACGGGACGGGCCACACCGCGCGCTGACAGGATTATCGTCGGTTGCAATGACCGATTTTCTGTTCGCTCGTGCAGGTTCGCTGCTGCGCGCATCCGGTGCCAGCGAGCGGTTTCCGGACGTGCGGGACGCCGTCGCGGCGACCCGCGCCGGCACCCCGCTGATCGTCGGTGCCCTGCCGTTCGACCCACACGAGCCCGCTGCGCTGGCGGCGCCGCAGACCTGGTCCCGCGACACGGCGCTGCGCTCGGGGGAACTGCCCGCGGTTCGGGTGGCGGGTCAGACGCCCAGCCCCCAGGAGCATGTCGCGCGGGTGCGCAAACTGCTCGGCCTGATCGCGGACGGGACGGTCGCGAAGGTGGTGGCGGCGCGGTCGGTACACCTGACAGCGTCGACGCCGATCGACCCGGAGGTGCTGCTGGCGCGGTTGATGGAGCGCCACCCGAGCACGAACGGGTTCGTCGTACCGGTCGACGGCACCGTCCTCGTCGGTGCGAGTCCTGAGTTGCTCGTGGCCCGCCACGGACGCGCGGTGACGCTGCGTCCGCTGGCAGGCACCGCGCCGCGGCGCGCCGATCCCGCCGCCGACCGCGCCGCGGCCGACAGCCTGCTCGCGTCGGTGAAGAACCACGTCGAACACGCCTTCGTCGTGGCGTGGATCCGCGAGCGAATGGCACCGCTGTGCATCCGGCTTGACGTACCCGAGTCGCCGGTGCTGGTCGCGACGCCGCAGGTGTGGCACCTCGCCAGCCCGGTCACCGGGGTGCTGCGCGACCCGGCGACCACCGCGCTCGAAGTGGCCTTGGCGCTGCACCCGACGCCCGCGGTGTGCGGCACCCCCACCGACGCGGCGCTCGAGGCGATCAGAACCAGCGAGGAGGGCCGCGGCTTCTATGGCGGTGCGGTGGGTTGGTGCGACGGCGACGGCGACGGCGAATGGGTGGTGGCGATCCGCTGCGCGGACGTGTCCGCGGACGGACTCGCGGTGACCGCGTGGGCGGGCGGCGGCATCGTCGCGGGATCGGACCCGGTGGACGAACTCGACGAGACCACCGCCAAGCTCGGCACACTGTGCGGCGCGCTCGGGGTGCGGTTGTCGTGACGTCGCCCCGCGTGGTCGACCCGTCTGCGCGGAACCCGATGGTAGGTTGAGCCGAATACCGACCCGCCGACGGTTTGGAGCGCCGAGATGAACTTCCTGGTCCCCGGTGTCGTCAGCGCCGTGGTCGGCGCGGTACTCGGTCTGGGTGCGGTCTTCGGCATCACGGCGGCGGCGCAGCAGAACTCGCGACCCGACATCGACCGCAGCGGCGACGCCGGGTCGTCGCTGCTGAACCAGGTTGAGTACGGCAGTCGCTGAGGCCGACGCCACCCCCGATACCGCACCTCTCGGGCGCCGCTGGCTGTTCGGCGCGGCTCTCGTTGCCCTCGTCCTGGCGTTCGCTCAGGTCCCCGGGCTGACGGTCGCCGACACCAAATACGACCTCACCCAGAACCCGATCGGGTTCCTCACCCGCGCCGCGCACCAGTGGAGCAGCCAGTCGACGCTGGGCCAGGTCCAGAACCAGGCCTACGGCTACTTCTTTCCACACGGCGCGTTCTTCGCCCTCGGTGACGTGGTGTCGATCCCGCCGTGGGTGACGCAGCGGCTGTGGTGGGCGCTGCTGCTGCTCGCCGGCTTCTGGGGGATCCTCCGGCTCGCCGAGGCGATCGGGGTGGGCAGCCGCAGTTCGCGGATCGTCGCGGCGGTCGCGTTCGTGCTGTGCCCGCGGGTGATCACTACGCTCGGGTCGATCTCGTCGGAGACGCTGCCGCTCATGCTGGCACCGTGGGTGCTGCTCGGGCCGGCGGCTCTGGCGCGCGAGCAGGTGTCGCTGCGCCGCGCCGCGGCCGGTTCCGCGGTCGCGGTCGCGCTGATGGGGGCGGTGAACGCGGTCGCGACGGTGGCGGCGGTGCTGCCGGCGGTGCTGTGGTGGCTGGCGCTGCGGCCGAATCCGCGGTGGTGGCGGTTCACGGCGTGGTGGCTGCCGTGCTTGCTGCTTGCGACGGGGTGGTGGCTGGTGGCGCTGCTGCTGCTCGGCCGCGTGAGCCCGCCGTTCCTCGACTTCATCGAGTCGGCAGGGGTGACGACCCAGTGGGCGTCGCTGCCGGAGGTGTTGCGCGGCACCACGAGTTGGACGCCGTTCGTGTCCCCGGAACGGGTCGCGGGCGCCGTGCTCGTGACGCAACCGGCGGCCGTGATCGCGACCGGGGCGGTCGCGGCGGCGGGCATGGCGGGACTGGCGATGCGCGCGATGCCGGCGAAGGGGCGGCTGACACTGATCCTGCTGGTCGGGTTGGCGGGCATCACCGCGGGCTACGTGGGCGGACTCGGGTCGCCGTTCGCGGAATCGGTGCGGGCGTTCCTCGACGCCGGTGGCGCGCCGCTGCGCAACGTGCACAAGCTGGAACCACTGATCCGGCTGCCGTTGGTGCTGGGTCTGGCGCATCTGTTGGCGCGGGTGCCGCTACCGGGATCGGTGCCCGCCCGGCGTTGGCATTCCGCGCTCGCCCACCCCGAGCGGGAGCCGATGGTCGCGGTCGCGGGGCTGGTGCTGGTGGCCCTGGCGATGTCGACCGCGCTGGCGTGGACCGGCCGGCTGGCCCCCCGCGGCGCCTACGAGGCGGTGCCGCAGTACTGGCACGAGGTCGCGGACTGGTTGGCCGACAACGCGGACGGCCAACGCGCGCTGGTGGTTCCGGGTGCGCCGTTCGGGTCGCAGGTCTGGGGCCTGACCCGCGACGAACCGCTGCAGGCGCTGGCGCAGACGCCGTGGGCGGTGCGCGACGCGATCCCGCTCAACCCGCCCGGCGCGATCCGCGCGCTGGACTCGGTGCAGCGCCTGTTCGCCGACGGTCGCGGGTCGGCGGGACTGGCGGCGACGCTGGCGGATCAAGGCATCGCCTACCTGGTGGTGCGCAACGACCTCGACCCGGACACGTCCCGCTCGGCGCGCCCGGTCCTGGTGCACCAGACGCTCGGGCAGTCGGGGGGCTTCGAGCGCGTCGCGACGTTCGGCGAGGACATCGAGGCGCCCGCGCTCGACGACGTCGTCGTCGACAGCGACCTGCGCCCGTCGTACCCGGCGGTGGAGGTGTTCCGGGTGGGCGCCGGCCCCGCCACCACCGCGACTGAGGGGTCCCCCGACGCCGTGGGCCCTCCCCCCACCGCTACCGAGGGGTCCCCTGACGCCGCATACGGCACCGAGGGGTCCCCTCACTCCGGCGGTGACGCTACCCAGGGGTCCCCGCAGGCCACCGACAGCGGAAACCGGCCCTACCTCGTCGACGTCGACGCCGTCCCGCGGGTCCAGGGCGGCCCGGAGGCGGTGCTGCGGATGCGGGAACGCGGCGGCACCGGGCCGACGCTGCTGGCCACCGACGCCGCCGCCGCGGGTCTGCCGGTGGGCGACGTCACCGTCACCGACACGCCGATGGATCGGGAGACGGACTACGGGCAGGTCGACCACCACAGTTCCGCGGTTCGCGCCGAGGACGACGAACGACGCACCTACAACCGCGTCCCCGACTATCCGGTGCCGGGCACCGACCCCGTGCGCGGCGAATGGTCGGGGGCGCGGATCACGGTGTCGAGTTCGGCCTCGGACGCCACCCAACTCGGCGGCACCCTGCCGGGCAGTGGACCGCCCGCGACAGTCGACGGCGACGCGGCGACGAGCTGGCTGTCGAACGGCCTCGAGAGCGCGGTCGGGCAGTGGCTGCAGCTCGACCTGGACACCCCGATCACCTCCGGTCTGCTGCGGGTCACCACCAGCACGGCCACCATCGGCAGCCCCGTGAAATGGATCGAGATCCGCACCCCGAATGGCACCGCCGCGGGTCGCATCACCGAGCCCGGTGCCCCGATGACGGTCGCGCTGCCGCCGGGGACAACCCCGTGGATTCGGATCGTCGCCACCCAGACCGAGGACGGGTCGGTGGGCAACCAGTTCGGCATCGCCCAGGTCGCGGTCGAGGACCACAGCGATCCCGAACACCCGGTCCCCGTCGACATCCGCCATCGGGTCGTGCTGCCTCCCATCCCGGCGGGCGCCGCCGTGACGGGATGGGATCTCGGTCAGGAACTCTCAGGCAGTCCGGCCTGCGTCGACGCCCCCGACCGGGTCCGTTGCTCACCGGCGCTCGCGCTGCCACCCGAGGAGTGGGGCGGGTTCACCCGCACACTCGACGTCCCGACGGCCACCGAGGTCCGGCCGGACCTGGCGGTCCGCAGCCGACCCGGGCCCACCCTCGAAGCACTGCTCATCGAACCCGATCGCGCCGTCGCGACCGGGCGCTCCGATGTCGCCGACCCCCGCGGGTCCGCGTTCGCCGCCACCGACGGCGACCCCCGCACCTCCTGGACCGCGGCGCAGGAGACGTTCGACAATCCCGGAGTCAAACCCACCCTCGAAATCGACCTTCCCCGAGCCGAACTCGTGACCGGGCTGCGCCTCGACCCCAGTCTGGGCCGGCTCCCGGTCGCCCCGACGTCGGTGGCCGTCGACCTCGGCGCCGGACCGCAGGTCCGCACCCTCGACCCCGACGATCCGACGATCCGCCTGTTCCCGGTCGTGACCGACCACATCACGCTGAGCCTGCAGTCCAGGGAACCTACTCTCGACCGCACCGCGCTCGGCTTCCCGCAAAGCGCCGCACCGGGTCTCGCGGAGGTGACCGTCCTCGGCGCCGACGGCACGCCGATCTTCGGCAGCCCCAGCGACCCCGACCGCCTCGTCACGATCGGCTGCGCGGACGGCCCCGTCCTCGACGTCGGCGGCGTGCCCGCCCACACCTCGATCACCGCGACCGCCGAGCAGTTGCGTTCGGCCACCCCGGTTTCCGCCGTCCCCTGTACGGGCGACGCCCCCGATCCGGGCCTGCGGGTGCCGATGCCGACCGGAAACCCCGACGTCGTCGTGCAGCCCGGCCCGGCCTTCTTCGTCGACTCGCTGCGGCTCGAAACCTCCAGCGCCCCATCGAGCCCGGCTCGAACCACACCGGAAATCGAGGACTGGAGCGCGAATCACCGCGTCCTCGACACCGCGGCGCGCGAGCGAGACCGGCTCATCGTGGTGCCCGAGAGCGTCAACGTCGGCTGGCGGGCCACCGCCCCCGACGGCGCCGCGCTCACCCCCGTCACCGTCGACGGCTGGCAACAGGGCTGGCTGCTACCGGCGGGGACCGGTGGCCCGATCACCCTCGATTTCCCCACCGACCGGTGGTACCGGCTCGGCATCTACGGCGGGCTGGCGCTGCTGATTCCGCTGTTCACGCTGGCGTGCTGGCCACGTCGCCGACTCGATTCCACGTCCGCACCGAGCCCGTGGGCCAGCCGCATCGTCGGCATCCTCGGCGTGTGCGCGGTCGGCACCGTCATCGCCGGGCCGGCCGGTCTGGTCACGGCAGCGGTGACGCTGGCCGCAGCGGCACTGGTCGAGCGGCGCTGGGGCACCGCGATGCGGAGCAAGGCGCTGGTCGTCGTCGCCGGCCTCGGGACCGGGGTGGCGATACTGCTGCTCTCGCAGGGGCCGTGGCGTTCGCCCGACGGCTACCTCGGCCACTCGGCGTGGGTTCAGTTCCCGGCGCTACTCGCGGTGTTGGCGGTCGGGGTCGCCGCGCTGGCTGGGGCGGCGCTGTGGCCGAGGTTCGTCCCGCCGATCGACCATGAGCGCTCGAGCCGGCGCGCCGCCAACCGCACCGGTTCCTCCACCAGCGCGTAACTGGCGGCGGCGACCGGGATCGTCAACGCGACCGTCGCAACGAGTACGAAGACGAACTGCCCGGAGAACGCGACGACGCCGAAGATCGGGAAGACCGTTTGCAGCAGCACGAGGTGCCACAGGAAGATTCCGTAGGACCAGCGCCCTAGCATCAGGGTCGCGGGGTGTTCGAGAATCCGGTGTCGTCGGGGCGGGCCGAGCACCAGCGGTGCCAGCAGCGCGAAACCGAGCACCGCGCCGAGGCCCATCTTCACCGCGTGCTGCCACGGCTCGGCACGCGTCAGCCCCGCCGGTCCGGCGAGTTCGGTGGCCGACAGCAGGAACGCGGTGACCGCCAGCAGCGCCATCGGAACCGGGCGCGCGAGCAGCCTCGGCGCCGACCCGGCCGCGACGAACTCCGCAAGCAGCATGCCCGCCACGAACCACGGCAGGTAACCGGGAAGCCAATTGTCGGCGTGGATGAACTCGGGCGTCGACACCGGGACGAACGACCAGCCCAGCGCCAGCACTCCCAGCCCGAGCAGCGCCGGTGCGCGCAGGCGGGCCCGTCGTCCGCGCAGGGCCATGAGCGCGTACCCGAACAGCGGCAGCACCAGGTAGAACGCGACCTCCACCGACAGGCTCCACATCTGGGTCAGGCCGTCGGTCAACGTCAGTGCAACGAACACCTGTACCAGGCCCAGGTTGGCCAGCCACACCTGCAGTCCGGACCCGGCGCCGGGCAGGAACAGCAGCACCACGCACACGACCACCCAGTACGCCGGCAGGATGCGCGCGGCGCGGTTGAGCAGGTAGCGCGCAGTGGACGGTCGGCGCGTGAGATCGTGCGCCGCGACGGCGTGCGGGCGCCACAGCAGAAACCCGGACAGGCCGAAGAACACCGCGACCGTCATGTCGAAGCGTCCCCAGATCGGGCCGATGAACGGTGTGTCGACGGCGGAGGTCTGGAACGCGACGTGGGTGAGCAGAACACCGAGTGCGGCGAAGCCACGCATGCCCTCGAGTGCGGGGACGAACCCGCGTGCGGCGAGGGGTGCTGCGCCGCGTGCGGCGAGGGGTGCTGAGCCGCGTGCGGCGGATTCTGGGGCGCTCACGATGCCCACCAGTGTGCCGGGTCGCGGCGGCGGAGTGGGAAACCGCTGGGTGCTACGGCGTTGCCCGGGCCGAATGCCGCATTCCGGCTGTTAAGGTCTGGCTCACCGGATGTCCGTCCCGCCGCGCGGGCCTGGCAGCCAGGCACTGCCCGCCGCAGGCGGCTGCCCATCAGAACGGGAAGGGAACAACGAATGGCGGACCGGTCGGGATCGCGTCGGACACTGGCCTGCATTCTCGTCGGACTTGGCGCATTCTGCCTCGTCGCGGCGATCCTCATCCCCACCTACACCGTGAGCAAGCTCGCGAAGACCCCGCTCGACCTGGAGGTCACCACCGTCGCGACCGGCGAGGGCGCCGACGTGCTCGTGGCGGCGTCGCTGGCCTCGCCCACCGGATCCGCGGTGGTGGACCACGACGTGCCGCTGGTGTCGCAGCGATTCCTCACCGTCGAGGATCCGTCGGATGCGACGAAGATGACCCTCCAGGCCGGCCAGACACTGCGTCGCACCGACAAGCAGGGCGACACCGGCCTGCTGACCGCCGTCGTCGATCGGGTGACCATCGATCGCAATACCGGCATGCCGGTCGATGATCCCATCGGCACGATCCAGGTCGCGGCGGACACGCCGGGCCAGGAGGTCTCCCACACCGGCCTGCAGTACCGCTTCCCGTTCGGCACCGAGAAGAAGTCCTACCCGTACTTCGACCTGTCGGCGCGTGAGTCGAAGGACATCGAATACGTCGACGAGACCGAGATCAACGGGCTGACGGTCTACCACTTCAGCCAGGAGGTCGGCCCGATCGACCTGTACTCGGTGGTGCCGTCGGCGACGAACAGGCTGTCGCTGCCCGCGGCGAAGTGGGGCGTCGAGGGTGGCGAGACCCCGGTGACGATGACCCGCTGGTACACGAACAAGCGCGACGTATGGGTGGAGCCCACGACAGGCGTCGTCGTCAAGGGTGCAGAGGTGCTCCATCAGTACTACGCCCGCAACGCCGACCAGCCCGAAGTCGACGTGCTGAAGGACACCCTCACCTTCGACGAGAACACCATCGAATCCCAGGCCGAGATCGCCAAGGACGGCATGGACACGCTGTCGCTGTTCGGCCGGACCCTGCCGATCATCCTCGGCATCCTCGGCGTGATCCTGCTGGTCGTCGGCGTCCTGCTAGGCATCCGCGGCGGGCGCGGGCGTCAGGGCGCGACCCCAGCTCACGCCGCCCCCAGCCCGAGCGGTGGGGCGAGCGCCGCAGCTCCGCCGCAGAGTCGGGACTGGACCAAGGACAAGACCGACGAAATCCCCCGCCCCGGCTCCTAACACCCGTGAGTACTTGACGAGTCTATGGACTCGTCAAGTACTCACGGGTGCTGACCTGCGCCGTTACAGCCCGTGCGCGGGCGGGTGCTTGGGCTCGTAGAGCAACATCGTTCCCGCGCCGGGCACCACCAGTCGAGTGGTGCGTCCCCAGAACTCCTCGCCTATGTCGCCCTCGAACGCGGCGCCCTTGCCGCGCAGTTCGGTCATGGTGGCGTCGAGGTCGTCGCACATGAACGAGACCTCGTGATGCCGGCCGGTCGGCGGCGCCGCCGGATGTACGGCGATCTCGCTCGGCCCGGACCGGAAGATCAACCAGCCGCCGCCGGCGTCGACCGCAGGCCAGTCGAGGACGTCGCGGAAGAAGGCGCGAGCGGCGTCGGGGTCGTCGGCGTACAGCAAGGCATGCACGGCAGTGATCATGGGTTCGACAGTAGGGCGTCGGGATACCCGATTGCATCGTGGTCAATCGTCGGTCGCAATCCGCCGCGCTCGTGCGGCTGCAGCGAAATCGGGTGCGTGGCCCAACCGGGAGAGCGTTTCGAACAGTTCGGTACGGGTAAACGGGTGTGTGCGATTCCGGGACAGCATCGTGTCGATCGAACCGACTACTGCCCGTGGATCGAGTTCGAGCTGATTCAGGAGAAATTCGTCCGGGTGAACGACCTCGATACCGAATGGCTCCAGTGCCTCACCGGGGAAGTCTTCGAGGTTCGCTGTGACGATCTGCGCGGCGCCCGACCTGATGGCGGCGGCAAGAACATGGCAGTCCTTGGGGTGAGTCCGGAGACCGTCGATCAGGTCGCGGTAGCCATCGACCTCAGCGTCGGGAAACGCGGCACGCATGGTGGCAATCCGATGAGCAGCCTGCGCCGCTGTCTTGCCGAACTTTGGTCCTACAAGGTTGCGTTCGACCTCGTCCAGCAGATCCGCCGACCAGACCGGCTGGTACAGCTCGGCCTCCGCCAGGCAGAGAAGGAGATTGTTGAGAGTCTGGGGCAGCATTACGCACGCGTCGAGCACCGCACGGAATCGATTCACGCTTCGCTTCCCGGGTCAGCGCGTCGTGGTGAAGCCGACGGGATCTGCCGAATCTTCGGCCGCCAGCTCGGTCAACGCACTCCGCCGGATTTCGCGAAGCCTCTCTCGATAAGCCAGCACGTCGGCGAGTTCAACGCGACGGTGCCTACCGGGTCGGGTATAGGGAATCTCACCGCGCTCGAGCAGCCGAACGAACGTGGGGCGGGTGATACCGAGCAGTTCGGCCGCCTCCTGCGTCGTGAGCACTGTGTGAACCGGCGAAACGGTCACCGCCTGCCCGTTCGCGAACGCCGCGACGGCGTCACGCAGCAGTTTTCGCACCGAAACCGGCAGTTCAGCCGACACTGCCCCGTTGGTGACGGCAATCGCGGCATCGCCGTCGAGTACGGCAAGTAGGCGTGCAGCCTCGTCCTCAGCCAACGAGGTGGGAAGTACTGTGCGATCGACCACGGCTGACATACCTGACCATAAAACGAAAAAAACGAACACGCAACCGCGCACCCTCCACGGGGAGGGCTTCAGGGCGCAGCGACCTCACGGCTGCCGCAGCACCGCCACCCACGCCGCCGCCGCAGACACCGCGGCGCAGCCGACCGCGACCGCAATCAACTGCCCGATCGAGTGCACGACGGTGAGGATCAGCGTTATCTCGACCGCCAACCCGACCCAGGCGATCGCGCCGAGCCAGGTGCGCTCGTCGGCGATCGACGCGAGCAGCGCGCCCTGCAGCAGCGCGAGACAGGCACCGCACAGCGCGAAGACCCACAGCACGCCCTGCACCGGCGCGTAGTCGGTCCCGACGAGCACCGGCACCAGCGGCGATGCCAGCGCCGCCGCCCCGACCGTCGCGGCCCCCAGCGCGACGAGCACAACGAGCGCCGTCCGCATCGCCCGCGCCGATTCCCGCGGCTTCGCCATCTGCGGATACAGCACCACGCCGACCGCCTGCGGCAGCCAGAACGCGACCTTGGTGGCGATCGCGGCCAGCGCGTACCGGCTCGCGTCGTCGCCGTCGAGGACCACGCGAGCCAGGATCAGGTCGACCGAGGTGAGCGCGATCAGCGCCAGTTGCACCTGCGACGCGGCCAACACCGCCCGCACCCCGGCCGTGGTCGCGACGCCTTGCCCACCGCGACCCGCGAGCACCCACGCCAACCCGGTCGCCGCGACGATCCCGACCGCACCCGCGAACAGCGCCGGCGCGGGCCCGCCGCCCAACGCCAGGACGAGAACCGCCGGCACCACCTTGGCCACCCCGGTCACCGCCAGCACGACCGCCAACTGTGCGAACCGCTGCGCCCCCTGCAGCAGCCCCTGCTCGCCGCCGAGCACCACCAGCACCGGCGCCGCGACCAGAGCCGAGACCGCCGACGCCGCCGGCACCGCCAGCACCGCGGTGACGACCGGGATCAGCACCACCGCGACGACCGCGACGATGCCCGCACACCGCCACTGCAGCGACCGCAACGCTGCCGGATCGGCGCCGCGCGCGACCTCCCGCGCCACCACAGTCTGCAGCGCCAACGCCGGCACCGCCAGCAGCAACTGCACACTGAGCAGGCTTGCGAACTCGCTGTACCCCGCAAGACCCAGCCACCGGCTCGCCGGCACGTGCAGCAGGTACGCGGCGACGTTCGCGGTCAGTGCGCCCGCCGTCACCAGACCCACACCCGCGACCGCGGATGTGGCGGGCGGACGCGCTCTCATTCGCCCATGATGGCAGGCCCGACGACGCCGGCGGCCCGCACACACCGACACGCTACGGTCGGCAGTATGGTCGCCAGCCACCCGAACAACGACGACACCACTGCCGAGTCCCACGCCGCCGTCCCCGACACGGCCGCCAGCGACGAGGCGATCACCGAGTTCCGCATCGCCGTCCCCGAAGCCGAACTCACCGATCTGCGCGACCGTCTCGCCCGCACCCGCTGGCCCGACCGGCAACCCGCCGACGACTGGTCCTACGGCCTGCCGCTGCACTACGCCCGCGACCTCGCCGCCTACTGGCGCGACGAATTCGACTGGCGCGCCGCGGAGGTGCGGCTGAATCGGTTCCCGCAGTTCACCTCCGTCGTCGACGGCGCCACCGTGCACTTCCTGCACGTGAGCTCCGCCCGCGACGGCGCGACGCCACTGCTGTTGACGCACGGCTGGCCGGGTTCGTTCGTCGAGTTCCTCGACATGATCGAGCCCCTCACCGCACCGCCGCCGGACCGGCCCGCGTTCCACGTCGTCGTCCCGACGATCCCCGGCTACGGCTTCTCCGGGCACACCGCCGACGCCGGCTGGGACCCGACCCGGATCGCGCGGGCGTGGGCGACGCTGATGCAGCGGTTGGGCTACGAGCGCTACCTCGCGCATGGCGGCGACTGGGGCGCGATGATCACGCACCGGCTGATGCGGGAGGCGCCCGACGCCCTGCTCGGCGCGCACGTCACCATGCTCGTCACCGCGGTGGCGCGGACCGGAAGAGAACTCGACGGACTCCCGCAGGTGACCGACACCGACCGTGCCGTCGCGGCAGCATCGGCCGCCCGCGCAAAGGCCAACCGGCGCACCGAAATGGGCTACGGCTTCATCCAGTCCACGAAGCCGCAGACTCTCGCGTACGGTCTCGCCGACTCCCCCGCCGGTCAGCTGGCGTGGATCGTCGAGAAGTTCCACAAGTGGACCGACAACGACGGATTCGTAGAAGACGCCATCGACCGCGACACGTTGCTGACAAACGTGTCGATCTACTGGTTCACCAACACGGCGGGCTCGTCGGCGCGGCTGTACTTCGAGGCGAACCAGACCGGTGGGTGGGGCGGCGGACGCCCGGCCCCGTCGCAGGTCCCGCTTGCGGTGCTGACGTTCCCCCGCGACCTGTCGATCCCCGTGCGTCGGCTCGCCGAGCAGCACGACAGGATCGTGCGCTGGACCGAACACGACCGCGGCGGCCACTTTCCCGGCTTCGAGCACCCCGACGCGCTGGTCGAGGACCTGCGCGACTTCGCCGCGGCCTTGTAGCCCGTTGGGGTCTCGTCTCCTCGCGCCCGCCTACAGCCTGGTTCTCGCTCTGACGATCGGCGGCCGGCTGGTGCAACCGGGGTGTCTGCTGCTTCGTGACGCGGTCGCCACACCGCTTTCTTACCTGACCGATTCCGCACTCGGCCTCGGCGACACCGCGCCGCGCGCGGTCCCGCAGGACGCCGCGCTGGCCGTGCTGTCGCACGTGCTGGACGGGTGCGTCGTGGTGAAGATCATGCTGATCGCGGCGCTGTGGCTGGCCGGCTGGGGCGCGGCACGGATGGTGACCGCGGTGCTCGACGTCGGCGTCGCGGAGGGTCTGGTCGCCACGACGGTCACCGTGTGGAACCCATACGTCGCGGAACGACTGCTGCAGGGACATTGGAGCCTGCTGGTCGGGTACGCCGCGCTGCCGTGGACCGTGTGCGCGTGCCTGCGCCTGCGCGCCGGGCACGGTTGGCCGGCCTGGTGTGCGCTGGCCCTATGCCTGGCCGCAGCGGGGATCACCCCGACGGGGGCGCTGCTCGCGACGGTGATCGCGCTGGTCACGGTGGGGCCGCGGCGAATTCCGGGCGTGCTCGGCCTGACCGTCGTCGCGTCGGCGCCGTGGCTCGTCGCGTCGCTGCTCGGCACCGGCGGGGCGTCGGATCCGTCGGGTGTGGCCGCGTTCGCCGCCCGGGCCGAACCGGGCCTCGGGACCCTGGGCAGCCTCGCCGGGCTGGGTGGGATCTGGAACGCCGACGCCGTGCCGGGCTCGCGCACAAGCTGGTTCGCGCTCGTCGCGACGGTCGCCCTGCTTGTGGTGGTCGCACTGGGAATCCCGACGCTGTGGCGTCGTCGCGACCTCTGGGGCCTGGCGGTGCTGGGCGGCGTAGCGCTGGGCCTGACGGCACTGGCGGCAACCCCGTCGGGGCTCAGGACGCTGGAGTGGCTGGTCGCGAACGTGCCGGGCGCCGGTCTGCTGCGCGACACGCAGAAGTGGGTCGCGCTGGCGGTCCCGGTGTACGCCATCGCCGCCGCGGCGGGGTGCCGCGCGGTGGGCGCGCGGGTCGGGTCGATCACCGGGACGGCCGTCGCGTTGTGTGCGCTGGTCGTGGTGGTGCTGCCCGACCTGATCTGGCCCAGTGCCCTGCGCCCGGTGACGTACCCGCCGGGGTGGGCGCAGGTCGCTGCGGCGGTGCAGGATTCGCCGGGCGACGTGGCGGTGCTGCCGGCGGGAATGTTCCGGGTATTCGACTGGGCGGGCGAGACGCCGGTGCTGGACCCGGCGCCGCGCCTGCTGCCGGCGGACGTGCTGCAGACGGGCGACCTGGTTGTGCGTGGCAAGACGGTTCACGGCGAGGGCACCCGCGCCACGGCGGTGCAGCAGTTGTTGCTCGACGGTGCCGACCCCGCCGGGCTGGCCGACCTCGGTGTCTCGTGGGTGCTGGTCGAGCGCTCACCGGGCCCACTCGGTGAATCACGGCGCACCCTGGACGGCCTCGACCTCGTGTTCTCCGACGACGAACTGACGCTGTACCGGGTGCCGGGAGTCACGCAGCGGGACACGACAGACGGGGGCATCACGATCGCCGCGCACCTGCTGTGGGCGGCGCTGCTAGCGGGCGGGCTCGCCGGTGTCGTCGTGGCGGGGATCCGGCAGCGCCGGGCCGACCAGGCCTGACACGAGCTCGCCGCGGGTCGACGCGACAAGCACCTGCGCCACCCCGGTCGCGCACTGCGCCCAGGAGAACTCGCGCGCCCGCACCCGCGCCTTCTCGCCGAGCACGACGCGGGTTTCGTCGTCGTCGAGCAGGTCGGCGACGGCGGCGGTGAGCCCGGCCTGGTCCTCCACCAGCACGCCGGTGACGCCGTCGATGATCGAGTCGGTAAGCCCGCGCGAACTGCGGTACCCGACCGTCGGGACCCCGTGCTGGGCGGCCTCCACGACCGCGAGCGCCCAGCCCTCGGTGCGCGACGGCAGCACCTGCAGCCACGATCGCGCGAGCAGTTCGTGTTTGCGCCGCTCGTCGACGTGCCCGTGGAAGGTGACTGCGTCGGCGATGCCGAGAACGCGGGCGTGGGCGGTGAGGTTGTCGGCCCACCATCCGCCGCCGACAACGTCGAGACGCAGGTCACCGACGCTGTTGCGCAGGCATGCGACGACGGCGAGGGCGTCCTCGATCTGCTTGTGCGGCACCAGTCGGGACAGCACGACGATGCTCGGGTGGGTGGTGCGGGTGATCGCCGCGCCGGTGCCGACGGTGTCCGGGACGGGCTGGGCGCCGTTGCGAACCACGGCGATCCGGTCGCGGTCGACGCCCAGGGCGGCGAGGTCCTCGGCCGACGGCAGGGACACGGTGAGGTACTGGCTGCGGCGGTGTGCGCGTGGCGACAGCACCGACTCCACCCACCAGCCGACTCGCCCGACGAGGCGGCCCGCGACCGGCCACTGTTCGCGGTGGCAGTGATGCACGAGCACCGTCACCGGGGCCGTCGAGACGGTGCGGGCGAAGAACGGGATGCCGTTCTGGGTGTCGATCACGGCGTCCGGGTTGATGCCGCGCAGCCCGCCGAGTCCGAGCCGCCCGGCCACGATCGCGGCCAGCGCCCGCGGGTAGACGGTATAGCGGCCGCCGCCGCGGGAGATCCGGACGCCGTCGACGGTCTCGGATCGCGCCGCACCTCGGTAGCGGGCAGTCCGCAGCGTGACGGCCATGCCGCGCGCTGCGAGTTCCGCCCCGACCTGCTGCAGATAGCGTTCGCTGCCGCCGCCCTGCGGGTGCCCGGTGTCGCGCCAGCACAGCAGCAGCACCTCGCGCACACGCACCCCCTCGGTCGGCCGGATCGACTGCCACCCTAGCCGCTGGTCGGCGCAGGTCGAGGTGGCTCGCCGGATAGGGTGGCATCCCGTGCCGCCGGTGACCGAGCAGTTCGCGCGACGTGCCACGCTGCGGCGGGCGCTGCGCCTGCTCGGTGAGTTCCGCTACGAACAGACCGACCCGGCGCGGTTCTACGGGACCATCGCCGCCGACACCGCGGTCCTCGTCGCCGACCTCTACCACGGCGCCACCGGACACGATCTGTCCGGCGCCCTGATCCTCGATGTCGGCGGCGGGCCCGGCTACTTCGCCGACGAGTTCGCCGCCCGCAGCGCCCGCTATCTGCCGATCGAACCCGACCCGCGCGAGATGCACGCCGCAGGCCTGCCGGTGCATGGCGCAGTACGCGGATCGGGCATGGCACTGCCGTTTCGTGACGACGTCGCCGACGTGTGCCTGTCCTCGAATGTCGCGGAACACGTGGCGGATCCGTGGGCGATGGGTCGCGAGATGCTGCGCGTGACGCGGCCCGGCGGATTGGTGGTCCTGTCGTACACGGTGTGGCTCGGTCCGTTCGGCGGCCACGAGACCGGGCCGTGGCACTACCTCGGCGGCGAGTACGCGGCGCGTCGGTACCGGAAGCGGCACGGTCGGGAACCGAAGAACCGGTTCGGCGAGTCGCTGTTCCCGATCGGTGCGGGCGATGGGTTGCGTTGGGCGCGTTCGGTATCGGATGCACGATTGTTGGCGGGGTTCCCGCGCTACCACCCCCGGTGGGCATGGTGGCTGGTGCGGGTGCCGGGCGTACGGGAGGTCGCGGTGAGCAATCTGGTGCTGGTGCTCTCACCGGAGGGGTCGCGATGACGGCGATCGCCCTCGACATCGGCGGGTCGAAGATCGCCGCCGCACGGGTCGGGCCCGACGGCGCGCCGGGCGAGGTCGCGACGGTAGCGACCCCGGCGGTCGGGGTATGGCCGGCGGTCGCCGAGTTGTTGCGCTCGGTGGCGGACCCACGGATCACCCGGGTCGGTATCAGTTCTCCGGGACCGGTCGATCTCGGCGCGGGGACGGTCGCGCCGATCAACATCGCCGAGTGGCGAGACGGATTCGCCCTGGTGGATGCGGTGTCGCAGGAGTTCGGTGGCGCGGAGGTGCGCCTCGGCGGCGACGGTGGGTGCGCGGCGCTGGGCGAGTCTGTGTTCGGGGCGGGCCGCGGCGTGGCCGACCTGCTCGGCGTCGTCGTCTCCACCGGGATCGGCGGCGGGATAGTGCTCGACGGCCGGCTGGTGCCCGGGCGCAGCGGCAACGCCGGACACGTGGGACACATTGTGGTTCCCGGTGGCGAAGACGTGTGTGCGTGCGGCGGCGTCGGGTGCGTCGAGACGGTAGCGAGCGGACCGGCGGCGGTGCGGTGGGCGCGTGCGCGCAGGTGGCCGGGGCGCAACGGACGGCAGTTGGCCGCCGACGCCGCCTCCGGCGATCCGACTGCCGTGGCCGCGCTGGCCCGGGCCGGCACCGCACTCGGCCAGGCGCTGGCCGGGGCGGCCGCGACGCTGGACGTAGGTCTCGTCGTCATCGGCGGCGGGTTCGCCGAATCCGGTGCGCCGCTGTGGGATCCGCTGCGCACCTCGCTGGCCCGACATGCGCGGCTGCAGTTCCTGGCGGACCTACAGGTGGTGCCCGCCGCCCTCGGCGCCCGGGCCAGCCTCGCCGGCGCGGCGGTGCTGGCCGCGGGGTGACTGGACCAGCACCG
>DATDBL010000237.1:0-11241 GCA_036524855.1 Aldersonia sp. | reverse complement strand
CATCATCTCGGCACCGAGGAAATCGACGATGTCCGTCACCGGATCGGCCGCTGGATCGAACTCGAGCAGCGGGCGATCGACGAGCTGCTGCGCTGACCCTCGCGGCTCGCTGCTCGACCGCCTGGCCAGAAATCTGTGAGTCGCGGGTTCCACGAGCTGATCCGGTCGACCTCAGCGCCGCCGCAAACCATGGGAGGCGATGCCATCGAGTGCTCCGGGACGTGGCCGAATCCGGCGTACCAGTGCTGGAAGTCGGTGAGTTGGTCGTTGAGCACCCGGGTGCGGACCCGCAGCAGTAACGCACCGCTCGGTGTCGGGTCGGTGAGCACCGAGTCGATGACCTCCCACGCCGCGCTGTTCGCAACAGGCATCGGGGTCGTGCGATCGATTGGAACCGGGTGCAGGCAGGGATTCGCGGTGTTCGAGCATGCGGCGGTGTCTGTCGGTGCGTGGGCTACACGGCCGTCCGGGGATATGCTCGGCTCGGAGGTCATGGTGTTGGCGTGACGCCGGTACTTGTCTCGAGGAGCACGGCGACGAATCCGAGCGTTATGTGCTGACCTCGCTGATCAACGAGATCCACGACGGGTGCGAGCGGATGTCCCTGGTGATCGAGGACTGGCACCTGATCACCGACACCGCCACGGTCGGGGCCGGTTCCTGCTGTACAACCTGCGTCCCGGGCTGACCGTGGTGGTGACCAGCCGCAACCAGAGCGGGTTGCCGATGAGCCGGATGCGGATGCGCGACGAGCTGGTCGAGATCGATGCCACCGTCCTGCGCTTCGATGCCGCCGAGTCGGAGACCTGCGAGGACCCGGCGCGGCTGATCGGCACGATGACCGGGCGCCACCACGCGATCAGCGAAGTTCCTCGCCGAGAACGCACTCGACACGCTGGAACCGTCGATGCTGGAGTTCCTGCTCACCCCGGCGATCACCGAAAACACCTGCGAGAGCTCGCCTCGACGCTGTCGGGCATGCCGGGCGGGCAGGCGATGCTCGAACAGATCGACGAAGCCGACCCTGTTCCATGCGCCGCATCGACGAACGATGGTTCCGTTACCACCACCTGTTCGTCGAGTTCCTGCGGCAAGTCGGTCGATCCACGCTGTCAGGTCGTCTGCACGCCCTTCGATGTCGGTGAACGCATCGTCCAGGTCGGCGAGTCGTTGTGCGGCGGCGCAGCGCAGGACGACCGTCGGATGCCGTAGCGACGCCGAGATCCTCACCGACTTCGCCAAGATGCTTGCCTTGCGGGCACTGCTCGACGACCTGCACAGCATCCACGGCCACCGAGCATTCGGAGAGCACCACCGAGCTGGGTAGCGTCGCGACCGATTACGTACCCGACGGTGAAGGACGGCGATAGCGCAGAAAGTCGTCGTCGAGCTGATCGACGACCTCGACGGCACTCCGATCCCGTCGGGGAAGGGCGAGACCATCGACTTCGCCGTCGGCGGTGTCGCCTACAGCATCGACCTCGGCCCGAAGAACGCCAAGGCATTCCGAAAGTCGCTCGACACCCATATCACCCACCCGCACCGGCGGGCGCCGGCATCGCCGCACCACGACCCCGAGCGACCGGCCGCGCCGCGCCCCCGGCCGAGACCCGCGCCATCCGGGAATGGGCACTGGTCCCACGGATACGAGATCTCTACCCGGGGCCGCATACCCGCCGAGATCGAACAGGCCTACCACGACGCAACCTGACACGCAGCGCTCGGCGCGTCGAAGCGACCCGGCGCGTTGTCGCGATTACCGACCGCGGCCACACCGTCGACACACACGCTCGGCGCACAACCGGTCGATCCCCGTGCCCAGGCAGGCCGTAACCGAGCACCAAGCCATGCCCGGACCTTACGTCAACAGGTATCCGAGTTTCTCTGGTAGCGTGACGGTTTGCGGCAGGGCATAGCAGTTATGAGCTCGCGACTCAGCAGGCCACAAGCACAAGCAACCACATCCGGTCCAGTCAAGGGAACTCGGCGGATCGACCGCGGGCTGCCCGAGCAACGACGAACGAGGCGATTGCGGGTGACTCAGGATTGCGGATCGGGCAATTTCGGAGAGCAAAGCGATTCGCATGCTGTCGGTGCTGCCAGCGTTGCCGAGCCCTGCGCGGACAATCGGAGTTCGGTGTGGTCGGGTGTCGATCGGGTTTCGGATATCCGCTCGACGATGCGCAGAGCGCGGCGAAGCAGGCGACCGATCACTTACATCGGGGAGGTGGCCGGGACGTCGGATCCCGGGCAAATCGCCGACGCGAAAGCATTGCTCGACGCGGGCAGCATCAATCAGGCCGCTAGGCTGACACGCTCGCGCGAGAGGCTCGATGAGCGCCCCTCGATCCGGCGTTGACCCGAACGTGCACCGGAGGAGCGAAACTGTTCACGTGCTGATCCTGTGACGCCATCGCCTCTGGTGACCCGTGCGCGCCCTCTTCACCGCTCGTACTGCGGGCGTGCGCGAGCCGGTGCCGGGCGATCGCCGTCATCGAGTACTTCCTTATCGCTGATCTCGGTGCAGCGGAAGGGTGATGGTGAAGGTACTGCCGGTTCCGGGGCCGTCACTGCGGGCGGTGATGTGACCGTGCTGCGCCTCGACGAGGGCATTGGCGATCGCCAGTCCGATCCCGGCACCCCCGTGTTCGCGGTCGCGTGCCGCATCGACACGGTAGAACCGTTCGAACAGGTGCGGGAGGTGCTCGGCGGCGATGCCGTCGCCGGTGTCGGTCACCTCGATCACCAGCAACTCGGGTCGCTGGTCGGCGGTCACCTCCACCCGCCCTCCTCGGGTGGTGTGGCGCAAGGCGTTGTCGAGCAGGTTGCCCAGCACCTGCCCGAGCCGCTGCGGGTCGGCCCACAGGCGGGGAAGGTGCGCAGGAACACGAGAGGTCAGTGCCACCTGCTTGGCGGCGTAGCGGTCCGCCGCGGCGGTGAGGGCGGTGGAGAGCAGTGCGGCGGGGTCCACCCAGGTCGGCTCGATCGAGGTCCGGCTCTCTTCGGCATGGGAGAGTGCGCGGACGTCGTCCGAGAAACGGACCAGCCTGCGGGTCTGATCGCGCAGCATGATGATCGTGTCGGCATCCAAGGTCTCGACCCCGTCCTCGAGTGCCTCCATGTACGCGTCGAGCACCGACACCGGGGTGCGGATCTCGTGGGCGAGGTCCCCGAGCAGTTGGCGGCGGGTGGTCTCGACCGATTCGAGCCCGGCAGCCATCCGGTTGAACGCCTCGGCGAGGGCGTCGAAACCCTCCCCCAAGTGCGGGGAAGTGACCCGAATGTCATAGCGCCCGTCCGCCACCGCGGTCGCGGCAGAGGACACCTCGGTCACCGACCGCTGCAGGCGTCGACTGAAATACCAGGTCACCACCAACGCGGCCAGGGAGGCCACCCCGAGGGCCACCGCCAGGGAAATCGCTGTGGCAGAGCGATACGCCTGCTCGGCGTGCAACTGCTCGTCGGACGAGGCCGGCACCCCGGCGCGGTGCAGGTGCTCGCGGAAGAGCGGGGGGCCGACGAACACCGCGACCACCCAACAGGTGGCGGCGCCCGCAACCAGCACCAGCGATTGCGCCAGCAGCAGCCGCACGCCGAGGCCGGGGCCACGGCCGCGCACCGGAGCTGCGCCGAGGGTTCGGGGTCGGTCCCGATGCGAGGTCATTGCCCGGTCCCCATCCGGTATCCGATGCCGCGGACGGTGGTGACGTACCGGGGCGCCGCGGGGTCGTCGCCGAGCTTGCGGCGCAGGTGGCCGACATGGACGTCGACGAGGTGCTCGTTCCCGACCCAGGCTTCTCCCCACACGGCCTCGATCAACTGACGCCGGCTAAACGCCATACCCGGCCGGGACGACAAGACCGCCAGCACATCGAACTCGGTGCGGGTCAACATCACCGGCTGCTCGCCGAGACTCACCTCCCGGCCCGCCACATCGATTCTCAGCGCCCCGAAGACCCGTGGCGGAGCCTCGATCCTACCCGGCCCGGGTGACGGTGTCTCGTACACCGGCGCCTTCCGGGGCCGGCGCAACATGGCGCGGATGCGGGCGACCAGCTCCCGTGGGCTGAACGGTTTCGTGACGTAGTCGTCGGCGCCGACGGACAGCCCGATGATGGTGTCCATTTCCGTGCTGCGGGCGGTCAACATCACCACATAGGCGTCGGAGAACGTCCGCAGCTGCCGGCACACCTCGATTCCGTCCATGCCCGGCAGCCCGAGGTCGAGGACCACGACGTCGGGATCGATCTCCCGGGCCAGAGCCAGCGCATCGACCCCGTTGTAGGCGACGACGACCTCGAAGTGCTCCCGTTCGAGGTAACTGGCGACCACCGCCGCCAGCGGGCGCTCGTCGTCGACCACCAAGGCCCGATATCCCGCGGCGCCCTCGGGCGACAGGGGCGGCGTGTCGTCCATGGTCTCCATCGTCGCCGGTGCCCTCCCCGATCCGGTGAGCGTCGCCCCGAACCGGCCGTATCTTCAGCGAAACTACACAGAACCCTCATCGATTCACCGCATCCGGAATCCACGATGGAGAGCGACGAAAGGCGAACGACCATGATGTGGTGGAACAACGGAATGGGCTACGGAATGGGCTGGGGCGGCTGGGTGCTGATGGCCGGGCTGATGGTGGCGTTCTGGGGGTTGGTCATCGTCGGGGTCATGGCACTGTTCCGCACGATCGGCTCGGACCGCCATCCTCCCTACGACACCGACGCCCCCAGCAGGCGAAGCGCGGACAGGATCCTCGACGACCGCTTCGCCCGAGGGGAGATCGACGCCGAGGAGTACCGCATCCGCAGAGACCAACTACGCACCGGACATGACCGATAACCAGGTAGGACCGTACGACAGCGTCGTTCGCTCACGGTATGCCATGGATCCATGCACATCTGACGTGCATGCACCCCGGCGCGCGGTGCGAGAGCGAATCCCGTGACCCACGTGCCTGACAACGGATTCGGCCTCAACCGGCGCGCCTTCCTCACCGCCGCCGCCGCAGGACTGGGTGGCCTCGCCCTCGCCGCCTGCACCCGCGTCTCATCCTCCCCCGGCCCGCATCCGGTCGACGAGGACGCCGTCTCCGCCGCCGAGGCGGCACGGTCCCACACAGGCCGCACCGTCGACGCCGCCCTGACCCCGCAGACCACCGACATCGACCTCGGCGGGATCCAGGTGCGCACCCTCGCCTACGGCAACACCGTTCCCGGGACGACGATTCGGGCCAACGTCGGCGACGAGGTCGCTGTCGCCCTCACCAACGGCCTCGACCACGACACCTCCGTGCACTGGCACGGCATTGCGCTGCGCAACGACATGGACGGGGCCAGCCCCGCCAGCCCCGACATCGGACCGGGTCAACGCTTCACCTACCGATTCTCGGTACCGCATCCGGGCACCTACTGGGCGCACCCGCACGTCGGCCTCGACACCGACTACGGGCTCTACCTGCCCGTCATCGTCGACGACCCGAACGAACCCGGGAACTACGACGCAGAATGGATCGTCGTCCTCGACGACTGGACCGACGGTATCGGCCCCAGCCCCCGGCAGATCCTCGCGAACCTGCAATCGGGTGGCATGGGATCGATGGGCGGACCCGGCGGCATGAGGAACATGCCCGGCATGGGAATGGGCGGTGGCTCGGATCACTCCGGCCCCCCCACCTCGAGTGCGACGTCGAACGGGGTGGGCACCAGCAGCCTCCTGGGCGGCGACGCCGGCGACATCACCTACCCGTACTACCTGATCAACGGGCGGATCCCGACCGCACCGTCGACGTTCACGGCCACACCCGGTCAGCGCCTGCGGATCCGCATCATCAACGCCGGCGCCGACACCGCCTTCCGCATCGCACTGGCCGAGCACACCATGACCGTCACCCACACCGACGGCTACCCGATCACCCCGGTCGACGTCGATGCCCTCCTGCTCGGCATGGGTGAACGCCACGACGTGCTCGTCACCGCCGCAGACGGGATCTTTCCCCTTGTCGCGGCGGCCGAAGGCAAGCACGCGCACGCCCGGGCCTTGCTGCGCACCGGCGCCGGATCCGCACCCGACCCGGCATTCGCGCCCGGCGAACTCGACGGGCGGGTCGGGACCGTGGGCATCTTCACCGCCGCCGACGCCGTCCTGCTGCCCGGGGGGCGCCCGGAGGTGAATCTCGCGGCGAATCTCGGCGGGGGCATGATGAGGTACGACTGGACCATCAACGGCCGCCCCTACGACCAGACCCAGCCGTTGACCATCCGGCACGGCCAACGCGCCCGCCTGACCTTCACGAACATGACGATGATGTGGCATCCCATGCACCTACACGGGCACACCTTCCAAGTCGTCAAACCCGACGGCACCCCAGGCCCGCGCAAGGACACCGTCATCGTGCCGCCGATGCGTTCGCTCGCGGTGGACCTGGTCGCCGACAATCCCGGCGACTGGATGCTGCACTGCCACAACGCCTACCACCAGGAATCAGGGATGATGACCCGCCTCGACTACAACAGTTGAGGTGGCCACCGGTCATCGGCCCTGCACCGATCCCTCGACCAGACCCACCGAACGTCCAGTGAGGCTTCGCCTCTGACCGCCGAGTCTTGGGTCTGGCCGCGCGTGCGGCTTGCGGTCAGGCTGGGGGAATAGGTGCTGCGACGGTGACGGTGAACGACGTGCTCGACGGGCATGCGGGGTTGGATGTCGAGTGTCTGGACCGGATCTATCTCAACGGGTACGTGCCGAATCTGTAGGTCGGGGGTCAGGTGGTGTCGTTCATGACGGCACATCTGGGTAACCCGATTCCGTCCCCGGCGATCATGGAGAAGATCGGTACCGCTTTTCACCGGTCGGTGACCTCGTTCGCCGGTGCCAACCGGATTCCGCTGCTGCGGTTCGGCAAGGGTGACCGCAAGATCGACGTGATGCGGCGGTACCTGAGCAGGCAGGCGAAGACCGGCCGGTCGGGGGTGGCCGCGATCGGAGTCGCGCAGGAGTTCCAGAACGTGTTCGCCGCGACTCGGCGCGAGGGCAGCAACGGGATTCCGTGGTTCTCGTTCACCAAGGCCGACCGGCGGGTCAGCTGTTACTACTTCTACCTCTGGGACAACGACTTCGGTCCCGCATTCATCAAGGTCTGCACCTATTTCCCGTACCCGATCAAGGTGTGGTGCAACGGTCACGAGTGGGCCAAGCGCCAGGCCGCGCACGCGGGGATCGGGTTCACCGAGCTGTCCAACGGGTTCGCCACCTGCGAAGACCCGGCGGCGTTGCAGCAGATCTGCGATCGACTCGGCCCCGGCACCATCCAGGTGTTCTTCGAACGCTGGATGAGCATCCTGCCGCTGCCCCTGAACGCCTCCGATCGGGATGCGGGCTACTGGTGGGAACTGTCGATCCGTCAGATCGAGGTCTCCCGCACCATCGTCTTCGATGCACCACGGCACGCCAGGGGGTTCTTCGAAGCGCTGGTTGTCGACAACCTCGATGTCGGCCGACCCGATACCGTCGAGTTGCTCTTCCACGGCCCGCGTCGGCCCGGACACGGTCGCCCGATCAAGCTCGGCTGTCAGGCCAAGACCAAGGTGGTCACCCGCGACACGGAGGTCACCGTGAACGCCTTCTACAAGAACTCCCGGGTCAAGCAGTACCTGAAAGACGGGCGGGCGCTGCGGATCGAGACCGTCGTCAACTCGCCCGACGACCTTCGATGCCACCGCCGGCTGCAGCACTTTGACGAGTTGCAGGCCAAGGCCCGTGGCGTCAACGCTCGCCTGCTCGATACTGAACGTGTCGGGCAGGGTTGTGTCCTTGCGAGCCCAGCCTTCGAGCGGGTCGCACAGTCGACCCTCACCGAGGATGGCAGGAGGTCGCCCGCGCTGCGTTCGGAGATCCTCGGGTCATGGCCCTGCTCGGCGCCCTGTGTATCGGCCTGAACGCCCTCGGATTCACCAACCGGAGCCTCCGCGCCCAGGTGTCGCATCTGCTCGGCGTCAGCTACACCGTCAACCAGGCCAGCTACGACCTCGCCCGGCTCCGCCTCAACGCCCTCATCCAGCGACGACCGCACACCAACACCTACGACCTCACCACCGACGGGCTGCGCGTCGCGATCTTCTACACCAAGGTTCACGACCGGCTGCTGCGACCGCTCATCGCGGCCGACAAACCGCCCGCGCCCCTCGAACTCCGTCGTGCCCTGGCCACCATCGACCGGCACATAGACGCCTACACCGACCAAGCACGACTCGGAAAGGCAGCCTGAAAACTCAAGACGGGCGCATGAGTCCTAGCGACCAAGGATCGGGGCAGGGCAGGCCCTGGCCCCGAGGGTCGCGCGCGCGGGCGGGCGCCCGTTGGCTGGGGCCTCGCGCACATGTGACCGTGGGTTGCCGGCGGGAAGTGGTCCTGCCGGTAGAGCCACAAGATGTTACTTCCGGCTCGGCATGGCCTACCCCACCGGTTGGGACCCGTACTGTCGTGACTACATGACCCTCGCCGACATCTACCGCTGCCCGCGCCGACACTTCGACCACCACCGCCGCCAACTCACCCTGCCGACTCGGAAACGACGGCGCTGCTACCGCGGGGGTGGGGGCGGTGACGGTCGGAGATGATGCCGCACAACACCCTTCAGGGCGGGATTCGCCCGCTCGGGTGGGTGAGACGACGATCGTGGAGGTGTCGGGTCGGTGCGGAGCTGTGCGAGTGCTCAACGCGCCGGCCACCGATGTGCCGGCCGCCGGGTCACGATGCTGCCGGTTCCCCTTCCGCCGGTTCCAGTTTCGCGGTTGTGGCGATGCCGAGTGCTGCGCGGATCGCGGCGACCGTGGGTGCGCCGTCGACTCCGCCGTCCTCGGTGCGGTAGAGCCGGCACGACACGCTCGGCACCAGCGCTGGCGCCGGGAACGGATCGCGGCCGTCGACCAGCAGCGTGGGTGACCCCGTCATTCCGGCGTCGGCGGCCGTGTCGGCGTCGTCGATGACGCGGTGCGCGATTGCGATACCAACGGGCGTGTCCGCGATGGCCTGCCGCACCCGTTGCGCGATCACGCCCGCGTTCGGGCACTCGGTCACCTGCAGAATCTCCAGTTTCACGGCGGTCCTTCCTGGTGCGGAGCCACCACGATCGGACACGTGCGGTGCGGGGCACGCTCACAGGTGCGACCGGCTCACAAGCCACTGCACGGATTGTAATCCGACGGGCTCGTTGTGTCGGTTGCGTATTCGCGCTCGGAGCCGACGAAGGCGCGGTGTCGGCGGTGGTTCGAGCCGGTGTCAGGCGGCGTGGATGTCGAGTTCGGTGAGGAGGTCGCGGACGCGGCTTTCGATGTCGTTGCGGATCGCGCGCACCGCGGCAATGTCTTTGCCGGCGGGGTCGTCGAGGACCCATTCCTGGTAATGGCGGCCAGGGACGATCGGGCAGGCGTCGCCGCAGCCCATGGTGACGACGACGTCGGCGGCCTGGATGATCTCGTCGGTCCAGGGTTTGGGGAATTCGGCGGCGATGTCGATGCCGCGTTCGTGCATGGCCGCGACCGCGGAGGAGTTGAGCTGGTCGCCGGGTTCCGAGCCGCCGGACCAACCGAGGGCACGCTCGCCCGCGAGGTGGGTGAAGAAGCCGAGCGCCATAGGGGAGCTGCCCGCGTTGTGGGTACACAGGAACAGCACGGCCGGCCGCGGACAGGGCGGCGCGGCGGGCGGGCGAGCGCGAAGATCACCGCGACGAGGCCGGCGGTGGCGACGATCTCACCGACGAGATGCCCACCGGTGACGCGGTCGGTGCCGGAGATCTCGACCGCGGTCAGGTCGAACATGAGGTTGGCCTGGACGGCGCCGGCGATCCCACCGGTGATCTGCGCGAGGGTGTAGGCGGCCACCTCGGTGGCGGGCAGGCCGGTGCGGCGCGGCAGCCGAGCAGCCAGTCCGCTGCCGACACGAGCGGGTTGAAGTGCGTGCCCGAGACCGGCCCGAACAGCAGGATCAGCACCGCCAGCCTTAACGCGGTGGCGGTCGAGTTCTCCAGCAGCTGCAACCCGACGTTGCCCGGCGAGAGTGCCGCGGCCGCGATCCCAGACCCGACGACGACGGTGACCCGCAGTGCGGTGCCGACGAATTCGGCGAGCGGGCGGCGCCCCAGCGGAAGCGACGTCATCAGCCACCCCCGCGACCGTGTCGACAGCGAGCACCTGCGACAGGTGCCCCAGGACAAGGTGTGGGTCTCCGGTCCGGCGGAGAGAAGTGGGAGGTCTACACCGTCCTGGCGGACTCGGAAACCTTCGGGTCGAGCCCGCAGCATCTCGACGGATCGCAGGACGCCGAAGGTGATGTGTGCTGCGGCGCCGCCGCCCCGACGAAGGAACAGGATGAGAAGGAACCGACGGTCGCCGAGAACTCGTGCCGCTGATGTCGGAAACCCTTGTGTCGGTCGCCCGTGCCGGGGCGGCCGACACTGGCATTCCAGGGGCGTAAACGAGCGGCGAGGTCGGCGACCACTCGTCCTTCCTCACATGTTCTCTGGTGTTCGCATACCCCCGGGAGGGCATAGGTGAAACGGTGTTGTGGTCGGCGGCCGGGACCTCAGCGCAGCAAGATCGTGTCGACCAGCACGTACGCGGCGACGACGAAGACGAGGTGGGCGAACCACCGCTGCAGCCGATCGGTGTCGACCTTGGTGCCGAAGTGACCGGCGATCAGCGACCCGACGATCGCGGTGCCCGCGAACGCGGCGGTGATCGCCCAGTCGATGCTCGCGCCGCTCAGGTGCGAGATCAGTCCGGCCGCCGAGTTCGCGACGATGATGATCAGCGAGGTACCGACCGCGACCGACATCTGCAGGCCGAGCATCAGCACCAGGGCGGGGATGATCAAGAAGCCGCCGCCGACACCGAACAGGCCGGTCAGAAAGCCCACCGCGACCCCGGCGGGGATGGATCGGGGTGCGCAGCGGCGCCAATCGATCCCCGAGTCCCCGACCTCGCAGGCGGTGCCGATGTCACCCCGATCCATCAGCATCCGGATCCCGGCGACGATCATCACCGCGGCGAAACCGATCATGACCACCGATTTCGGCAGCAGGCGCCCGACCGCGCTGCCGGCGAAGGTGGCCGGTATACCGCAGGCGGCGAAGACCCCGGCCATGCGCCAATTGATTTGGCGCTGATGGATTTTCGGGACAGCGCCGATGAGGGAGGCGACACCGATCACCATCAGCGAGATCGGGATGGCCTGTTCGAGGTCGAGACCGAG
>DATDBL010000236.1:0-3207 GCA_036524855.1 Aldersonia sp. | reverse complement strand
CCTCGACCGCGAACTGGTGGGATTGCGCGGCCGCGTGCGCGGCGACGTGCGCGAGTTCGATTGCCCGCACCGGTGTGCCCTCCGCGGCGGCCACCCACGCCTCTGCCATCTGTATCTGTGGTTGGAATACCGCTTTGTGCTGGCCGAGTCGGTCCCGGGCGGCCGCGATGACGGACTCGGCGTCGGTCGCGCGGCCAAGCGCGGCGTACGCATTGCACAGTGCGATTCGTGCCGGATAGGTCCATGCCGGGGCGAAATCCGACAGCAGCGCTGCGACCGAGGCCTCGAGCGTATCGACCGCGTGTCCGAACTTGCCTTGGGCCGATTCGACCCATCCGATCATTGTGCTTGCCATGCCCCATGCGAGGTACTGTCCTGACGTCGAGAATCCACGGAACTCGGCCGCCTTCTTCTCCGCGTCCGCGAACCTACCCGTGAACGTGAGTGCTTGGATTTCGCCGAATTCGGCGAGGTGGACGAGCAAACCGTCGACACGACTCTTGACGAGTTCGAGCCTGCCAGCGATCACGTCGATATCGTTGCCACGTCCGATCGGACCGAGCGACAGGCTCACGGCCACCACTGCCCAGGCGATCGCCCACGGCCGCGCGGCCGGCGCCGCGAGCACCCGCTGGCCGATGGCCAATGCATCGTCGAGCCGGTTCTGGTGGAAGGCCGACAAGGATTCGAGCCCTTCGACGACGAGCACGAGAGCGGGATCGGTGATTCTCGATTTCAACACCGCGAGGACGGGGTCACCTTCCTCTGCATTCCCCACGGAGAAATACAGATTCGCGATGCGCGTCGATCCCCACCGCAGCAACGAACGGTCATCGAGCTGGTTCGGATCGAACTCGGTCATGACCTCCTCGACTTCCGTGGCGCGGCCCTGCCACAGCAGCGCCCGAGCGAGGGGGTCGGCGGACTCGAGCCCGCCGCCGCGTCCCACCGCCGCGCGGGCGAACCGCTCACCCAAAGCAACGTCGGACAGTGCGACGGCGGCGTGTGCGGCGTCGATGAGCAACGCGACATCGATGGGCTGATCGCTGTCGAGAGCAAGGTCGGCGAGGCGAATCCGATCCGATTCGTGGCCTGTTCCGCGTGCTCGCATGACGGTAACGAGTTGCCCGCGCAGCCGGCGAGATGTGGCCAGCCCGAGCCGGCGGCGGATCACCTCGCCGAAGATCGGGTGTGTGAACCGCGCGTTGATCCGATCTCTGTCCTGCGAGACCTGGATCAAACCGCGTGTCTCCGCCTCCTCGACGGCGTCGACTCCGGCGAGTTCGCTGAGCACGTCGAGATCGATCGGCTCGCACAGGCTCAGGAGCTTCAGTGCATCGATCACATTGACCGGGAGGCGTTCGATGCGGCCCTCCAACAACACCGCGAGTTCGTTGGTGATCGTCGCACGGCCGCGCAGCTGCCACACACCGCGCACCTTACGCAGTCGTCCGGCGTCGAGCGCACCCTCAACGAGGTGCCGCAGGAACAGTGCATTCCCTCCGGAGGTTTCCCACATGAGGTCGGCCGAGAGTCCCTCGAGGTGTCCGCCGAGCGCTGTCTCGACCAGCTTGATGCTTTGTTTCTTGGTGAACGGGACGAGGTCGAGGCGGGTGAGGTATCCGTCCTTCCACAGCGATGTGACGGCGTCGGGCACGGTCTCGCCGCTGCGTACGGTGGCGATGATGCGTGCGGTGTGGTCGATCGCGAGCTGGTGCAGCAGGGTTGCGGAGAGCTGGTCGAGCAGGTGCGCATCGTCGATACCGAGCACGAGCGGACCGTCGGCGAGTAGCGCGTCACGGGCGGCGGAGAGGACCAAGACGGGGTCGCGCAGTGTTCCGGGGCTGATCAGATGGCCGAATGCGCCGAGCGGGATGCTGCGTGCCGATTCCGTGCCCGCAACCCACCGCACCTGGCCATCCACGGAGTCGATCACGCCGCGGGCAAGCGTGGTCTTGCCGACCCCGGCGGCCCCGGTGAGCAGCACGCCACATCCGATTCCGCGTTCCGGCCTCAACGCGGCTCGAATCGCATCGAACTCGCGTTGACGTTCGACGAGTGGCCAGGCCCCTGCCATACCTGCCATGGGCCGAGCCTAATCCGTCATGCGCCTGAATATTGCATGTCGCGCAGTTTGTGAAGCGGGCCCTTGGGTGGGTGAAAGTCGACAATCAGCCCAGCGACCGGATCCGTTGCCGCAGCATATCCGCCAGCAAGTCGGTCTCCCGCTCGGAGAACCCGATCTCACCGCACCGCGCGGGCCAATCCTGCGCCGCGTCGAGGAGGTCGTCGATCATCCGGGTGAGCGCCCGCTCGCGCACACCGAGCCGAACGCCGCCGTCGACGAAGTGACTGCGGGTCAACCGATTCGCTCTGCCGTAGAGGTCCATCGCGATCGGGTCGCGCCAGCCCGCGTACGGCTGAGTGCTCAGCAGGTCGTAGCACGGCGTGGGCTCCCAGACGTCGCCGGGTGCGAAGACGGACAGGTTCTTGGCGTGCAGGTCGCCGTTGCCGATCAGCCACGAAAATACCACGGTCCCTAGCAATTCCAGCGTCGCCACGATCCGAGAGCCGCCGCCGCGCGCGCAGGCGTCCGCAAGTGCGGCGATCGCGGTCTCGGCCTTCATCCGGTACTTCGAGGCGGGATAGACTCCGGCGACCTGGCAGGCGTCCTCCTGGGCGACCCGGGTTCCTGCGCTCCGGTCGAAGCGCGCCACGAGCAACGCGCTGCGTCCATCGGTGTCGTGCAGCAGACGGGTCTCGGCGGCCCGCAGGCCACAGGCGGCGGCCATCCGCATGAAGAAGTGCTCGTTCTCCGACAGTCTCGGGAAACCGGTCGGCGGCGTCAGCTTCAGGATCGCCGGCCCGGTGGGTGTGTCGGCCGGCACCGACCACATCGCTGCGCTGCCCTTCGGCTGAACCCCGGTCAGCGCAACCGGGTCCGCTTCGACCGATCCGGCCAGACAGTCGAACACGCGGCGGAAGTCGTTGTCACGATCGGGAACGAACATCGGTTCCGGCTGGGGCGGCTCCGATCCGCGCGGGACAATCCGGACGTTGCCGATCGTGTCGGCGCCGACCGCGAGTAGGAGCGTGAGGTGATCGTCGATCGACGTCTTCGTCGACGTCACAACCGCTCCGAGTCGGATGCCCTCGGGCAGCAGTCCGGCGAAGAACGCAGGAACGGCACCCGCACCGGTCACGAGG
>DATDBL010000235.1:0-27455 GCA_036524855.1 Aldersonia sp. | reverse complement strand
GAGCACCTTCGGGTCGCGCAGCAACGTGCGCGCGATCGCGATCCGTTGTTTCTCGCCGCCGGAGAACCGGTGGCCACGGGAGCCGACCATGGTGTCGTACCCGTCGGGCAAACCAGCGATCAGGTCGTGGACCTGTGCAGCCCGTGCGGCGCTTTCGATTTCGGAGTCGGTGGCGTCGGGCTTGGCGTAGCGCAGGTTCTCCCGCACCGTCGTATGCAGCAGGTAGGTCTCCTGGCTCACCACCCCGACGATCGCGGCGAGATCGCTCAGGCGCAGGTCCCGCAGGTCGACACCGTCGAAGGTGACGCGGCCGCTGGTCGGGTCGTAGAGCCGGGCCACGAGCGATGCGAGAGTGCTTTTTCCGGAACCGGTTTCGCCGACGACGGCCAGGGTTGAGCCGGCGGGGACGTCGATGGTCACACCCGAGAGCGCGGGTGTCGAATTGCCGGGATAGGCAAAGGTCACGTCCTCGATGCGAACATGCCCGCGCACCCACCGCGGATCGACGTCGGCCGGGTCGACGGGATCGTCCACCTCGACAGGGAGGTCGAGATACTCGAAGATTCGGGCAAACAGTGCCAGGGAGCTGACCAACGAGACGCCGACGTTGAGCAATCCCATCAGCGGCCGGAACAACCCGCCCTGCAGGGCGGTGAACGCGACCAGGGTACCCAGCGTCATGCCCCCGGGCGTCGCGGGCAGCCCGGCGCCGAGGTAGATGACCGCGGGGACGGCGGCGAAGATGATGCTCATCGTCGCCATGCGCCAGCGGCCGGCCAACTCGGATCGCAGCTCGAGATCGATCAGACGCGCCGAGGAGTCGGTGAAGCGACGGACCAGATCGGGCCCGGCGCCCATCGTCTTGCTGAGCTGAATCCCGCTGATGGACAGGCCCTCCTCGATGGTGACGTTGAGATCGGAGAGTTCGCGTTGACGTTGTGCGGTAATCTCCCGGCGCATGCCGGCGACCTTGCGGGTGAGGTAGATCGCGGGCGGCATCACCACGAGGGAGATGAGCGAGAGCTGCCAGGAGAGTGCGGCCATCGCGGCGGCGGTGGCGACGACGGTCGTGAGGTTCGAGGCGACGGACGTCGCGGTGGAGGTGACCACCGTGTCCATTCCGCCGATGTCGTTGGTGATTCGGGACTGCACCTCGCCAGTGCGGGTCCGGGTGAAGAAGGCCAGGGATTGGCGCTGCAGGTGGGTGAAGACGTCGGTGCGCAGGGCGTGCATGACCCGCTGCCCGACGGTGGTGCTGATCCAGGTCTGAACGACGCCGAACGCGGCGGTCGCGACGGCGACGGCGAGCATGCCGAGAACCAGCCAGACCAGCAGGGTGAGGTTCTGCTGCGGCAGCGCGTCGTCGATGACGGCCCGGAGCAGGAATGGGGACGCCATCGCGACGATGGACGACGCCACGATGATCGCGACGACGACCGTGAGCTGGCGGGCATACGGCTTGAACAGCGCGCCGATCCGGCGCAGCGAGACGTCGCGGGCTTGTTGTTTCTCGACGGCAGTCACCTTGCGCGCTTGCCCTCCGCCGGTGCCGGCCACGCCGTTGGCGCGGCCGTTGCGCTCGGCGATGATCGATGTTGGGTCTGTGGGTGCCAAGTCGAACCACCCCTCTCAAATGTTCGTGCCCGTCGACTACGCGGACCGCGGCAATGATGAGGCAACGCTATGATGAGGCAACCTCACCATGAGGGTACAGCAGCATCTTTGCTAGTCTATTCCGGTGTTCGGCGACCAGGGCGGGACTCGGGGTGGGCAAGCGCGCGACGCCGAGTCGCTGTCGGAGGCCTTCTGGGGTGTGGCGCGGATACTCCGACAGCAGTCGCGCGAATCGCTCGCTCCCTGGGACATTGCGCCGTCGCATCTGCGGGCGCTCCGCGTTCTCATGCAGGAGGGCCCCTGCCGGCTGAGCCAGCTCTCCGAGCGCTTGAGGATCGCCCGGCGCTCGACCACCGAGGTCGTCGACGCGCTCGAGCAGCGGTGGCTGGTCGAACGCCGACCGGATCCGACCGATCGACGGGCAACCCTGGTCGCCCTGACGGCTAAGGGCGGGGGAGTCGGCGACGCTGTCCAAGAGAGTCGGGCCATCGAAGCCGAACGGGTCTTCGGGGCACTCGACGACGCCGAGCGCCGGGAGCTGGCGCGGATCCTGCGCAAGCTGGCGGAGTGAGCAGGGGGTCACGCGCGTGTCCCCGTGTCGGTGCGAGCGATGTGGCGGGATCGCGGTGTCGCCGGTTCGAGTCCCCGTCACCGAATGCGAACGCCGGACCCCGAATCGAAGCCCGGCACCACGGGTCTGTGCTGTCGCGGGGGGCAGATCCACTGGCCACTCCAGCCTCACCTCTTGCGCTATGACGCAGAAATGCACATCGGCGTCTGCGCGTTCCGCCGATAGTCTTGCGTCGGCCCCATCGCATCAGTTCCGTGGAATCGTGCGCTTTCCGCGCTTCGGTGCAACCGGCACCGTCGACTTGGCAGTCCTCTTTGCGGCAGTCGCAGTCTTGGCGGTTGCCTTCCTGGCAGACGACCTGACGGCGGCGGACTTCTTCGCAGGCTCCGGCCTCTTGACGCGCTCCGTCTCCGGCGCCGCAGTCGCAGACGGCACCGGCGCACCAGCCTGGCCGGACCCGCCGTCGCTCAATACCAGCAGGGCACCACCGAACTCCGCGATCACACGGAGTCGACCGCCCATCGCTTCGATGTACGCCTGCAGCGTCCCGAGTTCGGTGTGCATCATGTCGCCGCGCTCGATCTTCGACACACGCACCTGCGTCACGCCCATCGCCTCAGCGATCTCTGCCTGCGTGCGCGCCTGCGACTTGCGGACCTGCGCAAGACGGTAGGCACGCTGCTCGTTCTCCATCTCACGCTTGGCCTCGGCGACTCGCGCAGGTTGAGTGAGACCACGGTCGCGCAGGTCGCTCTTCACGTCGTTCCAACTACGAGTCATTACCTTCACACCTCCTCATCTCGTGTGCCGTCGAGCCACTCGGCGTACCGCGCCTCGGCGACGGGAATGTTGTCCACGTACCAGCTCTGCCACTCCCCGGTCTTGTCGCCCGCGACCAGCAGAACCGCCTGCCGATCAGGATCGAATACGAACAGGATGCGCACGTTCGTGGCGGACGGACGCAGTTCCTTCACGTTCATGTTGTGCAGACTTGATCCCTTGATGCCATCGGCGAGTGGCCGGCCCAATGCTGGGCCCAGCGCAGGATCAGCCGCAGGCGCCAGTCGGCGTGATGCACCCACCATTTGCTCTTCGCATCCCCGCCCTCAACTCTCGCAGCTTGCCACGCCCGCCACAAACGCATAGGCACAGATCGCAACGTCGCGGTGGCGCCACCTGGGCGCTTCACTCCAGCCCTTGGCTGGCGGCTACCCGCGTGGCATGTGAACTTTTAGCCCTTTTGGTGAAGATTCAACTCTGTCACTTCCCCCAAAATAGGATCAAAGTCGTGCATGACGTTGTAGCCCCTGCTGGGTGGAGTTCGTACCTGCGACGCTGCCCGATGGCGAGTAGTAGCTGTGGGTATGCGAAAAGGCCGGGCTCCGATTCGGAGCCCGGCCTTTCGAGTCTGTAGCGCGTCAGCTCTGGTTGGCGTTGCCCGCCCGCCAGACCTCCCACGGGACGTTCCAGTCGCCGAGGCCGTCAGTGCCCGACAGCGTGCCGCCCACGGTGTTCTTGACGATCACGATGTCGCCGCGCTTGACGTTGTTGAACACCCAGATCGCGTTCGCGGGGCTGAGGTTCAGGCAGCCGTGGCTGGTGTTGTAGGAGCCCTGCGCCCCCACCGACCACGGCGCGGAGTGCAGGAAGATGCCGCTGTAGGACATCCGGGTCGCGAAGTCGACGGGGGTGCGGTAGCCGTCGGCGGAGTTGACTGCCACGCCATAGGTCGACGAGTCCATGACGATGTGCTGGTGCTTTTCGGCGACGATGTAGACGCCGTTGTCGGTCGGCGTGCTCGACTTGCCCATCGAGGTCGGCATGGTGCGGATCACCTGGCCGTTCTGCTCGACGGTCACCTGCAGGGTGTTGTCGTCCGCGGTGAGGATCATCGGATCGCCGATGCTGTAGGTCGAGTGCGCATCGTTGGCGCCGAACAATCCGGCACCGAGGTCCTTGCCGTAGACGTTCACGGCGACGTCGATCCTCGTGCCGGGCGCCCAGTAGTTCTCCGGTCGCCACCGGACCTCGCTGGGGCTGATCCAGTAGAACGCGCCCTCCACCGGCGGATCGGTGGTGATCGTGATCGCGTTCTGCGCGGCGATCCGGTCCGGGACCGGCTCGTCGAACTGCACCCCGACCGGCTGTCCGATGCCGACCACCTCGTTGTCGCCGACCATCAGGTACGGCTTGGTGAGGTTGTCGGGAGCGCTGGTGGTGAAGGTCGTGTCGGTGGCGACGGCGCCGGTCAGGCCGAACGCCTCGACGTGCAGCCGGTACTGCCGGTCGTACCCGAGCGGCTCCGCGCTCTGCCAGGACAGGCCGTCCGGTGCCATCTGACCGGCCACCGGAACACCCTCGGGGCTGGTCATCGCGACCGCGCCGAGCTTGCCGTTCGTCACCGAAGTCGTCACCGGCTGGGTCACCGACACCCCGACAGCCCCGTTGGCGACGTTCGACGTCACGTGCGGCTTGATCAGTTCGGTGAGCGGATTCGAGTCGATCGCGACCACGGGCGCAGATTCCTCGGCCGAGCCGATAGTGCACGAGGTCAGGCCGAGGGTGAGGACCGAGAGACCGATCAGGAGGCGAGTTGTGCCCTTCCTGCGACCGGTTCGACGTTTCGACATCTACTCCCCCTCATAGCTCCTGTTCACACGCGTGCGACATCGCCACCCCAGGGCGCTGGGCGTCGCGCGCGATGACAACCATTATGCCGGGGAATCCGACGGCTCTCCACCGCGCGACCCGCCGCGCGATGCGAGTTCGATCACCACATCGATAAACCGTTGCTCCGGCGTTACCTGCCGACACCGATTCCGCGCCGCGTGGCGCGCCGCGACAGGCGATTTCACTCCGACCGAGACAGCCTGCTAGTCTCGCAGCCGCACCCGAAACCGGGGGCACGCGCCATTAGCTCAATTGGCAGAGCAGCTGACTCTTAATCAGCGGGTTCGGGGTTCGAGTCCCTGATGGCGCACCACGATTGCCGTTCAGGTCGCCGCTGTCACCGACTTCAGGACCGACTCCACCGCCTCCGCACTCGCGGCAAGCTGTTCACGCTCCTCGTCGTCGACCGGGGTCGGCAGCGCCGGACCGGCACCGTTCTTACCGACCACGCGTGGGATCGACAGGCAGACGTCACGGTCGAGGTCGGCGAAGTCGCCGATCGGCGCGGTCACCGGCAGCACCCGGTTCTCGTCGCGCAGGATCGCCTCGAGGATGCGCGCGGTCGCCAGACCGACGGCCCAGTTGGTCGCGCCCTTGCCGGCGATGATCTTCAGCGCGGCCTTGCGGACGTCGTCGAGCAGTTCGTAGCGTTCCGTGGCGGAAAGTGCCGACCCACCGAACCCGACCCACTCCTTGATGGGAACGGCACCGATGGTGGCGCTGCTCCACAGCGCGAGTTCGCTGTCGCCGTGCTCGCCGACGATGTAGGCGTGCACGTTCTGCACGGCGACGCCGCACCGCTGCGCGAGCAGCAACCGCAGTCGTGACGAGTCGAGCACGGTGCCGGAGCCGAACACCCTGCCCTCCGGCAGGCCCGCGGCCTCGATCGCGACCGACGTCACGACGTCGACCGGGTTCGTGACCATCAGCAACACCGCGTCCGGCGCCACCTCGAGCAACTGCGGCACCATCGTCCGGCAGATCCGGGCGTTGACCGCGGCCAGCTCGAGCCGGCTCTGACCGGCCTTCTGCTTCGCGCCCGCGGTGATGACGATGATGTCGGCGCCACGGCACACCTCGATGTCGGCGCCGCCGTCGATCGACGCGGACGGGACGAACTGCAGACCCTGGCGCAGGTCGAGGACCTCGGCCTCGGTCTTCTCGGCGTTGATGTCGTAGAGCGAGACGCGCTCGGCGAGACCGCGCAGCAGCGCGGCGAAGACGATCGTGGCTCCGACACTTCCGGCACCGACGACGGCGACGTGCGGAACCTTTCTCATCGCCGCACCACCCGGACCAGCAGGAGCACCACGAGCGCCGCCGCCGTGCCGATGAGGCTGTACTTGATCTTGGGCTCGCTCAGCTTGGCGACGATCCGGGCGCGCGCATCGGCGGCGATCCGCTTCGGGTTCGCCCGGATGGTCAGCTCGTCGAGGGTGCTGGCGAGCTGGTTTCGGGCGTTCTCGATCTCCCGTTCGATGCTGTCGGTGTCCCTGGGCACGTGACCTCCAAACGAGTAGTACCGGCGCTGCGCAGAACCCTACCTGCGGTTACGACGGCACGGCGGATTACGGCCGTTGGGTAGTCTCGAACCTCGTGACACGCCTGAGCCCCGGTGACCCCGCCCCCGAATTCACCCTCCCCGACGCAAACGGCACCGACGTCTCGCTGCGCGACTACCGCGGCCGCAAGGTGATCGTGTACTTCTACCCGGCCGCGAGCACGCCGGGCTGCACCAAGGAGGCCTGCGACTTCCGCGACAACCTCGCCGAACTGAACGGCGCAGGCATCGACGTGCTCGGCATCTCCCCCGACAAACCCCCGAAACTCGCCAAGTTCCGCGACGCCGAGTCGCTGACGTTCCCGCTGCTGTCGGACCCGGACAAGACGACGCTCGATGCCTACGGCGCGTTCGGCGAGAAGACGATGTACGGCAAAAAGGTCACCGGCGTCATCCGCTCGACGTTCCTCATCGACGCCGACGGCAACGTCGAGGTGGCGCAGTACAACGTGCGCGCGACCGGGCACGTCGCGAAGTTGCGGCGGGATATTTCGGTGTAGCTCGAATCGTGACCGCCGCCGAAGTCACCGTCTCCCTCACCCGCACGCAGGTGCTCGCGTTCCGGTGGCGCGCCCAGCACCTCGACGCCGCTCCCGCCACCGTCGAATCGCTCGCCCTGCTCGACTACGGCGTGCAGGACACCGGGGAAGGCGCCGTGTGGGCGCTGCGCAACCGGGGCATCCAGAACTTCGACCCCGATGACTTGTTCTACGCATGGACGCTGCGCGGCGCGCCGCACGCGTACCGTCGCACGGACGCGAGCCAGGTCGCCGTCGCGACCGCCCCGTACGACGACGCCGACGCGACGAAACGGATCGCCGACGCGTCCAAGCCGCTGCGCAAAGCGGGGCTTTCGGTCGTCGAGGGTCTGACGCGGGTCGCGCACGCCGAACGCGACATCGTCACGAAACCGATGGTGAAGGGCGCGCTGTCGGGCGCGCTCAACGACGTACTCGCACCCGAGCACCTGCGCTATTGCCGCCCCTGCGACGCCGTGCACTGCTACGAGCAGCCGTTCCGGCTCGGGGCGCTGCAGGCGGGTCTGGAACTAGAACCGGATACCTCGCCGCCTGTGCTGCGCCGAATCCCACGGCTGCGCCCGGCGTTCTTCGGTACGCCGGCCTCCGCCGCCGATCCCCGGTTCGACGTGATCCGCAACTACCTGCGGTTCTACGGCCCGGCGACGCCGCACGTCGTCGCCGCGTTCCTCGACGCGCCGGTCACGGTGATCAGACAGCACTGGCCGCAGGACACCGTCACGGCCGAGATCGTCGACGCCCCGGCGAGGACCGGCGGGACGCCACACCTGCTCGCGGACGACGCCCGACAAGCCGCGGACAGCCAGCGCGACGACACCGTCAGACTGCTCGGCGCCTTCGACGCGTGGCTGCAGCTGCGCGACCGTGACACCCTCGTCGACGACCGGACGAAGGCCAAGGAACTGTGGCGAACCATCGGCCGGCCGGGCGCGGTCGTCGCCGGCGGCGAGGTCGTCGGGATCTGGCGACCTCGCCAGTCCGGTGGTGCACTGAAACTGCTGGCGACGCCGTGGCGGAAATGGTCGAAGTCACTGCGGGGCGCGGTCGACGAGCAGGCAGCACTACTCGCCGCGCACCGCGGCGTCACGCTCACCGGCGTGGAGATGGCGGGCTGACGCAGTGTCGGCCAGGTCGGCCACGTAGCGCTCGTAGCCGTCGAGCAGGCGGTCGAGGCCGAACTGGAAGTCGGCCGACTCCCAGTGCGGGTCCTCCTGGTCGAACGCCGCGGCGCTCAGGGCGGCGGTGATCGCCGGGAACCGGTCGGGGTCGAGCACCTGTGCCATCACGTCGCCGAACTCGGCGTCGGTCTTGGGGTCCGACATCACAAGTTCGCGCACGACGCGCGTGCGCCCGATCACGAAGAGCGACACGTTCATCACCAGCTGGAATTTCAGCGACTCGGGCAGGTCGACCTTGCCCATCGCCGCGAGCCCGACCTCGAGCCACGCCATGTTGTTCGGGCCGGTCGGGGGCGCGGAGAGGCCGATCTCGAGCCACCACGGGTGGGCCATGATCGCCTCGAACTCCCCCATCGCCCACGCCCGCAGCGCGTCCCGCCACGGCAGATCGGGATCGATCGGCGGTGGCGGGCCGAGCACGTAGTCCATCAACAGCTGCACCAGCGTGTCCTTGCTGTCGACGTACCGGTACAGCGACATCGTCGTGTAGCCGAGTTCCTTCGCCAGCCGGCTCATCGACAGCGCCGCGAAGCCCTCCGCGTCCGCGACCGCGACGGCGGCGTCGAGGATCTGCTCGAGCGTCATCCCGCGCCGCGGCCCACGGGTCCCCGGCTCCCCCAGCCCCCAGGCCAGTTCGACGGCCCGCGGCAGGCTGCGCGTCGCCGGGCCGCTCGGCTCGGATCCCATCTGCCCTCCCGTCGGGTCTTGCGTAGATCCTAAAACTGCGTACGCTCTACACAGAGTGTAGTCGATACACAGTTTCAGGAGGGGATCATGACACCACCCGCCATCACCGCCCGCGGCCTCACGAAGCGCTTCGGCGACCAGATCGTCCTCGACGGCCTCGATCTCGACGTCGCCGCCGGGACGGTCTTCGCGCTGCTCGGGCCGAACGGCGCCGGCAAGACCACGACCGTGCGCATCCTCGCTACCCAGCTGCGCGCGGACGCGGGCGAAGTTCGGGTCGCCGGCCACGACCCGAACACCGACGCCGACGCGGTCCGCGCGGCGATCGGCGTCACCGGCCAGTTCGCCGCCGTCGACGGCCTGCTGACCGGCGCCGAGAACCTGCAACTCATGGCCGACCTGTATCGGTTGCGGCGCGCCGAGGGCCGCGCCCGCGTGCAGCACCTGCTGCGACGGTTCGATCTCCTCGACGCCGCCGACAAGCGTGCGAAGACCTACTCCGGCGGAATGCGTCGGCGCCTCGACCTCGCGATGAGCCTCGTCGGCGATCCGCGCGTCGTGTTTCTGGACGAGCCCACCACGGGTCTCGATCCCCGCAGCCGCCGCGGGACGTGGCAGATCATCGGCGAACTCGTCGAGGACGGCGTCACCGTCCTGCTGACCACCCAGTACCTCGAGGAGGCCGACGAGCTCGCCGACCGCATCGCCGTCCTCGACGGTGGCCGACTTGTCGCCGAGGGCACCGCGGACGAACTCAAGTCCCGCGTCCCGGGCGGCCACGTGCGCTTCGACTTCGCCGACCTGTCCACACTCGACGCCGCCGCCCGCACGGTCCCCGCCGCCGCCCGCGACGACGCGACGCTCACGCTGCAGGTGCCCTCCGACGGCAGCGTCGGCTCGATCCGGGCGCTGCTGGACCGGTTCGACGACGACCGCATCGCCATCGAACGGCTGTCCATCCACACCCCCGACCTCGACGACGTCTTCTTCGCCCTCACCCAGGAGGTCTCGCACCGATGACCACTCTCACCACCGCCACGACCGATTCGCTCACCATGCTGCGCCGCAGCCTCCGGCACACGTTGCGGTCGCCGGACACGATGATCCTGGCGATCGCGTTGCCCGTGATCCTGCTGGTGCTGTTCGTCTACGTGTTCGGCGGCGCCATGAACGTCGGCACCGAGTACCTCAACTACGTAGTACCCGGCATCATCCTGCTGTGCGCCGGATTCGGCGCCTCGACCATCGCCACCGCCGTCTCCTCCGACATGACCGAGGGAGTCGTCGACCGGTTCCGGACCATGGCCGTCTCCCAGCGCGCGATCCTGACCGGACACGTCGGCGCGAGCGTGCTGCGCAACCTCGTCACCACCGCGATCGTCGTGACCGTCGCGGTGCTGATGGGTTTCCGTCCGTCGGCGGGCCCGCTCGAGTACCTCGCCGCGATCGGCGTGGTGGCGCTGTTCGTGCTCGCGATCTCGTGGCTGTGCGTCGCGCTGGGGTTGCTGGCGGCCAACCCGGAGGCGGCGAGCGGGTTCACCTTCTTCCTGCTGTTCCTGCCGTATGTGTCGAGCGCGTTCGTGCCGCCCGAATCGATGCCGTCCTGGTTGCGTGGCTTCGCCGAGCACCAACCGGTGACCCCGGTCATCGAGACCCTGCGGGGCCTGCTCACCGGCACCCCGATCGGAAACAGTGCGATGCTCGCGGTGGGCTGGTGCCTCGCGATCACCGTCGTCGGATACGTGTGGGCGCGTGCGACCTTCCGTCGCAAGACCCTGCACTGACAACGCCGGCACCGCGCGGCCCGCCATGCGCCGAAGTACCTGTGCGACCGGCTAGCCTTACAGGCGTGGAATCGGTGTCGACACAGCGGGCGAGGCCCGGCAGTCGACCCGACCCTGCAATCGACATCCAGGGGGACCCGCACGAGCTGATGCCGCGCAAGCGGCCGACGCAGGAACGCAGCAAACGCAAGTTCGACGCCCTGCTCGCCGCCTCCCGCAAGCTGCTGGTGGAGGTCGGCTTCGAGTCGTTCACCTGCGAAGAGGTCGCGGCTCGGGCCGAGGTGCCGATCGGCACGCTGTATCAGTTCTTCGCGAACAAGTACGTCATCGTGTGCGAGTTGAACCGCCAGGATCTGGTGGCGGTCTCACAGGAATTGGCGGACTTCAACGGTGAGATCCCGTCGATGGACTGGCTGCGGCACATGAACCGCTTCGTCGACCATATGGCCGAACTGTGGACTTCGGACCCGTCGCGTCGCGAGGTGTGGCTGGCCATGCAGTCGACGCCCTCCACGCGGGCGACCGGCGCCATCCACGAAAAGGAATTCGCCGAGGTCGTCGCGAAGATGCTGCGGCCGCTCTCGCCCCGCACGCCGCGCGCCCGGCGCACGATGATGGCCGAGGTCCTGGTGCACGTCGTGTACTCGATGCTCAACTTCTCGGTGCAGGACGGCCAGACGCGGGCCGACGCCGTCGCCGAACTCAAGCGCCTGATGGTCGCGTATCTGCTGGTCGCGGAGAAGGACTCGCGCGGGTAGCAGGCACACGACTGCCATACAAACATTCTCGAAACAGCCGAAGGGCGGGGTGAACGAATCGTTCACCCCGCCCTTCGGCGTGTCGGTCAGACCGGGTCAGCGGGCCCCGGCCGCGCTCGTGGCTTCGGCCTTGGCCCCCGACTCGGACGGCGCCTCCGCCGGCACGGTCGGCTCCTCGAGCACCACCACGGCGGCGGCGGTGTCGCCGTCGTGGGTCAACGAAAGGTGGATCTTCGCCTCAGGCAGGAACTCGGCGGCGAGGCCGTGCAGCTTGATTGTGGGCCGGCCCCACGCGTCGTTCACCACCTCGATGAGCAGGTACGGGTTGTCCCCGATCTGGGGCCGCCGGGCGAACCGCGAGGACGCCCATGCCTTCAGCACGGCCTCCTTCGCCGCCCAGCGGACCGCGTAGCTGCGCGAGGGGTCGGACCCCTTCGACTCGCAATAGCGGCGCTCACCCGGAGTGAAGCTCTCCCGCAACATCGTGGTTCCGGTCCGTTCCACCTGCTCGGCGAACTCGGAGACCGTCACCAAGTCGATTCCGATTCCAACGATGCTCACTGGCAACCCGGCTTTCCGCTGATGTAGGTGTCGTCGGCGCCCAAGCGGGCACCCTCGCTGAGCAACACGTCGGCCTCGAGGTTCTTGACGGCCTTGTGCGCGGCGTCGTCCTCGCCGAGGCGACGGTCCGCAGGACGCTCGTAGAGATCCTTGCCGCCGCACATCGCTTGCGCAAGCCGCTGCCGGCCCTGCGCCAGACGCGCGTTCGCCTTCTGCAGGTATTCCTCACGCTGCGCCGGATCGAGCGCCGCGATGAAGGCCTGCGGATGGACGAGCGCGATCAGTCCGGACACGTGCCCGAAGCCGAGGCTGGTGAGCACGCCCGCCTTGAGCGGGAAGCTCGAGCCGAGGCGCAGGGGCTCCCGCGACCACACCAGGTGCGCGAACTCCTCCATCTTCGGATCGACGCAGTCCAGGCTGCGGTTCGGCGGGATCACGCCCTGGCTGAGGACCTGGCACAGGCCGATCAGCTGGAACGCGGCCGCGCCGCCCTTCGAGTGTCCGGTCAGGCTCTTCTGCGAGATCACGAACAGCGGGTTGCCCTCGGTCCGGCCGATCGCCCGGGCGAGCCGGGTGTGCAGCTCGGCCTCGTTCGGGTCGTTGGCCGCGGTGGACGTGTCGTGCTTGGACACGACCGCCACGTCGTCGGCGGTGACGCCGAGTTCGGCCAGCGCCTTCGCGAAGCGCGACTCCGATCCGCCACGCCCCGCCCCGAGCGCACCGAGACCGGGCGCCGGGATCGAGGTGTGCACACCGTCGCCGTAGGATTGCGCGTAGGCCACGACGCCGAGGACGGGCAGGCCCATCTCCTGCGCGACGTCGCCGCGGGCGAGCAGGATCGTGCCGCCACCCATGGACTCGACGAAGCCGGCGCGCCGGCGGTCGTTGGCCCGCGAGAAGCGCCGGTCGCTGATGCCCTTGCCACGCATCGTCGCGGTGTCCGCGGTCGCCGACATGTCGCCGAAGCCGATGATGCCCTCGGTGGACAGGTCGTCGAAGCCGCCGGCCACGGCCAGCTGCGCCTTGCCCAGCTTGATCTTGTCGACGCCCTCCTCGACCGAGACCGCGGCCGTGGCGCACGCCGCAACCGGGTGCACCATCGCGCCGTAGCTACCGACGTAGGACTGCACCACGTGCGCGGCGACGACGTTCGGCAGGGCTTCCTGCAGGATGTCGTTGGCCCGCGCATCGCCGAGCAGCGTGTCGATGTACAGCGAGCGCATCGACATCATGCCGCCCATGCCCGTGCCCTGGGTGTTGGCCACCAGGCTCGGGTGCACCCAGCGCATCAGCTCGGACGGGTTGAACCCGGAGGAGATGAACGCGTCCACGGTGCAGACGATGTTCCACAGCGCGACGCGGTCCACCGAACTCGCCATGTCCGCCGAGATGCCCCAGCGGGTCGGATCGAACCCGGTCGGGATCTGGCCGCCGACCGCGCGGGACAGCTTCATCTTGCGCGGCACGCGGATCTCGGTGCCGGCCTTGCGCGTCACCTGCCAGTCACCCGAATCGGCAACCGGCGCGATGATCGTCTGCTCCGGCGCCGACGCGGCGAAGGCGCGGGCCTCGGCCTCGCTGTTGACCACGAAGGTGAGGTCGTTGTCGAGGAACACCGACGTCATCAGCGGTGCGGTGGTGTCGATCATCGCGCCGTCGTCGGCGAATTGACGGATGCCGCAACGCTCGACGACCGTGTCGTGGTAGCGCTCGGCGATCTCCTCCTCGGGAACCAGGTCGCCGCTCTCCGCGTCGTACCAGCCCGCCTTGGGATCGTTCTCCCAGGTGACCAGCCCGGTGGACCAGGCGAGTTCCAGCACGCCCGCCGCGGACAGTTCCTCGTCGACCTCCATCTCGAAGCGGGTACGCGCCGAGCCGTACGGCCCGAGCTCACCGGCACCGACGATGACGACCAGGTCGGCCGGGTCGACCGCGAGGTCGTCCCAGTCGGGGGTCACCGTCTCCGGCGCGAGGGTCGGCGGGGCCGGCAGCGCCAGGATGGTCGCGACCGCCTCGGCGACCGCGTCGGCGGGTGCCTCGGCCGCCTGGGCCGCGTGCTCCTTCATCATTCCGGGCAGGTCCAGACCGGCACCGAGGCCACCGGTGAGATCGGCCTGCAATGGTTCCTGCTTCGCCTGCTGACGCGCCTCGACTGTCGACAGCTTCAAAAGCTCGGTCGCCATGTCCTGGGTGGACCAGGTGCGCACACCGGCGGCCTCGACCGCATCGACGACCGGATCGTTGTGGCCCATCAGGTTGGTGCCGCGGACCCAGCCGATCAGCGCGTGCGCGATAGTGACCCGCTCGGCCCACGTGCGCTCCACGTTCCAGCGCCCGACGAGCGCGTCGAGGGCGGCCTTCGACTCACCGTAGGCTCCGTCACCGCCCATGATGCCGCGGTTCGGGGAACCGGGCAGCACCACGTGCAGCGAGGCGTCGACATCGTGGTCACGGCCCAGCGTGGACAGGCCGGCGATCAGCCGCTCGACCGACCAGAGCAGCACCCGCATCTCCATCTCGGCGCGGGCACCCGCGTCGGAGAGGTCGCCGGCCACGCGGGGCGCGGCGAACGGGAACAGCAGCGTCGGCATCATCGCCGGCTTGACCAGCGTCTTCGCGCCACCAGCCGACTCGACCTGGTCGTTGCCGACCCACTCGATGAGCGCGTCGACGTCGGTGTAGGCCGCCATGTTGGCGGGCACCACCCACAGCTGGGCGCCGTTGCGGGCCGAGTCACGGAACAGCTGCTTGTAGAAGCCGAGCCGCTGATCGTCCAGCCGCGAGGTGGTCAGCACGACCGTGGCGCCGCCGCCGAGCAGCTTGCCCGCGATCGCCGCGGCGATCGAGCCCTTGCTTGCGCCGGTGACGACGGCGACCTCGTCGGACCAGACACCGGCCTCGGAAGTCTGCTCCGCGACCTGCGCGATCTGGTCGTAGGCGCTCGCGAGCACCGAACGGCCCTCGCTCTTGGCCCGGTCGCGCCACCAGACGGCCTGGTTGGCGACGGCCTTGCCGGACCCGACGAAGGTGTCCACGGTGAGGGCACTGATGTCAGACTCGGCACCGACCCACAGGCGCGCAAGGTCCTCCCGGGCGCTGGCCCAGCGGTCATCGATCAGGACGGCCTTCTTCGCGTCGAACGTCGGCGCGACGAGACGCGGCCAGTCCGTGCCGAGTTCGGCCGACACCAGGTCGACCAGCTCCGTTTCGGTCGCCGCCTCGGGCGCCGAGACCTTCTCGGCGAAGCCGAGCTGCTCGAGCACGAGCCGGGCGGACGAGGCGAGGACGCCGTCGCGGCCGGTGATGTGCTCGGTGAACTCGCCCAGCGCCGCGGCGTCGACGGTGCCACCGGCACCGCCGCCACCCGCGGCGGGCAGCGAGACCGCGATGCCGCGCCGGCCGGCGACCGCCGCCACGGCGGCGTCGATCGCGGCGTCGACCGAGGCGGCGTCGGAGAGCGCACCGCTGACCAGGCCTCCGAGGTCACCGCCGCGGACGCTGGCGCCGTCGCGGGTACCGAGCGAGACCTCGGCCTGGACGTGGGCCGCCCAGCCGTCGCCGAGTTCCCACACCTTCTTGACGCGTTCGCCGATGGCGGCCGGGCGCTTGCCGGACGGGCCGAACACCTTGCGCAGGTGGTCGCCCATCGAGTCGGACAGCACGGAGCCGAACGGCTTGTATGTCCGGGCGAGCTTGTCGACCGTGCCGGCGAGGGCGACCATGTCGGCGTCGGCGGCACCGTCGATTGCGCCGAGCGACAGCTCGGAGCCGAGGTCGACGAGCAGCTGGTTACGCCGCGAGGACACGCCGTCGCAGAGCGCCTCGATGGTGTCCACCGGGCCGATCTGGTCCAGCCGCAGCTTCGTCCACAGCGCGATGAGCACCTTGGTGGCGTCCGACGCGCCGAAGCCGATGTCGTCGGGACGAGGCCCACCCGCCGGGGCGGCGGCCGGGGCTGGCGCGACGGCGGGGGCAGCGGCGGCAGCCGGAGCCGCCTCAGTCGCGGCCTCTGCTATGTCTTCTTCGACCGGCTCGGGATCGACGTCGGTGGCGTACACGACGGCACGCTCGCGTTCGACGTTGAGCACCTCCACCGGGCCGCCGATGCGGCCGGGCAGCTTCAGCGTGTTGGTGGCCAGGTTGGCGACCGTCGGGGTCGGCGCGAGACCGATCTCGATGAACCGCTCGATGCCGAGACCACCGTGCGCCTCGTCGGTGAACAGCAGATCCTGGGTCTCGATCCAGCGCACCGGGCTGGCGAACTGCCAGGCCAGCAGCTCGACCAGGATGACCCCCGCCAGCTCGCTCGGGCGCTTGGCCCAGCTGGCGAAGTCGGCGAGCACCGCGTCCAGCGGCTCCGACGGAACGAGATCGGCGATCTCCGCAACGAATTCACGCTCCAGGGAGAACGGCTTCGGCACCAGGTTCGGCACGTAGCGGCCGACCAGGATGGCCGGGTCGAACGCCGGAAGCAGTTCCTCGAGCTTGCGCCGGAACTCCGGCACGCCTGCGCGCAGGACGTCCGAGTGGAACGGCACGTCGATGCCGGGCACGAGGATGAAGGCGCGCTTGCCGCCGTACTCGGCGACCTTGCGCTCGATCACCGTCTCGAGCTCGGCGAGGCCGGCGACCGTGCCGGCGATCGCGTACTGCGAGCCGCGCAGGTTCAGGTTCACGACCTGCATGAACTCACCGGTGCGCTCACCGAGCTCGGCGACGAAGCCGATGACCTCGTCGTCCGCCAGACCGAACTGCGACGGCCGGATCGCGGCCATCCGATAGTTGGAACGACCGTCCGCGTCGCGGGGCACCAGCTGATGCATCGCCGAACCGCGCTTGAACACGACCTCGAGCACCGCCTCGAGCGGCAGCACGCCGGCGACCGCGGCAAGCGCGTTGTACTCACCGACCGAGTGGCCGGCGAGCGTCGCGCCCTCGACGTAGGCACCGGATTCGCGCAGCTCCGCAACCTGAGCGACACCGAGGACCGCCATCGCGACCCGGGTGAACTGGGTCAGGTGCAGCACGCCGTCCGGGTGCCGGTGTTCGACTCCGCGAGCCTTGAGATAGGTCGGATTGTCGCGCACCACCGCGAGGATGGAGAAGCCGAGCACCTTGCGGGTGTGCTCGTCTGCGCGGTCCCAGATCTCCTTGGCGGCCTTGGAGCGAGCGCGGGCGTCGAGGCCCATGCCCTTGGACTGGATGCCCTGGCCGGGGAACGCGTACGCGGTCTTCGGCGCGGTCGTGCGGCCGGTCGCGACCATCACCAGGTCGCCGCCGACGCGGCAGGAGACCTCGACGATCTCGGCGCCGGCGTCGATCGCGACACGGTTGACCTGCAGGTCGATGCTCGCGCCCGGGCGGACCATGCCGAGGAATCGCGCGGTCCACGCGGTGAGCTTCGCCGGAGCGGTCTTGGCCTCCGGATCCACCGCGACGACCGCGTGCTGCGCTGCGGCCGAGAGCCACATGCCGTGCACGATCGGGGTGCCGAGCCCGGCAAGCAGGGCCGCACCGTTGGAGGTGTGGATCGGGTTGTGGTCACCGGAAACCTGGGCGAACGCACCCATGTTGGTCGGCGCAACGATCGTGACGTCGCGGCGACGACGACGCGAGGTGTCGACGGCGTCGGCGCTCACCGAGCCGCCGGCACGCGGCGGATCGGTCAGCTCGCCCTTGCCGGTGCGGCCGCGGATCGCGAACCGCTCGACGAGGGTGGCGAAGGTCGGCGCGTCGATTCCCTGGTCGCGCATCGCACCGATGGTGACGGTCACCTCGACGACGCGGCCCAGGTCGGTGTCGAGCACCTCGCCGGCCTCGGCCTTCACCGAGAGCACGCTGGTCTCGGCCGGGAGCGGCTTGAGCAGCTGCACCTGATGGTCGAGATGGACCAGGTCGAGCATGCCCTCGATAACCGACTTCGCGGCGGAAGCCGGATCGGCGCTCGCGCCGGTAGCCGGATCGGCGCTCGCACCGGTCGTCTTGGTGGCACCGAGCACCGCGAACACCGCGGGCCAGCAGGCGCCGACCAGCACGTCGGGAACCGAGTTGCCGACCGAGCTGAGGGTGTCGGGCATGCCGGACGCCGTGACGCCGGCGTGGTCGGCGACCTGATCGGGGACCCAGGCCAGGTTGATCCGGGTGACGCCGCCCTTGACCTCGGGCAGCTCCTGCCCGGCGGCGACGGCGAGCAACGCCGACATCGACGCCTCGGCGTCCTCCTCGGTGACGACCGGGGCACCACCGGTGCGGGTCGACTCCGGGACGCTGATCTTGATCTTGACGGCGTTGCCGCCCAGCAGCGGCACGACGAGTTCGACGGCAGCGTCGGCGAGCTGGGTCAGCGTCGCGCCGGAGGCCGCGTGGCTGGCCGTGGTCCCGTCGACGGCCCACTCGGTGAACGCGCCGAGGCGGGCGACCGGGTTCGTGGTCAGCCGGCCCGCCCAGGTGACGTCGGGCGCGGCGAGCACGATGTCGACCGGCCCTTCGGCGACGCCGGCGCGCCGGCGGCTTGCGACGGGTGCCGCGCTCGCCCCCTTCTTGGCGAGAAGCGCGTCGGTGGTGGCCTTCTCGAAGCGATCGAGGAGGTCACCCACCGGCTCGTCGACCTCGGTGATGCCGGCGACCGCGACGGTGCCGGGGATGATGCAGACCTGGTCGGCCGAGTAGCGCGGATCGTGCGCCTGCCACAGCGAGTCCGAACGCCACCAGCGACGCACGTCCTTGTCGACGACTGGCACGAAGTTGACCGGCTTGCCCGGGGTGCGGCACAGCGCGATGAAGAACGGCACGTCGGCCGGGTGCAGGAGCGCGGTGTCGGCACCGGGGTACGCCTCGCGCAGTGCGGCGATGGCCGCGGCCGGGTCCTCCAGCAGCGCCGTGTCGGCGAACAGCGTCGGCACCTCGCCGCGGTCGGCCGGGTTCAGGCGTGCCTCGGCGCGCTGCAGCATGGACGCGAAGCGATCCCGCCAGGTGATGTCGAGCCAGAGCGACTCGGCGGCCGCGGTCGACTCGCCACCGCCGATGGCGACCTCGACGTAGCGCTGCAGCCACTCGGTGTAGGTCATGGTCTCGACGTCGCCGAAGTACGGCTTCGCCGTGCCGTTGAGTGCCTCGATGATCTCGTCACGGCGCGCCGCGACGGCATCGGCGTCGCCGGCGACGTCGTCGAGCAGCCGACCACACTGCGAGGCGGTGTTGTCGATCTCGTGGATGTCGGCACCGAGCTGGCTGCGGCCCGACGCCATCCCGCCCACGGCGGTGCCGGCACCGACCCAGTCGGGAGTACCGGGCGTGTCGACGAGCAGCTGCTTCACCTCGGGTGCGGTGGTCGCCTCGAGCGTCGCCATCGCGGCGGTGCCGACCAGGATGCCGTCGAGCGGCATCTCCGGGAAGCCGTAGCCGACCGACCAGGAACCGGTGAGGTACTCGGCAGCGCGCTCCGGCGTGCCGATGCCGCCGCCGACGCAAACGATCACGTTCGGGCGGGTACGCAGCTCGGCGTAGGTGTCGAGGAGCAGATCGTCGAGGTCCTCCCACGAGTGGTGACCACCCGCGCGACCGCCCTCGATGTGGACGATGACCGGGTAACCGGGGGCCTCGTTCGCGATCCGGATGACCGAGCGGATCTGCGCGACCGTGCCCGGCTTGAACGCGACGTGGTGGATGCCCGCCTCGGCGAGTTCCTCGATCAGCGCGACGGCTTCCTCGAGCTCGGGGATGCCGGCGGTGACGACCACGCCGTCGAACGGGGCACCCGCGGCGCGGGCGCGCTGGACCAGGCGCTTGCCGCCCAGCTGCAGCTTCCACAGGTAGGGGTCGAGGAACAGCGAGTTGAACTGAACCTCGCGGCCCGGCTCGAGCAGCGTGCGCAACTCGGCGACACGGTCGGCGAAGATCTCCTCGGTGACCTGGCCACCGCCGGCGAGTTCGGCCCAGTGCCCGGCGTTCGCAGCCGCGGCGACAATGGCCGCGTCGACCGTGGTCGGCGTCATGCCGGCCAGCAGGATCGGCGAGCGACCGGTGAGGCGGGTGAAGGAGGTCTCGGTGACGGTGCGGCCGTCGGGCAGGGTGACCGCGGTCGGCGCGAAGCTCGACCACGCCGGGCTGACCTCCGGGCGCGCGCCCGGGGTGAGCAGGTTGCGCTGTCCGCCGCGGGTGGCGGCCGGGAGGACTCCGGTGCCGGTGCCACGCAGGCCGGAACTGGTCATCCGGGTGAGCATGTCGCCCGGGCCGACGTCGAGGATCCACTTGGCGCCGGACGCCACCGCCCCGGTGACCTCCTCGACCCAGTCGACGGGCTCGACGAGCACGCCCGCCGCGAGTGCGCGGGCAAGTTCGGCGTCGAGGCCGCAGAGCGCGGCCCAGTCGGCGACGAGTTCGATCGTCTCGGCGAACGCCGGATGGTGGAAGCCGATCTCGACGGCCAACGGCTCGAAGGTCGGCGAGAAGACGGCGCCGCCGCGATTCTTGGCGTCCCGCTCCCGGGTCTGCTCGGCGGTGATCTGCTCGCAGCGCTCCTTGACGCGCTCGAGCGCGGCCGGCGGGCCGGAGATGACGAAGCGGCGACGGCCGTTACGGATGGAGACGACCGGCGCGGAGTCGGCGTCGGTGCTGGCCGCGATCTCGGCGACGGCGGCCTCGAGCTGCGCGCGGTCGGCGTTCGAGACGGCGAGCATGGGAGAGCGGTCGCCGACGGCCATCAGCCCACGACGGCGTGCGACCAGCGACCCGGCGGCACCGAGCAGCTGCGCGAGCGCCAGCAGCTGCGCGTCCGAACGGCCCTTCGCCTTGACGGCCTCCACGGCGACGAGACCCTGGGAGTGCCCGACGACGGCCGACGGCGCGGTAACGGCCGGGTCGAGGCCCTGCAGCTTGAGCGCGCGCAACGCGGCGAGCTGGGTGAGGAACACACCCGGCATCGACACGGAGGCGGACCGGAGTACGGCTTCCGACGGAGCACCGGAGGTCTCGGTCTCCTCGTCGACGAAGTCCTCCTCCAGCATCCAGCCGACGGGATCGAACCCGACCGGCCGCACGACGAGAAGTTTCTGGGCGAGCGGCGCGAGTATCTGCGCAGCCTCGTTCACCAGTTCGGTCAGCTCGGGCTCGAGCGCGCTGTCGCGGCTGATCTCCTCGAGCGCCCCGAGCCACGCGGCACCCTGGCCGCCGAAGGCCAGCGCGTACGGCTCGCCGGACAGGAAGCTGTCCATCAACGGCGATCGACTGCTCGCCGAATAGTCGCGTCCGGAACCGGCTGCGCTTTCGTGAATGGTCACGGGTGATTGTTCCTCTCGTTGGCGCCAGGGCCATGAACAGATGAAGCAGACGACGCGCGCGTCCTCGGGCGCACCGGCGCTGAAGTAGCTGGGATCTCGTCGTCGAGTGCTTCAAGGGTCGCACAGAATCATGAGGAAATCCTCAGGTTTGCGCTGGGATTGCACCCGCCAAGGTGCACGTTCGGGCGACTTTTCGGTACGGCCGCACCAGAAAAATCACGTGTGCGAGGTGGCGGCGCCCGCGTCGTCGCTGGCTGCGGGTGATGCATGGACGACCAAGAACATGAGGACTTCCTCATGTTGACCGTTACCATTTCGTTATAAACCCCTAAGTGAGGTTGCTCACGCTCGCGCGTTCGTGATCCACGTCACATCCCTCGGCTAGCGTAGTGTTTGGTCCGCGCGCGAGTGGCGGAATGGCAGACGCGCCAGATTTAGGTTCTGGTGTCCTATGGACGTGGGGGTTCAAGTCCCCCCTCGCGCACACCGGTAACCTCGAGAACGTGAATTCCCCGGTCACGCGCACCCGCCGATCGGCGGTGCGGCGTCATCGCCCGGCGCTGATACTGCTGGTCGTGGTGGCCGCGGCCGGGTGCCTGGTGCTGGGGTGGTGGCAGTGGACCCGCTTCGAGGCGGCCGGCGGCACCGGGCAGAACCTGGGCTACGCGCTGCAGTGGCCGCTGTTCGCCGCGTTCGTCGTCTACGCCTACCGGCGTTTCGTGCAGCTCGAGGCCGACCGCGAGGAGGCCGACGGTGCCGACAGTGCCGACGGTGCCGCTCTCGGGAGAGTCGAGGCTCCCAGGGAGATCCCGGAACACCTGCTCCCGCCGCGCCCGACGGGCCGGGTCGCCGACGACCTCGATGAAACCACTGCGGAGTACAACCGCTACCTTGCCGAATTGAGTTCTCATGACGCGAGAGACGCGAATTCCCAAGAGAGCGAACACAGAAGGAGTACCCCGTGACCGCAACGAGCGAGCGCACCACCAAGATTGCGAGCGCTCTGCTGCGCTACCGGATCCTCGCGTGGGTCACCGGCATCTGGCTGCTCGTGCTCACCGTCGACCTCATCGTGAAGTACGGCTTCGGAGTGCACACGCCGAGCTGGATCGCCGTCGTGCACGGCTGGGTGTACTTCGTCTACCTGCTGGTCACGGTGGACCTGGCGGTGAAGGTGCGCTGGCCCGCGCCGCGGACCGTGGGCACCCTGCTCGCCGGCACCGTCCCGTTCATGTCGTTCGTCGTCGAGCATCAGCGCAGCAAGCAGGTCCATCGGGACTTCGGCATCTAGTTCAGCCGGCGAGTTCCGCGAGCGCCGGCACCAGCAACGCCAACGCTCGGCCGCGGTGCGAGCGGGCGTCCTTCTCCTGCGGCGTCAGTTCGGCCGCGGTGCGCCCGTCGGCGTCGTCCGGCACGAACACCGGGTCGTAACCGAAGCCGCCGTCGCCGCGGACGGCCGTCGCCACCGTGCCCAGCCACTCCCCCCGCACCACGACCTCCCCGCCGCCGGGCACGACGAGCGCGCAGGCAGACACGAACCGCGCGCCGCGCCGGTCGGCGGGGACGTCGGCGAGCTGGCCGAGCAGCAGGTCGGTGTTCGCGGTGTCGTCGCCGTGGCGACCGGCCCAGCGTGCCGACAGCACGCCGGGCATCCCGTTGAGCGCATCCACCTCGATCCCCGAATCGTCTGCGACACAAGCGAGTCCGGCTTCCCGCGCCGCATCACGGGCCTTCGCCAGCGCGTTCTCCTCAAAGCTGGCACCGGTCTCGGGCGCCTCCTCGAACGCCGGCACCTCGTCGAGACCGACGATCGTGACGCCGCGGATGTCATGGTCGGCGAGGACCCGGCGCAGCTCCCCGACCTTCTTGGCGTTGCGGCTCGCGAGAAGCAGTCGCCGCTCAGGCACCGAACTTCTTCTTCGGCGGCTCGGCCGGTTCCGGCAGCACCCCGGGATAGGGCTCGGCGAGGGCGGCCTGCTGCAGCGCGAACACGTGGCCGCAGGCGGCGAGACCGGCGTCGAGCAGCTTGTCCAGCGTCGAGCGCGGGAAGGTCGCGCCCTCGCCGGTGCCCTGCACCTCCACCAGCGTCCCCGTGTCGGTGGCGACGATGTTCATGTCGACTTCGGCGCGCGAGTCCTCCTCGTAAGGCAGGTCGACGCGCACCCGGCCGTCGACGACGCCGACGCTGACCGCCGCGATCGCGCACGAGATCGGCTGCGGGTCGCTGAGCCGCCCGGCGGCGCGCAGATAGGTAACTGCGTCGTGCAGCGCCACGTAGGCGCCGGTGATCGCGGCCGTGCGGGTGCCGCCGTCGGCCTGCAGCACGTCGCAGTCCAGCGCGATCGTGTTCTCCCCGAGGGCGGCCAGGTCGATGCAGGCACGCAGCGAGCGCCCGACCAGCCGGCTGATCTCCTGGGTGCGCCCGCCGACCTTGCCCTTCACCGACTCGCGGTCGCTGCGGGTGTGCGTCGCCGCCGGCAGCATCGCGTATTCGGCCGTCACCCAGCCCAACCCGGACCCACGTCGCCACCGCGGCACGTCCGCGACGACGCTTGCGGTGCACATCACCCGCGTCCCGCCGAACTCGATCAGCACCGACCCCGCGGGGTGGCTCGTGAACCCCCGCGCGATCTTGACCTCGCGGAGTTCGTCGTCCGCCCTGCCATCGGCTCTTCTCGACACGTCCGGCAGCCTATCGGTCCGCCCGCCGCCGCCGCGCGCTCTACAGCTCGAACGTCTCCCCCGGCGACACTGCGTGGACCGGGCCCGAGAACTCGGCCTTGGCCTCGGCGATGACGTCCTCGCGGGAGGTCCAGGGCGGGATGTGGGTGAGCAGCAGGTCGCGTACGCCGGCGCGGGCCGCAAGGCGGCCGGCCTCGGTGCCGGACATGTGCAGGTTCGGGGGCCGGTTGACGGGATCGTGAGTCCAGGAGGCCTCGGCCAGCAGCAGATCGGCGCCGCGGGCGAACTCGACGAGGTGGTCGGCGTAGGCGGTGTCGCCGGTATAGACGAGGCTGTGCCCGAGGTCGCTCTGGAAACGCATCGCATAGGCCTCGGCCGGGTGGTCCACCAGGGTGACGGCGACTCCGACGTTGCCGAAGCGCACCGGCGTCGACGGATCCCACGGCCGCATGTCGATGGTGTCGGACCAGTCGTCCACCTCGCCACCGACTTCCGACGACGCCACGCCGATCCGCAACGAGGTGCCCGCCGGCCCGTGCACGATCGCGCGCCCGCCGCGCGCGTTCGGGTGGTAGCGCCGCCACACCAGCAGGCCCGGCAGGTCCAGGCAGTGGTCGGCGTGCAGGTGCGAGAGCAGCACGCTCACCTCGCACGGGTCCGCGTGGCGTTGCAGCGCGCCGAGGACACCGGGGCCGAAGTCCATGACCAACGGACTCATCCCGTCCGCGGTCAGCAGGTAGCCCGACGCCGGGGAATCCGGGCCCGACACGCTGCCCGAGCAACCGAGGACGGTCAACCGCATGACCTCATGCTGCCACGATCTACGGAGAGCGAGAATTCTTCACCGAGAATTCACGCGCCGTCGAGACCGCGTCGCAACTATCGCGTGACAGGTACCCCGTGACAACTACCGCGTGACGCTGCGTCTACCCCAAGATACTGCGATGCGCCGCCTTCGCCCGCCGAGCCCCGCGTTCCTGGGACGAGAGCACCCAGGCCGCCACAACACCGCCGATCGCGCCGAACAGGTGGCCCTGCCAGGACACCCCGGCCTCGCCGGGAAGCACGCCCCACAGCAGGCTGCCGTAGACGAGCAGGACGACGGCGCCGAGCGCAATCTGGCCGAAGCTGCGGGTGAAGATGCCGCGCACCAGCAGGTAGGCGAGCCAGCCGAAAACCAGCACCGACGCACCGAGGTGGATCGTGTTCGGGCCGCCGGTCAGCCACGTGCCGAGTCCGCCGATCACCCAGATGATCGCTGTCGCCGCCAACCCGCGTGTGATCCCCGTCATCAGGGTCAGGAACCCCAGCACCAACAGGGGAATCGTGTTGGCCGCGAGATGGTCCCAGCCTCCGTGCAGTAGCGGCGCGAACAGGATGCCGGAGAGCCCGTCCAGCGTCAGGGGTTGGATCCCGTAGGCGTCGAGGCGGTGGTTCAACAGCCCGTCGACGAACTCGATCACGTACAGCAGCGCGACGAAGCAGCCGATGATGAGCGCGGCCAACTGCCAGTGCGGGCGTGCACCCTTCGGCCGGGTCGCGGGCGCGCGGTCGGGCCGCGGCGCCACCGGTGCGCTCGGCGTGGGGCTCGGCTGGCCCGTCGGCAAGTCGACCGACGGCGCGTCGAATGTCGGGACCGGCGGTGGCGCGTACGACTGCGTAGGTGGCGGCGTGTACGACGAACGGGTCGCCGCGCCCTTGTCCAGCTGTGCCCGGATCGCGTCGAGCCGCGAGGGGTCGAAGCCCTGTCCGCCACCACCCGTGGGCGGACCTGCGGGTGATGTCATGACCGAGCTACCTTTCCGATCGATTTTCGATCGACTTTCCGACCGACAGAGCGCTAGGCCCAGAGCTGGCCTTCCAACGCTTCCTCTGCCTCCTCGAGCGTACCGTCGTACGCGCCGGTCGACAGATACTTCCAGCCGCCGTCGGCCACCACGAACGCGATGTCGGCACGTCTACCAGCGCGAAGGGCCTTGTTGGCGACGCCGAGCGCCGCGTGCAGGATCGCGCCGGTGGAGATGCCGGCGAAGATCCCCTCCTCGCCGACGAGTTCGCGCGTGCGCCGCACCGCGTCGTAGGGGCCCACGGAGAACCGCGACGTGAGCACCGACTCGTCGTACAACTCTGGCACGAAGCCCTCGTCGAGGTTGCGCAGCCCGTACACGAGTTCGCCGTAGCGCGGCTCGGCCGCGACGATCTCGACGCCCGGCACCTGCTCGCGCAGAAACCTGCCAACGCCCATCAGCGTGCCGGTGGTACCCAAGCCGGCGACGAAGTGGGTGATCTCCGGCAGGTCGGCGAGGATCTCCGGGCCCGTGCCCTCGTAGTGCGCGAGCGTGTTGGCCTCGTTGCCGTACTGGTAGAGCATCACCCAGTCGGGATGCTCGGCGGCGATCTGCTTGGCCACCGCGACGGCCTGGTTGGATCCGCCGACCGCGGGCGAGGAGATGATCTCGGCGCCGTACATCGTCAGCAGTTGACGCCGCTCCACCGACGTGTTCTCCGGCATCACGCAGATCAGCCGGTAGCCCTTCAGCTTCGCGGCCATCGCCAACGAGATGCCGGTGTTGCCGCTGGTGGGCTCGAGGATGACGGCACCCGGCGCGAGCCGGCCCTCGCGCTCGGCCCGCTCGATCATCCGCAGCGCCGGGCGGTCCTTGATCGATCCGGTGGGGTTGCGGTCCTCGAGCTTCGCCCACAGCCGCACGTGCTGATCGCCGTCCCATACCGGGGACAGCCGCTGCAGCCCGACGAGGGGGGTGTTGCCGAGGGTGTCGATCAGCGATTCGTAGCGGGCCACGGTCAGCCGGCACCGCCGGCGACGGTCGCCGAACTGTCGCCTCCGGCGACGGCAGGCAGGATGGTGACGCTCGCCCCGTCCGCGACCTCGGTGTCGAGCCCACCGGAGAACCGCACGTCCTCGTCGTCGACGTAGACGTTCACGAACCGGTGCAGCCTGCCGTCCTTGATGAGCCGCTCCTTGATCCCCGCATAGTTGCCGTCGAGGTCGTCGATGACCGCGGCGAGCGTGGATCCGCTTGCCTGCACCCGCTTTTCACCCCCGGTGTGGGTGCGCAGGATCGTCGGAATGGACACCGTTACCGCCATCGGTTCTTGCTCCTTGCTCGGTCTTTGACTGGGCTGACTGGACGTCTGCGTACGCTGCGTATTCCGTGACCACCTCGACCGGCTCCTCGGTGACCACCCCGTCGAGAATCCGGTAGCTGCGCACCTCGTGCTGCTCGGGGTCGCGGGTCGAGATCAACACGTAGTGCGCGTCCGGCTCGGACGCGTACGAGATGTCGGTGCGGCTCGGGTACGCCTCGGTCGCGGTGTGCGAGTGGTAGATCACGACGGGCACCTCGTCGGCATCGTCCATCTGGCGCCACAGCTTCAACTGCTCGCCTGAGTCGAACCGGTAGAACGTTGGCGAGCGTTCCGCGTTGAGCATCGCGACATGCCGTTGCGGGCGGTCGGATCCCTCCGGCCCGGCGACGATTCCACACGCCTCGTCGGGATGATCGGCCCGCGCGTGCGCCACCATCGCATCGACGAGATCCGCCCTGATC
>DATDBL010000234.1:0-2808 GCA_036524855.1 Aldersonia sp. | reverse complement strand
GCGGGCGGCGAAGACGAGAGTGTAGTCGGCGCCGACGCGGCGCAGCGTGGCCGCCGTCGCGGCGATCGCGGTGATGCCGACGCCACCGGCGAGCAGGACGTAGCGCTGCGCGCCGACGCGCAGCGGGAAGTTCTGCAGCGGCGTGGTCAGCTCGACGTCGTCGCCTGCTGTGAGCGAATGCATGTGGCTCGAACCGCCGCGGGAGGTCGGTGAGAGGTGTATGCCGAGGGTGAGGCGGCGGCCGTCGGGGCTGGCGTCGGCGATGGAGTAGGAACGCACGTCTTTGATCTCGCGGCCGATCCGGACGTCGACGTGGCTGCCCGGTTCGGCGCGCACGGCGAGGTCGGTCTCGATTTCGATGCGGCGGATGCCGTCGGCGGCGGGTTCGGTGGCGACGACGCGGCCGCGCTGCCAGGTTGCCTGGACGTCGGTCATGTCAGCGCACCGCCAGTTCCGGTGTGGTGCCGACGCGTTCGGCCTCGATCATGCGCTGCAGGATGCGGCGCACCCACATGCCGCCGGCGTCGATGTTCAGGTTGTAGAACTCGTGGTCGGGGTTGGCCTCGATCGCCTGCTGCTGGGCGGTGAGCATGGCCTCGTCCTCGCCGAACACGCCGTGTACGCCGTCGCGCAACTGGGTGGTGATGAGCTGGCTGTCGAGGCGGTAGTTGCGCATGAACGCCCAGAAATAGTGCGCGGTGGACCGTGTTTCGGGGGTGATTGTGTTCATGACGAAGCCGTTGACACCCTGGCTGCGGTCGCCCTCGGGGGCGCCCGTGCCGGCCTTGGCGACGCCGACGTCGATGCGGATGGTGCCGGGCGCCTGGAACTCGATGATCTGCCAGCGGTCGACCTTGCCCTCGAAGCCGGGGAACTTGTCGCGCATGTTCTTGAGCCAGAACGGCGGCGGGTCGATGTCGCGCATCCAGCGCGCGACGGTGACGGTGCGCTCGTCGTGGGTGACGACGAAGTCCGATTCGCTCAGTTCGTCCTGGCCGATGGAGGACGAGTGCACGAACTCCTCATGGGTGAGGTCCATGAGGTTGTCGAGTACCAGCTGGTAGTTGGCCTCGACCGCGATGGTGCGCCCGTCGCCCGCCCAGTCCGGGGAGTCCATTTGGAACATGTCGGGGATCAGGTCGGGGTCGGCGGCGGTGGGGTCGCCGAGCCAGACCCAGAGGTAGCGGTGCCGCTCGACCATCGGGTAAGACGGGACCATCGCGCTGGGGTTGATGGTCTCCTGGGCCGGCATCTTGGTGCAGCGGCCGGCGGAGTTGAAGCGCAGGCCGTGGTAGGGGCACTGGATCTCGTCGGAGCCGACCAGCTTGCCCATCGACAGCGGGGCGAGGCGATGCCAGCACGCGTTTGCGAGCGCGACCGGGCGGCCGGTCGAGGTGCGGTAGAACGCGAGCGGATTCTCAGCGATGGTGCGGGACAGGATCGCCTTGTCGGTCACCTCGTAGTCCCACGCCGCGGCATACCAGGCGTTGAGGGGATGGTCCATGTTCTTGGCGGTTGCGCCGGCCGGTCCGAGGTTCGTCACTATCTATCTCCATAGTTATTGGGTGAGGTGACACACACACTAGCTATGGATATAGTTATTTGAAACACCAGATTGGGAGGAAGTTGGCATGAGCCTTCGGTATGCCCTGCTCGCCGTGCTGACAGCGGGGCCGCTGACCGGCTACGACGCCGCGAAGCGGTTCGGCGGGTCGGTCGGGCACGTCTGGCACGCGCCGGATTCGCAGATCTATCCCGAGTTGAAGCGGATGGCGGCCGAGGGGCTGATCGCGGGCGAGCAGGTGCGGTTGGGGCCGAAGAGCACCAAGACCCAGTACTCGATCACCGACGAGGGGTTGGCGGCGTTTCGGGAGTGGATGAACACCCCGATCGACCACGCCCCCGAACGCGACGCCCACCACATGCAGGCGGCGTACTTCGAGTGGGCCGATCCCGAGGGCGCCCGCGCCAACCTGCTCGCCCACATCGACCACCACCGCCGCCAGGTGGAGTTGCTGACCGCCGTCCGCGATGGCATCGAGGCCCGCACCGATCCCGCCATCGTGCAGCGGCTGGAACGCTACCCCGCCGAGGACCACGACGCGATCGTGGCGTACAAGGTGTTCACGTACGAGGGCATGATCGAGCGCTCCCTTGCCGAGATCGACTGGGCACAGCGTGGTTTGAAGCTGGTCGATTCGTTGCAGCGCCCATAGGTGCGCCGAGTGCGCACTTTCCGTCGGTGTGCGCACTCGGCGGGCGTCAAGCGCATAGTTGTTCCGGCAATGCGCTCGCGGCTCGGGACTCGTTGAGCACCGGGCGGGATGGGCCTGAGTGCACACTCCTGGCCGAAATCGACGGGATCCCGGCAATTTCCGGCCAGAGTGCGTCTGCAGGCCCACGCCGCCCGGGGCCGGTCGGTCTCGCGAACCCACGGGCGACTCTCGTCTCGCGGCGTCAAGTTCGCACCCGATGGGCGAAAAGTGTTGCCACAGCAGGAAATTTCCCTGGCACACCATCCCGAGACCCGGTAGACTGGCACACGTGTTCGAATCCCGCCCCAACCCCGACGCCGCGGTCCTCACCGACCTCACCGGCGCCGCACGCGGCGAGAACCAACACGCCTACCGCAAGATCGACGCCGCCACTCGGCTGCTGCACGCCTGGCTCGACCGCGCCGCCGACCACCCCGACCGCGACCCCGACAGCTACGCCCACAACGCCCTCGCCGAGATCGCCACCCACCTCGTGGTCTCCACCACCGCCGCCGAGCACTACGCCACCCTCGGCCTCGAACTCGACCGCTTA
>DATDBL010000233.1:0-29772 GCA_036524855.1 Aldersonia sp. | reverse complement strand
TCGCCGCTGCGCACACCCGCACAGGCGGCCGCGCTGGCCGGGGCCGCGCGCGACCGCGGCTTTCGGGTCGCCGGCGTGATGACCTACGAGGCACAGATCGCGGGCCTGCCCGACGCGAACCTCGCGGTGCGCGCGATGAAGCGGGCCTCCGCCCGCGACATCCTGCGCCGCCGCCGCGACCTCGTCGACGCGGTGCGGTCGGTCGCGGGGCCGTTGGATCTCGTCAACAGCGGCGGCACCGGCTCGATCGAGGTGAGCATCGCCGACGCGACCGTCACCGAGGTGACCGCCGGGTCCGGGCTCTACGTGCCGACCCTGTTCGACCGCTACCGCGCCTTCACGCCGCGTCCGGCGTTGTTCTTCGCCTCCGTCGTGGTCCGCCGGCCCGCGCCGCGGATCGCCACCGTCTACGCCGGCGGCTATATCGCCTCCGGCCCGGCCGGCCCGTCGCGGGTGCCGCGCCCGGTGCGCCCGGCCGGCCTGCGCCTGCTGCGCAGCGAGGGAGCGGGCGAGGTGCAGACGCCGCTCGTCGGATCGATGGCTCCGAAAGTGGGTGAGCGGGTGTGGTTTCGCCATGCGAAGGCGGGCGAGATGTGCGAGCGATTCACCGAACTGCACCTCGTCGAGGCCGACGGTTCACGCCGCACGGTGCCGACCTACCGCGGCGAGGGGCAGTGCTTCGGCTGACACCGGGGCGGGGGCGACTACTCGCACAGCCGCATGAACGCCCCGAGCATGGCGAGCCCCGCCGGGGTGCTCGGCAGGTAGTCGGTGAGCAGCCGGGAACGCACGATCACCGCCTGCCACTGGCCGCGGGAGATCGCCACATTGAGGCGGTTTCGCGACAACAGGAACGACATGCCGCGGGGGACCTCCGACGCCGCCGATGCGGTCATCGACAGCACGACCACCGCGGCCTGCCGTCCCTGGAAGCGGTCCACCGTGCCGACCGGGACGTCGCGCAGCCCCGCCCGGTTCAGCGTCGAGCGGATCAGCTCGACCTGCGCGTTGTACGGCGCGACCACCAGCACGTCGCGCTGGCCGAGCGGCCGGGTCTCGCCTCCGTCGGTCCACGGCGTGCGCAGCAGCCGCCGCAGTTCGCCGAGGATCGCGCTCGCCTCCTCGGGTGACTCGGTGGAGTTGCCGACGTGGTCGACGACGAGTGTCCGCACGCCGGGGTCGACGCCGTCGAGGCGGCGTTCGCTCGTGCGTTCGGTGGCCTGCAGCCGGCCCTCGTAAGCCAGCTCCGACACCCGCGCGCACAGTGCGGGATGCATGCGCCAACTGCGGTCGAGGAAGTAGCCGAACTCGGTGGGCAGCACGTCGTGGCCCGCAGAGAGCCAGCCCAGCGCCGACGTGTCGACGGGTTCGGGGTGCACGCCCTGACTGACCTGCGCCAGCTGCTGCGGGTCGCCGAGCAGCAGCAGGTTGCGGGCGCTCTGCGCGACGCCGATCGTGTTCGCGAGGCTGAACTGGCCGGCCTCGTCGATGACCAGCAGATCCAGCGTGCCGGGTTCGACCCGGTTCGGGTTGGTGAAATCCCATGCGGTGCCGCCGATCACGCAGCCGGCGCCGCGGTGGGCGGCGAGGAAGTCGGCGTGGCCGCGGTCGGCGATCGGGGTCCAGCGACCGGTGCCGCCGTTGCCGGGCTTCTTCGCGACGCGATCGCCCGGTACCCCGGCGGCGACGATCTCGTCGAGCATGTGCTCGATGCCGAGGTGCGACTGCGCGACCACACCGATGCGCCACCCGTGGTGGAGCACGAGATCGGCGACGACGTGGGCGCCCTTGTAGGTCTTGCCGGTTCCCGGTGGGCCCTGCACCGCGAGGTAGGAGTCGTCGAGGTCGAGCACGGCGGCGCGCAGGGCGGTGATGTGGTCGTCGCCGGCGTGCTGGGGCAGCGCCGCACCGCTGCGGGTGCGGGGTGGGATGCGGCGCAGCAGGTCGACCTCGGCGCGGCGCGGCAGATCGGGCAGCCCATCGCACATACGTTGCGCCGCCCCCGAAATGGCCGATTCGATGTTGGTGGTGGGGTACGGGTCCGCGGGTGCGAGCGCCATCGGCAATGCCCCGTGTTCGGTGATGCCCTTGCTGAGGATCTCCTCGACGGTTACCACCGGATGCCCGTCGCGGACGGTCGCGGCGATCACCTTGACGCGGTTGGTGCCGCGTTCGGTCGGCGCGGCCTCGATGCCGTCCGGCACCGGGGGGTCGTAGAGGACGCGCAGCTTCGCATCGACGGCGGGCAGAGAATCGTCGGGGCGCCCGGTGAGTTCGATGTGCCGGCGCAGCGAACGCTGCTTGCCTTCCTTGTGCCAGCCGCGAACGGATCGCGCCGCGGTCACGACGAGCACGTCGTCGGTGTCCGGCCATTCGTCCACAGTCCGGGAGAGGCGGTCGAAGTGCGCCCACCAGAACGGTTTCCGCTCGCGCCTATGATAGCCGATCGCGGCGGCCATCAGCGCGGCGGCGGTCTGGTCGGGGGAGCGGTCGGCGGCGGCGTCGGCGTAGGCGCGGAGTCGGGCCTCGACCGGTTCCGGTTCCTCGACGACGCCGGCGGTCGGGGTGTCGGGCCGGCGGGCGACGCCGAGCTCGTCGGCCCGCGCGAGCAGCCAGTTCCGCAGCCGCAGGGTCGACACGCAATCCGCGCGGTTGTAGTCGGCGATCCGGGTGAGGATCTCGTCCGCGGCATCGGTCTCGCCGGCGTCGCGGAGGTCGCAGTAGTTGCCGTATGCGACAATCGATTCCGCGGCGCCGGTGACCTCGCCGGTGCGCTGGCCGAGGTAGAGCGGCTCGATCGTCTTGAGCCCGTACGAGCGTTGCCCCACTCGCAGGCCGCCACGCACGATCGGGTACAGGTCGACGAGCACGTGCTCACGCAGCAGGTCGTCGACGGCCTCCTCGCCGACGCCGTGCCGGCCCGCGAGCCGCAGCAACGCCGACTTCTCATACGGCGCATAGTGATACACGTGCATATTCGGGTGGTCGCGGCGGCGGGCCGCGACGAGGTCGAGGAACTCGCACAGCGCCGCCCGCTCGGCTGAGCGGTCGTGGGCCCAGAACGGGTGGTAGGTCTCGTCGGGAGTGACGGTGCCGCACAGGTATTCGAGCCCCCACTCGGGCGTGTCCGGGTCGAACAGCGGGTCGCCCTCGAAATCGAGGAACACGTCCCCCGGGTCGGGTTCCGGCAGCGCGCCGTACGCCGCGCCGTCCACGATCTCGAACAGCGGGTCGGCCGAATCCTCCTGGCGCACCTGCAACGCGGCCTGCGCGCACAGCGCCCGTCGGGTGCGCTCGGCGACGCCCGGAACCGGATCGGTGAGCTCGGCCATCGCGTCGATGGTGGTGACGCCGGCGTCGATCAGGCGCGCGCGTGAACTCGCCCGCATGCCGGCGACGAGCAGCAGGTCGCGGCGGCCCGCGACCTGCGGTGCGCACGCGGGGCAGGTGCCGCACGCCGTGTAGCGCGGATCGCCCCACTGCACTTCGATCAGTTCGCCGGCGCGGTCGTCGAGGATTTCCTCGAGCCGTTCGCGCTGCGCGCGGTAGACCGGCACGAGTTCGGCGAGGGTGTGCGCGGAATCGGATCCGTCGCCGAGCAACAGGTGCGCCCGTTCGGCGACCGGGACGCCCGCCGTGGACAACGCGTCGGCGTAGGCGGCGAGTTGCAGCAGTGTGGCCACCCGCGCGGAGCGGGCCAACTTCGCGTCGTACACCGCCCAGCTGTCGTTCTCGCGGACGAGGAAATCGCAGAACCCGAGGAACCGGCCGTCGAAAAAGGTGCCCTGGTACACGACGTCGGCGCCGGCGCGGATCGCGTCGAGCGTGGCGGCAGCCGCGTCGGACAGGGCGGTCGCGGTGTGATCCGGTGCCGGCATGCCGACGACGCCGGTCCCGTACTTCTCGACGTAGGTGTCGAGGACGCGGCGTTCGTGGGCGGCGCCGAGGCGGGCGGTGCGTTCGAGCATGGGGTCGGGTTCCGCCGGTGTGGCCTCCGTGCGGCCCAGCCGGGAATCGAGGGCGCGCAGCAGTGCGAACTCGCAGGTCGCGGCGGCGGCGATGTCTCTCGCGCTGTAGCAGACCTTCTCGTCGAGCAGAAACACCGACCCTCCCCAGCGTCCTCGGTCACACTAGTCCAGTGCCGTTCTTCGCCGGCGTGACCGGGCAGGTCCACTACCGCCACTGGGAAACGTCCGATCCGCGCGCGCGGCTCGTGTTCCTGCACGGGATGGGTCAGCACAGCGGCCAATACCACCGGTTCGGGCGCGCGATGGGCCGCTTCGGCATCGAGGTGTGGGCGCTCGACCACGTCGGGCACGGCCTGACCGAGGGCGAACTCGGCGACCACGGACCGGTTGCCGACCTCGGGGTCAACGCCATCCGCCTCGCCGATCTCGTCGCGGCCGCGCAGCCGCGGGTGCCGCTGTTCCTCATGGGCCATTCGCTCGGCGCCGCGACCGCGGTCACGGCGCTGCTCGCCGGCGGCGGCCCGGAGTTCGCGGGACTGGTGCTGTGCGGGACGCCGAAGGCCATCACGACCGCCGAACCGCCGACGCTGCGGTTACCGGTGCTCGTCGTGCATGGCGCCGACGACCGCCTCGCGCCGGTGGAGCCGCTGCGGGGCTGGATCGCGGCGGTGGGTGGCGTGGAGTGCAGCATTCAATTCTACGAATACGCCGACGCGGGGCACGACCTGCTCCACGAACCGGTCGCGCCGGTCGTCACCGCCGACGTCGCGGAGTGGATGCGCGCGCGGTAACGGTTGGGGCGTCATGCCCCGTGTCGCAAGCACTGTCGCGCTACGCTCGATCCCATGATGCGGTTGCTGGCGGTTGCCGTCATTGCCCTGATCGCGAACGCGATCGCGCTCGTCGTCGGCGACTTGATCCTCGACGAGATGTCGCTGTCGGCGGCGTCGTTCGTCATCGCGGTGCTGATCTTCACCGGCGCCGACATCCTGTTCTCGCCGCTGATCAACCAGGTCGCGGCCACCCGGGCGCCGGTGCTGCTGGGCAGCACGTCGCTGATCTCGACGCTGATCGCGCTCATCCTCACCGCCCTGATCAGCGACGGGCTGTCGATCAGTGGCATCAGCACGTGGATCCTCGCGACGATCATCATCTGGATCGTCGCGCTGGTGCTGCGGCTGGTGCTGCCCTACGTCCTCTTCAAGAAGACGCTGGCCAAGCGCGCCGCCGCCTGACCCGCGGCGCGCTCGACCCGGTCCTTCACGACGAGTAGATCGCGTCCACGTCGGCCGAGTGCTGCTTGAGCACGACGGCACGCTTCAGCGACATCTTCGGAGTGAGTTCGCCGCTCTCCTGGGTCCACTCCACGTTCAGGATCTTGATCTTCTTGATCTGCTCGGCCTTCGACACGGCCTTGTTGGCCTCGGCGACTGCCGCGTCGACCTCCGCGATGAGATCCGGATTCGAGGCGAGCTCGGTGAGGCCGGTGTCGGCAGGAATGTTGTGGCGCTCCTTCCAGCCCGGCAGCGCCTCGGAATCGATCGTGACGAGCGCGGCGATGAACGGCTGCGCGTCGCCGACCACCATGGTCTGGCTGATCAGCGGATGGGCGCGCAACTGATCCTCGAGCACGGCCGGGGAGACGTTCTTGCCCGCGGCGGTGACGATGATCTCCTTCTTGCGGCCGGTGATCGAGACGAAGCCGTCGTCGTCGATGGAGCCGAGGTCGCCGGTCCGGAACCAGCCGTCCTCGAACGAGTCCCGGGTCGCCTCCGGGTTGTCCCAGTACCCGCCGAACACGACCGGGCCCTTGACCAGCAGCTCGCCGTCCGCGGCGATGCGCGCGCCGTGGCCGGCCACCGGGCGGCCGACCGAACCGACCCGGATCGCGGCGGGGGTGTTGAGCGTGATGCCAGCGGTGGTTTCGGTGAGGCCGTAGCCCTCGTAGATCGTCACACCGACGCCGCGGAAGAAATGCCCGAGCCGGGCACCGAGGGGGCCACCGCCGGAAACCGCGGCCTCGCAGTTGCCACCCAGCGCCGTCATGATCTTGCTGTAGACGAGCTTGCTGAACACCGCGTGCTTGAGCTTGAGCCCCAGCCCGGCGCCGCCCTTGTCCTGAGCCTCGCTCCATTCGATCGCCGTCTTCGCCGCCAGATCGAAGATCTTCTGCTTGCCGCCGTCGACCGCGTTCTGCTTCGACGCGTTGAACACCTTCTCGAACACGCGCGGCACCGACAGCACGAAGTTCGGCTTGAACTCCGCGAACTGCGGGACCAGCGTGGACCAGTCCGAGGTGTGCGCGACCGTCACCTTCTTCTCGAAGGCGCCGACCGAGATCACGCGGGCGAAGATGTGCGCCAGTGGCAGGAACATCAGCGTCCGCTTGCCCTCGCGGAACATCTCGGTCATCGAGTTCGTCGCCGCCTGGACCTCGGCGTAGAAGTTCGAGTGGGTGAGTTGCACACCCTTTGGCCGCCCGGTGGTGCCCGAGGTGTAGATCAACGTCGCCGGGGAGTCCGCGTTGACCTGCGCCCGGCGCTCGTCGACCGCCTCGTCCGTAACGTCGGCCCCGCGGCGGGTCATTTCGTCGATCGCGTTGCCGGTCGCGCCGGTGCCCGTCGCGGGGGTGATCTGCAACGTCTCGCGCAGGTCGGCCGCGGCGCCGGCGACGTCCTTGACGGTCTCCCAGTGCTTGTCGTGCTCGACGAAGAGCAGCTTCGTCCCCGAGTTCTCCAGAATCCACTTCGCCTGTTCGGCAGCGGAGGAGTCGTAGATCGCGACCGGGCAGCCGCCGGCGGTCCAGATCGCGTAGTCGAGAACGACCCACTCGTAGCGGGTCGCCGCCATGATCGCGACCCGGTCGCCGAGTTCGATGCCCGAGGCCATGATGCCCTTCGCGACGGCACGCACCTGCTTGGCGAATTCGGCGGCAGTAACGTTGTCCCAGCCGCCACCCTCGCGGGGGACCATGAACATCACCGCGTTCGGCGATTCCTTCTCGTGCCGGAACACGGTATCGGCCATCGACACGTCGGCGGGGATCTCGTAGGTCGCCGGGACCTCGTATTCACGCATGATTGCTACATTCCTCCCTTGGACAGCCGACCAGGTTACTAGAGTAGATGTGCGTCGCACCACACCCGGCGCTCGGGTTACACGCTAGTCGGGAGGCGTCGAAATATGGGCACGTTGGCCGATCAGGGGACTTAGGTCGACAGCAGCAGATCCCGGACCTCGGTGTCGGTGAGCTGGTGGAAATCCGCATAGGCCGCGCCGACACCGCCGAGGTCGCGGGGAATGTAAGGGCAGACCACGGCGTCCACGCCCGCGCCGTGTTCACGTAGCCGCGCGATGGCGTCTGGCGGGGCAACCGGGACCGCCACGATCACCCTTGCCGCGCCCTGTGTGTGCGCGACCGCGGCTCCCGCGGCGGCGGTGGCGCCGGTGGCCATGCCGTCGTCGACGACGACCACCACGCGCCCGCGGGGATCGATCCGGCGGCGATGCCCGCGCAGCACCCGTGCCCGGCGCTCGAGTTCCGCGTGCTCGCCGGCCTCGACGTCGCGCAGCTGCTCGGCGGTGACGCCCGCACGGGCGATCACGTCGTCATTGAGGATCCGCACCCCGCCTTCGCCTATCGCGCCCATCGCCAGTTCCGGTTGCCACGGCACCCCGAGCTTGCGAACCAGCGCGATGTCGAGATCGGCGTGCAGCGCCGTCGCGACCTCCTTCGCCACGGGCACACCCCCCCGGGGCAGGCCGAGCACCAGCGGGCGATCGGCGTCGAGATCACGCAGAGCCTCCGCGAGCGCGCGGCCCGCCTCGGCGCGATCGGAATAGATCAGCGAAACCTCCGCAGCGTGAGCGCCGGATTGCGCTTGCGCACCTGCTCGATCCGGTCGAGGTCCACACCCGCGGCGACGAACCCGACGCGGTCTCCCGCCGAGCCGAGGACCACGCCCATCGGGTCGACAATCATGCTGTTGCCGGCGCCGCCGGGTGCGCTCTGGTCGGCGGCGGCCACGTAGACGGTGTTCTCGATCGCCCGCGCGCGCACCAGCGTCGTCCAGTGGTCCTCCTTGAGTGGGCCGGGCACCCACTGCGCGGGATACAGCAGCACTTGCGCGCCGGCGTCGACGACCCTGCGCGCCGATTCGGGGAACCGAACGTCGTAACAGGTCTGCAGACCGAGGGTGACGCCGTCGACGGTGAAGGTGGCCGGTTCGGTGATGTCGCCGGGACGTACGACGTCGGACTCGGCGAAGCCGAACGCGTCGTAGAGATGGAGCTTGCGGTAGGTCGTCACGAGTGAGCCGTCGGGCCCGGCGACGACGAGCGTGTTCGAGATCCGCGGCTCGTCGAGGCGTTCGGCGACGCCGGCGACGAGGTGGATCGCATGCTCCGCCGCGATCGCCCGCAGGCCGGTGACGAACTCGCCGTCGAGCGGTTCGGCCGCCTCGACCACCCGTTCGTCCAGCTTGGGCGCGGTGAACATGGCGTACTCGGGGGCGACGACCACGCGGGCACCCGCGCCGGCCGCGTCGGCGGTGAGGCGCCGGATCGAGGCGAGGTTGTCGTCCTTGTCGGTGCGCGGGCCGAACTGCACGACCGCGATCTGCAGCGGGACGTCCACACGACGAGCCTATGCCACCGGGCGCCCGGGTCACACGGTGCGGCGCGGGTGCCGACAAGGACTAAACTCCTGCTCACTGTGACCAGTGCAAAAGACAGCGAAGAGACCGGTGCCGCCGGCGGCGAGGCCCGCGAGTCGAGCGATGCGGTGACCTCGAGCGATGCGGTGATCTCGGACGAAGCGGTGACCTCGAGCGATGCGGTGACCTCGGACGATGCGGTGACCTCGAGCGAGGAGGCGACCTTCGCCGACCTCGGTGTCGACGAGCGCATTCTCGCGGCGATCGCCGACGTCGGGTACGAGACGCCCTCGCCGATCCAGGCCGCGACCATTCCGCCGCTCCTCGACGGGCGCGACGTGGTCGGGTTGGCGCAGACCGGTACCGGCAAGACCGCGGCGTTCGCGATCCCGATCGTCATGCGCCTCGACGTCGCCGCCCGCACCCCGCGTGCGCTCGTGCTCGCACCCACCCGTGAACTCGCCATCCAGGTCGCGGAGGCGTTCGGCCGCTATTCGGCGCACATCCCGGGTCTGCACGTGCTGCCGATCTACGGCGGGCAGAACTACGGCGTGCAGCTGTCGGGGCTGCGCCGCGGCGCGCACGTCGTCGTCGGGACCCCCGGCCGGGTCATCGACCATCTGGAGAAGGGGACTCTCGACCTGTCCGCACTCGAGTATCTCGTGCTCGACGAGGCCGACGAGATGCTCAAGATGGGGTTCCAGGAGGATGTCGAGCGCATCCTCGCCGACACCCCCGACGAGAAGCAGGTCGCGTTGTTCTCCGCGACCATGCCGTCGGCGATTCGTAAGATCTCGCAGCAGTACCTGCACGACCCGGTCGAGATCACGGTGCGGGCGAAGACCACGACCGCCGCGAACATCGCCCAGCGCTGGGTGCAGGTCTCGCACGCGCGCAAGCTGGATGCGCTCACCCGGGTCCTGGAGGTCGAGGCGTTCGAGTCGATGATCATCTTCGTCCGCACCAAACAGGCGACCGAAGAGTTGGCCGAGAAGCTGCGCTCGCGCGGGTTCTCGGCGGCGGCGATCAACGGCGACATCGTGCAGGCGCAGCGCGAACGCACCATCGGCCAGCTGCGGTCGGGGGCGCTCGACATCCTCGTCGCCACCGACGTCGCCGCCCGCGGACTCGACGTGGAGCGGATCTCGCATGTCGTCAACTACGACATCCCCAACGACGCCGAGTCCTATGTGCACCGGATCGGCCGGACCGGCCGGGCCGGGCGTGCTGGCGAGGCGCTGCTGTTCGTCGCGCCGCGGGAACGACACCTGCTCAAGGCGATCGAACGCGCCACCCGGCAGTCGCTCGCCGAGATGCAGTTGCCGTCGGTCGATGATGTGAACGCGCAACGGGTCGCGAAGTTCGGCGACTCGATCACCGAGAGCCTCAACTCCCCGACCGTTGCGCTGTTCCGCAAGCTGGTCGAGGACTACGAGCGCGAGCACGACATCCCGCTGGTCGACATCGCCGCCGCGCTGGCGGTCCAGTCCCGAGACGGGGAGACATTCCTGATGGAGGAGCCGCCGCCGGAGCGCCGTGAGGGACGCGACCGGGGTGAGCGCGGTGATCGGCGGGAGCGGCCGCCGCGGGAGCCGCGCGGGCGCAGCGGGGTCGAGTTCGCAACCTACCGGATCAGCGTCGGGAAACGGCATCACGTGGTCCCCGGCGCGATCGTCGGGGCGATCGCGAACGAGGGCGGTCTGCGGCGCAGCGACTTCGGCCACATCAGCATCCGGCCCGACCACAGCCTGGTCGAGCTGCCCGCGGACCTGTCCGCGGAGACGCTCGAGGCGCTGCGGCGCACACGGATCAGCGGGCAGCTGATCCAGCTACATCGCGACGAGGGCGCGCCCGGGCAGCGGCCGGGGGTGGGCAAGCCGCGCAAGAAGTTCCGCGACCGCTAGGCCGGCGGTGGCGGTGGGGGTGGCGGTGGGGCGTCGCTGAGGAACAACCCGACCGTCGGGGTGAGCGAGCAGGTGGCGTCGGCGAAACCGATCGTGCCCCACATCGCGGCGAGGACGTATCCGGGACCGGTGTCGACGGTCTTCGCCAGCGCCGGCGAGCCGAACTCGGTCATCTCGTCCATCGCGACCACACCGTTCGCGCCGGTGTTCACGTTCAGCCACCCGACCTGCAGGCCCGACTCGGTCGGGATGCCGACGTAACGGGGCGCCGCCGAGAACCGGACCTGGCCGGGCAGCACGTGGGAGCCGACCGCGCCGCCGATGCCGGAGGCGCCGGTAATGGTCAGCGGTCCCTCGAGGCCGCAGCCGGTCGTGGGCGATGGCCAGGCGAACGTCGCATAGTTGCCCTGGGCCGAGACCCGTGCGGCGTCGGCGAGGGCCTGGAGTGCTGCGCGGGCGTCGGGGGCGTCGCCGATCTGGTCCTGCAACGAGGCGATGCCGGCGATTTCCGGTGTGGTCGCGGTCGCCGCGGCGGTGCACAGCGTCGCGGTGGATGTGAGTGCCGCGGTGGCGAGTGCGCCCGCGACCGCGGCGCGGCGTGCGATTGTCGAGATGCTCACGTGCCTGTTTGCTCCTTGCCGCCGGTCCTTCGACGCCGCTTTCCTTGGACGCCGCCTGTCCTTGGACGCCGCCTGTCCTTGGACGCCGCTTTCCTTCGATGCGGTGGCGTCGACCACTCTATGGTCGAGATCCCGGTACGCGTTACTGGCTATGACCGATACCGCCGGCTCATGTGGCGATGTCGACCACCAGTCGAGTGGGATTCGACAACGTCGTGACGGTGAATGCCGGGCGGTCGGTGGTGGTTCCGATCCAAGATTGCGTCATGCCCTCGAACGTGGCGCCGAAGCGCACCTCGTCCACGACCGTGGCGGTCGGATCGGTCAGTGGGTCCGGGCCGTCGTACTCCTCGACGCCGCTGTCGAACGGATACGCCGCACCGGTGATCGTGACCGCGAGAATCGACGTCCCGCCGACCTCGACCAGATCTCCGCTGCCGTCCTGCACGGCCTGGTCGACGTAGCCGGCCGTCCACCCCGGTGTCCCGGTGCCGCCGAACTCGTAGACGACGCGGTCGAATCCATCGTGGGCGCCGATGCGAACGTCGGTGACGGTGACCGCGGTGTCCGTGCCGGCGGGCGCGGACTTGTCGGCGTTGTCGGCGGGGACGGGTTCGCTCGTGGTCTGCTCGTGGGTCGGCGTCGTCGTTGTCGTGGTAGCTGCGGTGGTCGGCGGTGGTGTCGTGGCGGATTCGCTGGTGCTGCCAGCTCCGCCGCACCCGGTGAGGATCAGCGCGAGGGCTGCGACCGGGACGAGACGCTTGTGACGCATGTGACTGATGGTACTAGTGGTACGCCGGTGCGTCAGCCGTCGATCTCGACCTCCGCCGCGACAACAACAGCGTTGTTGAGCGGCAGGGCGGCGTAACCGAGGGCGGTGCGCGCGTGCCCGCCGACCGCCGGCCCGAACACCTGGGTGACGAGATCGGAGAAGCCGTTGATCACCACGGTGCTCTGCCCGAAGCCGCTGTCGGCATTCACCGCGCCGGCCACGGTGAGCCACGCGCTGACCCGGTCGAGATCGCCGATCGCGCGCGACAGACTGCCGAGCATAGACAGCGCCGTCAGGCGAGCGGCGTCGGTCGCGTCGTCCACCGAGACCTCGCTCGGTACCTTGCCGAACGGCCCGGCGAACGAGCCGTCGTCGTGCTGGGCGGCGTGGGCGGTGAGGTAGACGCGGGTGCCGCGGACCCGTGCCCACTCGAAGGCGAACTGGAACCCGGGCGGTGGCTCCGGCTCGGGCGGCAGCACCAGACCCAGATCGGCGAGCTTGTCCTCGATGTGCATGCCCGCTCCCGCTACAGATCGATCCCGTTGATGCTGTGCACCCGCCAGCTGTCCGTGTCCGTGCTGACCGTGCTGACGCCGGCGTTGAGGATGCGCGGCGAGCGGCGTGTCCGCAGCAACACGTCGAGTATCGCGCGGATGACGCCGCCGTGGGCGACCACCACGACTGCCGAATCCGGGTGCTCGTCGGCAAGGTGGGCGAGCGTGCGCACGCCCCGTGCCGCCACGTCGGCGCGTGGCTCCAGCCCCGGGTACCAGCCGTGCGGCCACTCGACGTAGGCCTCGTAATCGGTGAGCCCCTCGGCCTCGCCGTAGTGGCGTTCGCGCAGGTCGGCGTACGTCGTGGTGCGCTGCAACCCGAGTTCGGCGCCGATCAGGTCCGCGGTCTCGCTGGCCCGGGACAACGGCGAGCTGACCAGCAGGTCCCATTCCCGCGCCGCGAGCCGGTGCGCGGCCTCGCGCGCCTGGGCGCGGCCGGTGTCGTTGAGCGGGATGTCGGAGGATCCCTGAAGTCGACCGTGCCGATTCCAGTCCGTCTCACCGTGTCGCACGAGCGCGAAATACGTCACGGGACGCGCCAGGGATCGGTCATAGTGAGCCATCACAGTAGCTCACGGCGCCCGTCATCAAATCTGCCAGCTTTATGGAACGGGTATATTTCACAATCGAGTGACCACGACATCACCCAACCTGCCCGGCAGGTCGACGACCGAGGAAACCTATGAACCTTGCCCTGAGCGACGAGGAACTCGCGTTCCGCGACGAGTTGCGAACGATCTACACGACCCAGATTCCCGCCGAGATCCGAGAGAGGATCCGCACCGGCGCCGAGCTGACCCGCGAGGACTGGGTGACCTCGCAGCGCACGCTCAACGCCCACGGCCTCGCGGTCCCGAATTGGCCCGTCGAGTGGGGCGGCAAGGACTGGACACCGACCCAGCGGCACATCTGGCTCGACGAGATGCAGCTGGCGTCGGTGCCCGAACCGCTGACGTTCAACGCGAGCATGATCGGCCCGGTGATCGCGCAGTTCGGGTCGCAGGAGATGAAGGAGCGCTTCCTGGCGCCGACCGCGAACCTCGACATCTGGTGGTGCCAGGGCTTCTCCGAGCCCGAGGCGGGCTCCGACCTCGCGTCGCTGCGGACCACCGCGGTACGCGACGGCGACGAGTACGTCGTCAATGGTCAGAAGACATGGACCACGCTGGCGCAGTATGCCGACTGGATCTTCGCGCTCGTGCGGACCGATCCGGACGCGCCGAAGAAGCAGGCCGGAATCTCGATGCTGTTGGTCGACATGCAGACCCCCGGCGTGTCGGTGCGACCGATCAAGCTCATCGACGGCGGCTATGAGGTGAACGAGGTCTTTTTCTCCGACGTGCGGGTGCCCGCCGACCAGTTGGTCGGGGAGGAGAACCAGGGCTGGAGCTACGCGAAGTTCCTGCTCGGCAACGAGCGCACCGGGATCACCGGCGTGGGCCGTACGAAGGTGCGCCTCGCGGTGGCCAAGGAGCGTGCCGAGCAGGTCAGGACCGCCTCGGGCACCCTGCTCGACGACCCGTTGTTCGCGGCCCGGTTCGCCGAAATCGAGAACGAGCTGATCGCGCTCGAACTCACCCAGATGCGGGTGGTCTCGGGTCCCGTGAATGGCAAGCCGAACCCGGCGTCGTCGGTGTTGAAGCTGCGCGGAAGTGAGCTGCAGCAGGCTGCGACCGAGCTGCTGGTCGACATCGCCGGGCCCGATTCGCTGCCCCTCCGCGCCGGTGACGACATCGCCTCGCCGCGGTGGGCGCAGCGCTCCGCACCGACCTACCTGAACTACCGCAAGGTATCCATCTACGGCGGATCGAACGAGGTGCAACGCAGCATCATCTCCTCGACGATCCTCGGATTGTGAGGCGCTGACATGGATTTCGAACTCGACTCCGAACAGCAGTTGCTGCGTGACACGACGCGCGATCTGCTCGCCCGCAGCTACGACGCCGAAAAGCGCAACCAGGTCGTCGCCACCGATCTCGGTTGGAGCCGCGAGGTGTGGGGCAAGCTCGCGGAGGTCGGCCTGCTCGCGCTCGCCTTCGACGAGGAAGACGGCGGAATGGGCGCCGGCGCGGTGGAGATCTCCGCGGTGCTCACCGAGGTCGGTCGGCGCCTCGCCCCCGAACCGATCCTCGATTGTGTGCTCGCGCCCGGCGGGTTGATCGCCGACGTCGGCACCGTCGAGCAACGCGGGCGGATCCTGCCGGGCGTCGCCGAGGGCACGACCCTGCTCGCGTTCGCCCACCAGGAACCGGGATCGCGTTGGCCCGCACTCGACGTCTCCACCAAAGCCGGCCGGGACGCGCAGGGCTGGACGCTCACCGGTCGCAAGAACCCGGTCGGGCACGGCGACTGCGCCGACCTGATCGTGGTCAGCGCCGCGCTTCCCGACGGCGGCGTCGGCCTGTTCCTCGTCGATGCCGGGGCCGACGGCGTGCGGCGCCACGGCTACTCCACCCACGACGGGCTGCGCGGCGCGCAGATCGACCTCGACGGCGTGCGGGCCGAGCCGCTGGGCGGCGAGCCGGTCGACACGTCCGCGCACATCGACGCCGCGACCATCCGCACCCAGGCGGCGCTGTGTGCGGAGGCGGTCGGCGCGATGGAGGAAGCGTTGCGGCTGACCACCGAGTACCTCAAGACCCGCAAGCAGTTCGGGGTTCCGTTGGCGAAGTTCCAGACGCTCACTCAGCGGGCCGCGGACATGTACGTCTCGCTCGAGTTGGCGCGCAGCATGAACCTCTACCTGACGATGTCGGTGGCCGACGGCAGGCTCGACCCGGTCGTCGCCGCGCGCGCTAAGGTGCAGATCGGCCGTTCCGCCCGCCACATCGGGCAGGAGTCGATCCAGATGCACGGCGGTATCGGCCTGACCGACGAGTACCCGGTGGGGCACTACGTCAGCCGGCTGACCGCGATCGAGCACACGCTCGGCGGCACCGCCGACCACCTCCAGGTGCTCAGCTCCCGGCTGCGCGACTACTCGCTCGTCGAGTTCTGACGCCGACGGGACCGCCGCCCGACCTTGTCGGTCAGGTGGCGGCGCCGTCGGAGGCACGTCCCGCGCATGGCCGTCGCGGCCGCGCAACGATCACGTCCCTGTCCGCGCCGCGGCGGTGATCACGAAGTTATGGCCCCATCTCTCGGCGTGTCGGGGGCCAGACGGTCGTGATCGGCGGCGGTGGCGGCCGGCTCCGACCGCGACGCCGCCGTGAGGGGCCGCTCGGTAGCGACCCCGACCGAGTCAGGGGACCCCATACGAGCGAGAACAACGGTCAGGGGACCCCTCGGTCGCGCACCGGCGGCGGCTGTCGGCGCCCGCACGTCGTGCCGCTCGACGGCCTGTGGCTCGGTGGTTTTCGACTATGGACGAGGTGCGCGCGGTGGGCGCGGGTCCCACAGTGCGGCGCAGCTGACGATCAACGCGAGCAGCACCAGCACGGTCGCGACAAGCTCGAGCAGGGTGGCGTACAGCATCGTCAACTCCTTGGTGGGGCCTTTTGGGCAGTGGATCGTTCGGCGTTACGGCGGGCCCGGAGACTGGTCAAGGTGACGGTCGCCAGGACCGTCACGATGACCGCGAGCGAGACCGGTGTGGGAATCTGCGGCACCGCGGACCAGACGCTGTGTGCCCAGTGCAGCACCAGTTTCACGCCGATGAACGCGAGGATCAGGGCGAGCCCGTGGTTGAGGTACGCGAGTTCGGACAGCGCGGTCTGCAGCACGAAGTAGAGGGCACGCAGGCCCAGCAACGCGAAGGCATTGGTGGCGAATACCAGGTAGGGATCGTCGGTTACGCCGTACACGGCGGGCACAGAATCCAGCGCGAACACCACGTCGGTGGCGAAGATCGCTACCACCACCACGGTCAGTGGGGTCACGGCGCGGCGCCCGGCTTCGCGGACGGTCAGTTTCGTCCCGCGGTAGTCGTCGGTGACGGGCATCAACCGCCGCAGCAGGCGCACCGACCGCATCTTCGACACGTCGCCGACGAATGCGGACCCGGTGACCGCGTTGTGCAGAATCTTGCCCGCCGTGACGAACAGGATCGCACCGAACACCAGGAACGCCCAGGCGCCGGCCTGCAGCAGGGCCGCGCCGGCGGCGATGAAGATCCCGCGCAACACCAGTGCGCCGACGATGCCGTACAGCAACACCCGTTGCTGAAGTTCGACCGGCACGGCGAAGCCAGCCAGCAACAGCATGAACACGAACAGGTTGTCCACCGACAAGGATTTCTCCACCACGTATCCCGTGGTGAACTCCATCGCCGGCGCACCGCCGAAAGCGGCCCACACGAACAAGCCGAACACCAGCGGCAGCGCAAGATAGAACACCGACCAGGCCACCGCCTCGCGAATCAAGACCTCGTGTGGTCGACGGGTCACCAGAAAATCGGCGACCAGCAACGCGAGCAGCAGGGCGATGCTGATGGTCCAAAGCCAGGGAGAGCCGATCGATGTCAGTGGTGCGGCGAGGGGTAACGAGCCATCCATGAGCTTCCTCGAACACTTCAGGTTCGAGGTCTCCTTCGCCCCCAGCAGCGGGGCGGTCTTCCGGGACATCGGGGTGACGTCCGAGATGACCGGGCAGACCTTGTGAAGTACTCCCCTCACCAACGAGTATTCAACAGCCGCGACGGCGCGTCCACCGGTGACCGCATGGAATCCCGCCAAGGACCGGCCCTGCCCAGCTCGCCGGCGGGGTGCCACGCTCGCGACGGCCGGCTCGTGGCCGGCGCGATCGCACGCTAGATCCTGCGCGAACCCTCCGACGCGATGCCGTTTCCACCGATTTCGGCGAGCCGCCGGGCCAGGAACCGGCGCGCCGGCTCGTTGGTCGCCACGTCGAGCGCCCGGCGGTAGTGCTCGGCGGCCTCCTGGTGACGGCCGGCCCGCCGGAGCAGATCGGCCCGCGTCGCCGGCACCAGGTGCGACGCGCCCAAGCGCGGGTGGTCGGCGATCTCGTCGAGCGCGGCGAGACCCGCGTCGACGCCGTGCAGGAAGCCGACGGCGACCGCTCGGTTCACCCGGGCCGCGGGCGACGCGGAGTGCCGGAGCAGTTCGTCGTAGCCGGCGACGACTGCACTCCAGTCTGTGTCCGCCCAGGTCGGCGCCGTCGCGTGCGCGGCGGCGATGCGTGCCTGTGCGAGGTACGGGCCGCTGCCTCCGCGCGCCGCCGAACCCAGCAGGTCCAGTCCCGACCGGATGGCCGACCGGTTCCAGCTGGTGCGGTCCTGCTCCTCCAGCGGCACCAGGTCGCCGTTCGCGTCGCGGCGCTGCGCGCGGCGGCTGTCGTTGAGCAGCATCAGCGCGAGCAACGCCTGCGCCTCCGGCTCGTCGGGCAGCAACGAGCACAGCAGCCGCCCCAGCCGGATGCCCTCGTCGCACAGGTCGTCGCGCACCGCCGACGGGCCGGCGGTCGCGAAGTACCCCTCGGTGAACACGAGATAGACGCAGGCCAGCACGCCCGGTGTGCGCTCCGGCAACAGGTGCACCGGCGGCACCCGCAGCGGGATGCCGGCCCGGCGAATCTTCGCCTTCGCGCGGGTGAGGCGTTGCGCCACTGTGTGTTCCGACTGGAGGAAGGCGCGGGCGATCTCCGCGGTCCGCAGTCCGCACACCAGGCGCAAAGTCAGTGTCACCTGCGAGTCCGGCGACAGCGCCGGGTGGCAGCAGGTGAAGATCATCCGCAGTTGGTCGTCCGGTACCGGCGACACCTGGGCCTCCTCGATCGGCATGCGCAACCGGGCCGCGTCGTGCTCCTTGGCCACCCGCGCCGACTCCCGCCGGAGCCGGTCCAGGGCGCGGTTGCGGGCCGTCGTGGTGATCCAGGCGCCCGGATTGGCCGGCGCGCCGCGCTGCGGCCAGGTGCGCAATGCGTCGGCGAACGCCTCTTGCACCGCGTCCTCGGCGATCCCGATGTCGCCGACCATCCGGGCCACCGTGGCCAACGCCCGGCCGAACTCCGCCCGGTAGACGTCGTCGATCGCATCGGCCGGCCCGGTCATCGGCCTCACTCGCCGAGGTCGACGACCTGCCGCAGCTCGGTGCGTCCGGTGTCGCTCACTGGGATCCGGATGGCGATCTCGGTGGCGGCCGCCCGGTCCGGTGCGGCGAACAGGTACAGGCCGTCGATCACCTCGGCGAACTCGGGGTACGGGCCGTCGGTGAGCTGTAGGCGACCCTCGCGCACCCGCAGCGTGGTGGCGTCCGACGGCGGATGCAGGGCGCCGCCGCCCCGGATCGCCTCGGCGTATTGCTCGCCGAACCGCTGGTGGTCGGCCGCCGCGGAGTCCCAGGCGGGTGTGTCGGGTGCGATCACCGCCTCCGGCGTCTCCCAGAGCAACGCCATCCACCAGTCGGCGTTGGGGACGTCGTGCGGGGTGTACACCGCGATCGGGCGCAGCTCGATCGTGCCGTCCGCCGCGGCCGGGAGCTGGCGGGCGAGCTCGATCACCTGGTCCAGGTTCTCGACGTCGAACACGTAGAACCCGCCGACGACCTCCGCGTGCTCGACGAAGGGCCCGTCGGTGACCAGCACCTGCCCGTTGAGTCGCCGGATCTGCCGCGACTCGGCCGACGGGTACAGCGCCGCGCCGCCGGCGACGACCTCGCCCACGGCTTCGTCGAACGCCGCGTACTGGGCCACCTCGGCCTCGAACTCCGGGCTGCCCGGCTCGGCGCCGGGCACGTCGTCGCGTCCCATCAGCGTTGCCAGGTAGTACATGGTCGTCATCCTTCCGCCACATGGAGAAGTCCGGTACCCCTCCACCCCGACGACGAACGACACGCCCGATTCTCTACAACCCGCAACCAGCCCGGCAGTACCTCCGTATTCAACAGGCCGGCGGTCGCGACGATGCCGCCGTTCGCGGTGCCGGTACGGTGACACGCCGCCGGTCGACGACGTCGCTGGGGTACCCGAGTAGCGACGCCGGTGGACTAGGGGCCCTCATGAGCGAAAACGACGGTCAGGGGACCCCTCGGTCGCGCACCGGCGGCGGCCATACCCCGGACATCGGTGATCACGCTGTCATGGCCCCGGTTCTCGGCGTGTCGGTGGCCACCACAGCGTGATCAACATCCGCCCCGGGCTCTCGGGGATCTCGGTTCGGTATCGGCCGCCGCGCCGCGCCGCGCGCCTTGCACGGCGTTCCCCCTGCGCGGTCGTAGTTTGTGTGACGCAAGTTGCCACTGGGAAACCAACGGATCGGTCCCGAACGCTCACGACGCCGGGACGCACACAGACACAGACCTGCCGCGAAGGAGTATCTGCCATGGGATCCGCCGTGTCGAAAGTGATCGGATGGTGCGTGTTCGTCGTCGGCCTCGTCGGCGCCGCATACGGCATCGTGAGCCTGCACGTGGAGATGTCGGTGTTCTGGCTGATTGTGGCGTCGACGTCGGGATTGATCCTGCTCAAGATGCGCGCCGAAGCGCACGGGAACCTTGACCCGGTCCAGCCCGCGCCCCGGGCGCAGGCCGACGCGAACCCGACGCCGGCGCCCGCCGCCGAACCCGCGTCCGCCCGATCCACCGCGCCCAGCCCGGGCCGCCTCGCCCAGGCGGCCTGACGCCGGCCCTACCCCCGCGCGGCCCACGCCTCCGGGTTCACCGCATGCGGCGGCACCTCGCCGCGCGCCATCGCGATCGCATTCGTAGCGCACAACCGCGACATCGCCGCCCGCACCGGCACGGTCGCGCTGCCGAGATGGGGTAGCAGCACCGTGTTCGGCAACTCGGCGAGGCCGGGGGCAAGGGCGGGTTCGTCCTCAAATACGTCGAGCCCCGCCCCCGCGATCTCGCCGTCCCGCAGGGCCGCCACCAGCGCAGCCTCGTCGACGACCGGGCCCCGCGCGGTGTTGACCAGGATCGCCGTCCGCGGCATCGCCCGCAGCACCGCCGCGTCGACGAGGTGACGGGTCTGCTCGTTCAGCGGGACGTGCAGCGAGAGAAAGTCGCTCGACGCCACCAGGTCCGGCCACGAACGCTGCGTCACCCGGCCCGCGAACTCGCCGAGCTCCTCCTCGCCGACGACCCGCTCACCTGGCGGCCGCGGCGCGAACACGACCTCCATCCCGAAGCCCAGCGCCCGGCGCGCCGTTGCCCGCGCGATCCGGCCGAACCCGGCCAGACCCAGGGTGCGGCCGCCAACGTCGGAGCCGAGCAGCAGATCGGGCTCCCACCCGGTGAACCGTCCGGCGCGCACGAACGCGTCGGCCTCCACACATCGCCGCGCCACGGCGAGGATCAGCAGCATCGCCAGATCCGCCGTTGCGTCGGTCAACACACCGGGGGTGTTCCCGACCATGATCCCGTTCGAGGTCGCCGCCACGACGTCGATGTTGTTGTAACCGACCGCGTAGTTCGACACCCCGGCGATCCGTGCCCGCCCCAGCAGGTCCGCATCGAACACGTCGCGCAACTGCGCGACCACGACCTTGTACTCGCCGGAGGCACATGCCGACGCGAGCCCGGTCGCGTCGAGCACGCCGTCCGGCACTTCGACCGTCCCCGCGTCGCGCAGCATCGTCATCGCCGGCTCCGGCAGCACGGTCGTGACCAGGAAGTCGGCGCGCATCAGCGGCCGACCACCCAGTCGAACGCGCTCGCCGTGCCGCGCGCGCCCTGCGCGGTCCGCGACCGGTTCGGCTCGCCCAGTTCGGCCAACGCCTTGTCGGTCAACTCGAGCAGCGAGGCGAGCACGGACGGCGTGAACCACGGCGGCCGGGTCGCGAACAGCAGGTCCTCGGTCGAGGTGTTGCCACTCGCGCCGGGCGCGAAGGGGCAGCCGCCGAGTCCGCCGAGTGAGCTGTCGACCAGCCTCGCGCCGGCGTCGATCGCGGCCAGCGTGTTCGCCACCCCCAGCCCCCACGTGTCGTGACCGTGAAACGCGATGCGCCGCTGCGGGCTTTCCGTCCGGACCCGCGCGACGAGGTAACGCACCTGCGCGGGCACCGCCTGCCCGAGTGTGTCCGCAAGCACGATGTCGTCGGCGCCTGCGGTGCGCGGGTCGTTCGCGATGGCGAGCACCCGGTCGGGGTCGACGGCACCCTCGAACGGACACGTGAACGCCGTGGCGATGCACAACTGGATCTTCCCGCCGACGTCGCGGGCGATCTGCACCGCCGCCGGCATCGCGGCGATGCTGTCCTCGGTGTCGCGGCCGATGTTGGCCCGGTTATGTGAATCGGAGGCGGAGAAGCAGTACTGGAACCGGCGCGCACCCGCGGCAGCGGCCCGCTCGACGTGCCGCGGGGTCGCCACCCACACCCAGCACCGGTCGAGTTCCTCGGGCGTCAGCGCCTCGATCAGTTCGAGCGAATTCGCCATCGGCGGAACCAGATCCGGACGTGCCATCGAGCCGATCTCCAACTCGGGCACACCGAGCGCGAGGAGCTCGCGCACGGTCTCGATCTTGCGCTCGGTGGGCAGCAGTTTGCCCGTCAACTGCAGGCCGTCTCGCAAGGTGACATCCCGCAACGCCACGCCCGGCGCATACTCGAAGCTCATGCCGGCGCCCCCACGAGCGCGTCGATGGCCGCGTCGTCCCAGCCGAGCACCGAGGCGAGCACCTCGCGCGTATCCGCGCCGAGGTCGGGTCCGACGTTGCGGATGGGCAGCGACGTCGGCCCGATCACCGGCACGATCCCCGGGAACCCGACCGACGCGGCTTCGTCACCGCCGACGTCGACGTCGAAGTGCTGGATCATGTTTCGCGCCGCGTACTGCTCGTCGGCGCAGATGTCGGCGGCGGTGTAGATCGGGCCCGACGGGATCTGTGCCTCGTCGAGAATCCGCAGCGCCTCCTCGCGGGAATGCCGCATCGTCCACTCGCCGATCGCGGCGTCGAGTTCCTCGCGGTGCTCCCAGCGTCCGGCGTTGTCCTGCAGCCTCGGGTCGGCGGCGAGGTCCTCGCGACCGATCGTGCGCATGTAGCGCTGGAAGATCGCGTCGCCGTTGCCGCCGATGATGACGCTCGTACCGTCACGGCACGGGTACGCGTTGGACGGGGCGATCCCCTCCATCCGCCCGCCGACGCGCTGGCGGTTGATGCCGTAGGCCAGGTAGTCGGGCACCAGCGACTCCATCACCGACAGGATCGCCTCGTTCAGCGCGACGTCGATGATCCGCTGCTGCACCGGGATCTCCGACGGGCTGCGGTCGCGCCGGAACAGCGCCATCACCGTGCCGAACGCCGCGTAGATCCCGGCGATCGAGTCGCCGATCGACACCCCGACCCGCACCGGCGGCCGGTCCGGGTCGCCCACCAACTCCCGCAACCCGCCGACGGCCTCGGCGACCGCCGCGAAGCCGGGACGCTGCGCCAGCGGCCCGGTCTGCCCGAACGCCGAGATGCGGGTGATGACAAGGTTCGGATTTGCCGCATCCAGCACACCGGGCCCGAGCCCCCATCGCTCCAGAGTGCCCGGGCGGAAGTTCTCCAGCAGCACGTCGCAATGCCGCAGCAGCTCGAGCACCACGCTGCGGCCCATGTCCGTGCGCAGGTCCACCACGATCGACTTCTTGTTCCGGTTGACCGTGCGGTAGAGCATCGACGTGGTGCCGCCGTACAACCGCCAGTTGCGCAGCTCGTCGCCCGTGCCCGGTCGCTCGACCTTGATCACCTCGGCGCCGAAGTCCCCGAGGATTCGCCCCGCGGTGGGGGCGGCTATGTAGTTGCCGAGTTCGAGTACCCGAACCCCGGCGAGCGGGCGAATCTCACTGCTGACGTCCACGGGTCCAAGCCTGCCATGCGGCAGCGACGCCGGACGCGTGGTTCGAACTTGTTCCAACTTCACCCGATCTCCAGCCTCTTCCGGCTAGACCACGTGCTCGCGCAGGTACGCCAGGTCCTCGGCGACGCCCTCCTCGGGCGTCTCCAGGATCACCGGCGCGCCCGCGCTGCGGCACACCTCCGCCAGCAATTGCGGGTCGATCGTGCCGTCGGCGAAGTTCGCGTGCCGGTCCCGGGCGGAGTCGAACTCGTCCCGCGACGAGTTCAGGTGCACCAGGTCGATCCGGCCGGTGATGGCCCTGATCCGCTCCACCACGCCCACCAGGTCCTCGCCGCCCGCCCAGGCGTGGCAGGTGTCGAGACAGAACCCCGCGCCGAACTCGCCCACCGCGTCCCACAGGCGGGCGATCGAGTCGAAATACCGGGCCATCGCGTGGTCGCCGCCGGCGGTGTTCTCGATCAGGATCGGCACGGCGAACCCGCCCTTGTCCTGCTGGCGCTCGAACAGCTTGCGCCAATTCTCGATTCCGGTCGAGATCTCGTCGTCCTTTCGGACGTGGCCGCCGTGCACGACCAGTCCGACCGCGCCGAGCTCCGCGGCCGCCTTCGCCTGCAGGTCCACAGCCTGCCGCGACGGCATCCGCAGCCGGTTGTTCAGGCTCGCGACGTTGATCTGGTACGACGAGTGCACCACGACGTCGATCGGACTCGACGTGATCCGTTCCGCGTCGGCGCGCGGCTTCGGTTTTTCCCACCCCTGCGGATCGATCACGAACATCTGGATCAGGTCGGCCCCGAGCTTCTCCCCGAACCCGATCGGGTCCCCATCGGACCGGGCGTGCACTCCCAATTGCATGCCGACGAGCCTAGCGAGGACCACCGACACCAAACCCTGAGGCCGGGCCTCGGACAGTTCAGGGTGCTCCCCGATGCGCACCGGGCCGACCGCGGCCACTATGGATGTGTCGGGATTCAACATGACCGAAAGGCCCTCATGTCCACCCACGCAGACGGCACCGGCACGGCAACCGCGGCGGCCCCGGACACAACCGGCGTCGCCGCCCGTGCCGTCGACCTCGTGAAGACGTACGGCTCCGGCGAGACCGCGGTGCGCGCCCTCGACGGCGTCAGCGTCGAGTTCGTGCGCGGCGAGTTCACCGCAATCATGGGCCCGTCCGGGTCGGGCAAATCGACGCTGATGCACTGCCTCGCCGGCCTCGACAGCGCCACCTCCGGTGCCGTCCACATCCGCGACACCGACCTCACCGACCTGTCCGACAAGCAGATGACCGCCCTGCGCCGCGACCGCATCGGCTTCGTTTTCCAGGCCTTCAACCTGGTGTCGACGCTCACCGCCCAGGAGAACATCACCCTGCCCCTCGACATCGCCGGCCGCAGCCCCGACCCGGAATGGCTGCACACCGTGCTGACCCGCCTCGGTCTCACCGACCGGCTCACCCACCGCCCCGGCGAACTGTCCGGCGGCCAGCAGCAACGCGTCGCCTGTGCCCGGGCTCTGGCCGGCAAGCCGGAGATCATCTTCGGCGACGAACCGACGGGCAACCTCGATTCGCACTCCTCCGGCGAGGTGATGTCGATCCTGCGCGCCGCCGTGGACGAGTTCGGCCAGACGGTCGTGATCGTCACTCACGACCCCCGCGCCGCTGCCTACTCCGACCGGGTCGTGTTCCTCGCCGACGGCCACATCGTCGACGAACTGCGCGAACCCACTGCCGACTCGGTGCTCGACCGGATGAAGTCGCTGGAGACCGCCTGATGGCTGCCGGTGTGACAGGCTCCGCAGCGATGCGGCGGGTTTCCTTGCGGAACCTGGCCGCCCACAAGGTCCGCCTCGCGCTGACGCTGCTGTCGGTGGTGCTCGGCACCGCCTTCGTCGCGGGATCGTTCGTGTTCACCGACACCCTGGGCCGCACCTTCGACGGCATCTTCGACGAGGTCGCCAAGGGCGTCGACGTGCGGGTCAGCGCCACCGACGCACGCTCGAGCGGCGTGCCACTCGATGACGTCGATACCATCGCCGCGCTGCCGAACGTGCGGGCCGTCGCGCCCGGCATGACCGGTCAGGTGGTGCTGCTCGGCGCCGACGGCAACGCGGTCCAGACCGGCGGTGCCCCCAGCATGGGCGAGTCCTACCAACCGCCGGGCCAGGCCATCGAGGACCCGCCCGAGTTCGTCGAAGGCACTCCGCCCGCGGCGGTCGGTCAGATCGCACTGAACGTCGGCGCGGCGGAGAAGGCGGGGCTGTCGGTCGGGCAGTCGACCCAGGTGCTGGTCCCCACGCGAGGTCTGGTCGACGTCAACGTCTCCGGCATCTACCGCATCCCCACCGACACCGGCGGCTATATCGGAGTCCTCTTCGACGCACAGCAGGCCCGCGACCTGTTCACCGATGGCTCCCACGTCGGCTACATCGACGTCGCCGCGACACCTGGGACCAGCCCCGATCAGCTGCGCAGCGAGATCGCCGCGGCGCTGCCCGCCATGAAGGTGCAGACCGGCGCACAGGTGCGCGACGAGCAACTCGCCGAGATCCAGCAGGCGCTGAAATTCATCAACTACTTCCTGCTCGCCTTCGGCGCGATCGCACTACTGGTCGGCACGTTCATCATCTACAACACGTTCTCCATGATCGTCGCCCAACGCCTGCGCGAGTTGGCGCTGTTGCGGGCGATCGGCGCCAGCCGCGGCCAGGTCGGTCGCTCGGTGGTGCTCGAGGCGTTGATCGTCGGCGTGATCGGCAGCGCGATCGGCCTCGCCGCGGGCATCGGGCTCGCCTACGGCCTGCGGAACCTGTTGAACGCCTTCGATCTCGGGCTCCCATCGGGCACGCTGCAACTGAGCCCGCGCACCGTGATCGTCGCGCTGGTCGTCGGGGTGGTCGTCACCGTGCTGTCGGCCTACGCCCCGGCCCGGCGCGCCGCGAGCACTCCGCCCGTGGAGGCGATGCGTGAGGAATTCGTCTCGGTGGGTGACTCGCTGCGGGTCCGCACGATCACCGGCATCGTCCTCGGGGCGCTCGGCGTCGGCGCCGTCGTGCTGGGTGCGCAGTCGACCGGCGGTGGCGCCGCGTCGACCGTCGGTATCGGAGCCGCCGCGCTCATCCTGGCCGTCCTGCTCGCCGCCCCGGCGCTGTCGCGGCCGGTGGTCGGCGCGCTCGGTGCCGTGTTCGCGCGCCCGTTCGGCACGGTCGGCCGCCTCGCCGGCACCAACGCCGTGCGCAACCCGCGGCGCACCGCCGCGACCGCCTTCGCGCTTACGCTCGGGCTCATGCTGGTCTCGGTGATCGGAGTCTTCGGTTCGTCGGCGAAGGCGAGCATCGACTCGCTGATCGACACCGGCGTGCGCGCCGACTACGTGCTGTCCGGGCCGCAGCTGGTGGGCGTGCCGCCGGGTGCCGCCGACGCCGCCCGCGGGGTCGAGGGCGTCTCCGACGTGGTCGCGTTTCACATGGTCATGGCCAAGGTCGACGTTGCCGCTGGGAGCGAAGACACAGTGATGGGCGTCGCCGTCAGCGGTCCGCTGAACGACGTGGTGGCCGTCGACTACACCGCGGGCGGCGGCGACCTGAGCGGCGACACCATGATCGTGTCCCAGCAGACGTCGGACGATCGCGGTTGGCGCCTCGGCGACACGGTGACCTTCACCAGCCTGGACGGCGCCGCCGTCCCGGTGCGGGTGGCCGGTGTCTACGAGAACAACCAGGTACTCGGCGACTGGGTGGTGTCGCCCGGGGTGTACGAGCAGGTCGCCCCGGTGACGTCCCGGGTCGACCTGCTCGACCTGGTCCGCGCGGCACCCGGGACCGACCTCGCCGCCCTGCGCACCGCGCTGGAAGGGGCCACCGACCCGTTCGTGATCGTGCAGGTGCAGGACCGTGAGCAGTTCAAGGGTGCCCAGGCCCAGCAGATCGACACGCTGCTCGCGGTGTTGTATGGGCTGCTGGCGCTCGCGGTGGTGATCGCGGTCCTCGGCATCGTGAACACGCTGGCGCTGTCCGTGGTGGAGCGCCGCCGCGAGATCGGGATGCTGCGCGCGGTCGGTATGCAGCGCGCCCAGGTGCGCCGGACGATCTACCTCGAGTCGATGCTGATCGCGGTGTTCGGTGCGCTGGTCGGCGTGGTGCTCGGGATCGGCATCGGGGCGGGCTTCATCCGCACTCTGCGTGATCAGGGCCTCGATCTGATCTCGGTGCCGTGGGGTCAGGTGGTGGCGATGCTGATCGGCTCGGCCGTCGTCGGCGTGCTGGCCGCGCTGTGGCCGGCGGTCCGGGCGGCACGGACCCGGCCGCTCGAGGCCATCGTCGACGTCTGATCGGCGGGCGTTGCTGGCCCCGGCGGCCGGCTTGCCCGCGTTGCCCATCGAGCCCGCATGCCGGGGAGGCCGAGTTGATAGGTTGCCGGGGTGACGACAGCGTTCGTGCTTTCCGGCGGCGGCAGCCTCGGGTCGATCCAGGTCGGGATGCTACAGGCGCTCATCGCCCGCGGCATCACTCCCGACGTCATCTGCGGCACCTCGGTGGGCGCGCTGAACGGCGCCTGGCTGGCGTCGGGGGCGACGGTCGAGAACATGCACGCCCTGGCCGACCTCTGGCGTGGTCTGCACCGTCGCGACATCTTCCCGTTCAGTCCACTGACCGGCATGCAGGCGATCATCGGACGTTCGGACCATCTGGTGTCGAACCGGTCCCTGCGCAGGCTCGTCGAGGACAACATCACCTTCGACCGACTCGAGGATGCACCGATTCCGCTGCACGTGGTGGCCACCGACGTGCTCAGCGGCCGCGACGTTCCGATGGCCCACGGCCCGGCGGTCGACGCGGTGCTCGCTAGTGCCGCCATCCCCGGCCTGCTGCCGACTGTCATCATCGACGAGCGGCCGCTGATGGACGGCGGGGTCGTGAACAACACTCCGATCGCGGCGGCGGTCGATCTCGGCGCCGACACCATCTGGGTGCTCACCACCGGTGCGGCGTGCGAACTGCGGGAGCCACCACGCACGGTGCTGGGGATGGCGCTGCAGGGCATCACGCTCGCCATCAACGACCGACTCGCCGTCGACGTGCGCCAGTACGAAAACAAGGTCGATCTGCGGGTCGCGCCCCCGCTGTGCCCGATGCGGGTGAACCCGGCCGACTTCGGCCACGGCGCCGAGTTGATCGAACGCGCTGAGGAGTCGACGTCGGAGTGGCTCGACGCCGGCGTCCCCGGACGCGGGCAGGCCGCACTGCTCGAACCCCACCACCACTGAAGGGACACCCGGTGCCGCAGCTACTGCAGCTCGATTCCTCTGCCGACCTGACCAATTCGACCTCGCGCGCCCTCACCGCCCGCTTCGCCGACACCTGGTGCGGCCTCGGCCCCGACCACACCGTCGTCGTGCGGGACCTGCACACCGAACCGCTGCCGCACCTGCCGACCAGCGCGCTGCACTGGGCGGCGCGGTTGCGAACCGCGTCGGAGACCGCCGCACCGGAGGCGGAACAGTTGCAGCACAAGCTGATCGATGAGCTGACCACCGCGGACGTCGTCGTCGTGGGGGCGCCGATGTACAACTGGGCGGTCCCGTCGACGCTCAAGGCGTGGATCGACTACGTGCACGTGCCCGGGTTGACCGCACCGATCGACGGCCCGACGCAGCCGTTCGCGGGCAAGCCGATCGTCGTCGTGTCCAGCCGCGGCAACACGTATGCGCCGGGTACGCCGCAGGAGGGCACCGACTTCGTCGTCCCGTCTCTGCGTGCCGTATTCGAGGCGGCGATGGGCATGGACGTCTCCGTCGTCACGGCCGAACTCACCCTCGCCGACCGCGTCGCGCCCCTCGCCCCGCTGGCCGAGCAGGGCCGCGCCAGCCTGGCCGCCGCCGAGCAGGCCGTCGACGATCTCGCCCGCCGCCTCGGCACCCGTGAGTGGTAGCGCAGTCCGTTCAGGGCGAGCGAAGCGACGGGGAATCGACACGACTCATCAACCACTCACGAGTCCACGTCCACCCTCCGTTCCCCGGGGCGCGCGCAGGCGCGGAGGGGCGGGATCGGCGCGTGCGCGATATGATCAACTCATGACGACTCATTCTGATCAAAGATTGGGGGTCCAGTTCGTGCACGGTGAGTGCTGATGCGCACTCGGTCCACGAATGGGGACGATTCCCGCTTTTCCCTCTGGCTGCGCGTGCGTGAGTTCGCCGTGCCACCCTCCATGATCGAGACCGCGACCGCCCGGCGTAGCGTCGGGGACTGGGCGGGGGCATGTGCCGCAGCAGGTTTCGATGTCGATGTCGATTTGCGGTCGCTCGCACGTAGTCACGGCCAGGAGGTCGCAGCCCGACTCCGGGCCGATCTGCGCCAGCTGGCCCCCGATCTGTTGCGTTGGCACCTGCCGAGGGTCGCTCCCGACGGGTTGCTGCGGCCGGGTCTGACCATCGCGCTGGCTCGATACGGCCCGCCGGGTTCCCGAAGTCGGTGTGGCAGAGCCGGTTCCGTGTATCTTGTGGTTCGGACCGCGCCGGCGTGGGCGGATGCCGGTCAGCGGATCGGTCTCGCGCTGTG
>DATDBL010000232.1:0-19702 GCA_036524855.1 Aldersonia sp. | reverse complement strand
TCCTGCACCCGCTTGGCGTCGCGGCCGGCGGCGACGAACGGAATGTCGAATTCGCGCAGGTATTCACAGACGAGGCGTCCGGTGTAACCGGAGACGCCGTAGACGACGACGGGCTTGTGATCGGGCATGACTGTGTCCTTTTCGGGAGGGACCTTTTCGAACAGGGAGTTGAGAGACGGCGGTACGGGCGCTGTAGCAGGGGGGGTGCTCAGCTGCCCATACCGCCGTCGACCGGGAGGCCGGCGCCGGTGACGAAGCGCGCGGCGTCGGAGGCGAGAAACACGACGGCGTCGGCCATGTCCGACACCTCGCCGAGGCGACCGAGCGGGGTGAGTCCGACGACGTCGCCGACCGCGGCCTCGGGTGAGGGCCACAGACCCAGTTCGGCCATATCGACGGCGAGCTTGGACCCCATCTCGGTGGGGACCAGCCCGGGGTAGACGCAGTTCACCCGGACGCCGTAGCCGAGCTTGCCGGACTCGACGGCCGCGACCCGGGTGAGCCGATCGACCGCCGACTTCGACGCCGAGTAGCCGCCGATGCCGGGAAACGCGATGGTCGCGGCGACGGAGGCGATGTTGACGATGGAGCCACCGGCGCCTGCGCTGCCGCCGGGCCGCATGGCGCGGAACGCGTGCTTGATGCCGAGGGCCGTGCCGACGACGTTGACCTCGAAGATGCGGCGCAGGTCGTCCGGGTCGACGTCGACGAGCAGCGCCGACAGTTCGATCCCCGCGTTGTTGACGAGAATGTCGAACCGGCCGAGCCGTTCGACGGTGGTGGCGACCGCGCGCTCCCAGTCCTCCTCGACCGTGACGTTCATGGTGACGGGCATCGCCCGCACCCCCGAGGCGGCGATCTTCTCCGCGGTCTCCGCGGCGAGGTCGCCGAGCCGGTCTGCGATGACGACGTCGGCGCCGGCGCCGGCGCGGGCGAGGGCCTCGGCCATGCCTGCACCCAGGCCCCGCGCGCCGCCGGTGACGAGCGCGGCGCGGCCGGTTAGATCGAAAACGGTCATGGTTCCTCCGACGTCGCGGGAGTGAGACAGATCACAATCTAGCAATATTTTGACAGTCGTCAAGAGAAGTTTTGACAGTCGTCCTGATCTTGGGTTTCTGTCAAGTGGTAGAGCGGGCTAGTCTGGTTTGCAGCCGAAGGCGAGAGGGGGCGACGCGGGTGTCGGTGCAGCAGGTTTCCGAGGGGCGGCGGGGGCGACAGGGGCGTCAGCGACCGGCGGACAAGTTCGTCGAACGCCGCGAACAGCTTGCGCGGTCGGCGCTCGCCACGCTCGCCGAACTCGGATATGCGCGTACGAGCCTGCGTGAGATCGCCCAGAACTCCGAGTTCAGCCACGGCGTTGTGCACTACTACTTCGACGACAAGCTCGACCTGATCATCGAGTGTGTCCGGTTGTACAAGGCCGAATGCGCGACCCGCTACGACGAGGTGGTCGCGACGTCGGCCACCGCAGCCGAGCTCGCCACCGGTTTCGCCGACGCCATGGCCGAAACGCTGCAGGCCGAGGCGAAGATGCATCGACTCTGGTACGACCTGCGCGCGCAGGCCCTGTTCGAAGACTCCTTCCGCGCCGATGTGCGCGAGATCGACGCCCGGCTCGAGGAGATGATCTGGAGCGTGGTCAGCCGCTACAGCGAACTGGCCGAGGTCGCGTGCGTGCAGGGCCGTCGGCAGGCCTACGCGCTGTTCGACGGCACCTTCCAGCAGGCGCTGCTGCGCTGGCTCTCCGGCGACACCGATACGCCCGACGATCTCCGCGGCGATGTCACACGGCTACTCGACCTCATCGTCCCCGCTCAGCGTTGAGAGGCTAGGCGATCGCATCGAGCGCCGTGATGATCGCGGCGACGTCGGTGCTCTCGGCTTCCTGGACGTGGCGCACGACGGACGCGAGGGGTTCGATCGGGTCGGCGACGATGCGACCGAGGAGAGTGGCCTTGCGGTCGAGTGTTTCGGTCGCCACCGGAAGCAGGCCCGACGGCGTCACCGACACGACCCGCGCCGCGTTCCAGGCGTCGTCGCGGGCGACGTCGACGCTGAACTCGAGTACCAGGGCGAGGTCGTCGCCGCCGAGGGCGGTGAGTTCGCCCAGCCGCGGCGAGAACCGCTCGACCACCGCGCGGGCGCGGGGGAGCAGCGAGACGAGGACGGTGTTGATGTGGTCGAAGTCGTCGTGGAACCTCGCCAGCGCCGCCCCGCGATACGTCGTACCCGCGACCACCCCGAGGTCGAGGTTGATGTGCGCGTTGATGCCGACGAGCAGGTCCGCCACGATCAGCAGCCGACCCGACCTCGTGCGGTCGAACGCGAGCCGCCAGGATCGGCTGAGTGCGCCGCCCGACCGGTACGCGTCGTAGGCCGCGAAGTAGCGGTTTGCGAACCGCGCGTCGAAGCGGCTCATCCCCGGGTTGTCGTCGAACTCGCCGCGTTCGATCGCGCGCTTCACCTCGACGGTGACCTGGCGGTAGAGCGCGGCGAAGTACCCGAGTTCGTCGCCTCGCGCCGTCGTGTCGGCGACGATCGTGTCGAGAATGTCGATCACGTCGTCGATGGTCGTGGCTTGCATCGCGCACCCCCCGCGGCATCGGATTCGGGGCATCGTACATCTTGATCTGAGTTCAGCGGTGGCTTCGTGCAGAACTACTGCGAGACACCTTCCGAGTGCGCCCGTCTCGAGGGGGTCGAGTGCGCCACCCGCCACGACGAGACCACAGAATCACATCGGTACCGCTGCCGGTGCCAACGTTGTCGGGAATTTCGAGTAGTCGACTACTCGCGGTTCGTCACGCGTGTGCCCCGATCATGGAGGGCACAGGTCGAGCCTTGGAGGCACCTATGACGGCCACCGACATGCAGTCGTCCGGAGTCACCCCCGATGATGCGCTGGCCGCGACGGTTCTCGCTCCGGTTGAGTGGGACGCCCTCGTTTGCGAGTTCGGAAGGCGTGAAGCCCACTTCGCGCGCGACTTGGCAATCCGGCATGGAATCGGCGTCGAGAAGATCGACGCTCTGACTTCTTCACCACTCGATGACCGGACTGAAAGCGAACTCAAGCGCACGTTGCTGCTTGTCTGGAACGCCACAAGCCGTCCGGACACAGCCGCTCTGCAAGCCTACTACGTATATGCTCGGTGTCTCGCTGCTTGGGAGCGGACCCTCGACCACTACTCGGTCGGGCAGTTGATCGGCGTCGTCGTGGATGTCTGGAGCGGCGTTGGCGCTATGTGGGACACCATCAGTAGTCCGATCGGCATCCTCATACGGCACACTAAGTCGCTAATCGATTGCATGGCTACGGAACGGGCGCTGAATCGCTCGTGTCCCGATGACTTCGTGGATAAGGCAGCTCGAGTTGTCGATTCGGCGATGGGTCTTCGGCGCGAGCTTGCAGGCGCACCGACGGACGCCTTCGCCACCCTCGTTGCGCACGTCCTGGACGTTCATGGTACCTACTATCGGGCGCTCGTGGAGGTCGGCAATTCGGTCCGTTCCATGCTCGAAAATCCAACCGAAACCGACCGTCTGGATCGCGCAATCACTGCACTCCAGCAAGTCCACAATCGGCCACCGCTTGAACACGATGTATACGACTCCGAACTCGGCGCGCACCTTCACCTGCTCACGAGAATGCGGAGTCGGATCGGCAAGATGTGTGGTTCACCCCCGGAGGTGCCAGAACTCGATCTGAATCGGGTGAAGTACACGTATGTGTATCCGTTCGCGCTCCACGGTTTCGATCGAGCAAGCTCGACGGGCGAGATCGCGCTCGCGCTGTGGGCGAGTTCGGCGGCGAGTGCGGGGCGATTGATCGCTGGCCAGGTCCCGGTGTGCGCGGCGCCGATGGAGGTCACCGATATTTGGTCGCAGCCGGCTGATCTCGACGAGGCGTTCCATCGACACGGCGACACGGCTGCGCATATGTGCGAGCACTACACGGGGGTTGTTGTGTCGATGCCGGCGTTGTCGGTTCGAACCACTGCCCGCGATCCGAGTCGTCCAGGGGGCTATGTTCAGCTGGACGGGTACCGGGTTGAGATCCGACTGTCAGACTTCGGGAATCATCACGTGGTGATTGAAAGTCCGATATTGCCACAAACCCTTCACGACGTTAACCAAGCATTGCGCCGAGGTTCGGCTTGGATGGGGCCGGAACTCGTATTCAACCCTGCTCGGGCCCGCAGCCACCTCGAGTCGCCCGTGCGGGCTACAGAATGGGTTGCACCATCGACCGAAGGCGAAGTTCCAGAGCGCAATGGCCTCGAGTGGGCCGGCTTTGCAAAGTACGCGTCCGACGTCGTCTGCTGCCTCGCAGATGAACTGACGAAAGAGTTGAATGCGGCGACGGATCCCGGAATGGATGTGAGTACGCAATCCAGTACATCACCGCATGCGCCAGGTGATCGCCGTCGGATGGCGCGATTCGCCAAATATGCCAGTCGGGCAACGCAGCGTTCTATGGAACACATCCGCCACGGCGACAACGCTCGAGACCGAACGGGCCTTTCTCGAGCAATAGTACCGATAATGGACACCGAGTCGGACTACCATGTCATCGTCGAGGTGCGTTCGGCCCGCGTTCGCGATGTCGATGGCAGACAGCGTCCTGCTACCCACGACGACATAGCCGCGGCCGCGGGATCGCTTCTGTATCAGCCTATCCACCGCAGCACGATCACTCTTGAAGAATGGATTTGCTGCCGGGTGCCAATGAATGTGTCGAATCTCTTCGCCGAAACTCGGTTTGATTGTGATTTCGCCGGACGGGCAGCCAACACCACCGTGCTCTATCTACCTGCATCGCCGAACTGGGTGTACCTCGACTATGTGGAGATGGCGCAGTTCGCGGCTGCACTGCCGGCACTGCTCCGGCTCTGGCGCAGTCAGCTCGATGAGGAGCATGCAAAACTACTTGTGGAGATCGAAGGTTCCGAGTCGGAGGAGGGCAGCGAGGTCACGAAGAACGATGCCCAAAGTGCGACGCTCGAACACACGCGATTGGAGTTGAGCGGATTCACTGCTCGAATCCATGGCAACCGAGCCGCACTCCATTCCTCCGAGCTTGTTCAGTCGCCCGCCCACCGCGTCTTTTTCGACAACCTTCTTCTGGCGGCGCGCGTCCCTATTATTGATAAGGAACTCGATTCCCAGGTAAATCGGGTTGATTCATTGTACGACCGTCTGATCAATTTCTACGTAGTCCAATACGAACGAAGCACCAGGGGTTCTCAGGACGTCATGCAGAAGATCTTGCTCGGCCTCGCCTTCCTTTCGCTTGCAGGATTGGCTTCGTACATCAACGACGTGCACTTCAACCGCGAAAACAATATGACGGGCAAGCAGGAGCTGGTTCAGATCCTGATCGTCTCAGCGCTTGCAGTTCTTGTGATTGGTTGCTCACTACTTTGGATGCGAAGGCGGAACTATGAATTTCGGAAACGCGACGTTTAGCGTGATCGACGAGCGCTCAGCCCCTCCTGCTCTCTTTCTCGCGCTATACGACGAGATTCTCAAACCATCTTTTCCAGCCGAGGAACTGGTGGACAGGTCAGAATTGGTCGAAGCCATCGCCGACCCGGACGAGCGCGTGTGCGCATCGCTGGTCGTCGGTCCCAATGCTGTTGTGATGGCTGGCATGGTCGGAGAATGGTTCGGCGGAAGCGGTGTCCTCCTGGAATCGTACGTCGCCGTTCGTCCCGGCCTGCGCGGAAGCGGGATCGGAACCAAGATGGTTCAGGCGACGGTGCAGGGATGGATCAAGCGATTCGATCCGATGCTGGTTGTAGGTGAAGTCGAAGATCCGCGTCACTATTTCGTTTCACGTTACGGTGATCCGGTCGCGCGCCTCCGATTCTATTCTCGTCTCGGCGGAAAGGTCCTGCCGCTGCCTTATTTTCAGCCAGCGCTACGCGATGGTTGTGACCGCGTGTACAACTTACTGCTAATGACATTTGTTGTGAGTCCACGGTGCCTTGTAGGGCCGGATCTTGTACGTGCATCCACCGTTGAGACGTTTCTCCAAGAGAACATCGTCGCGAGCGAGGGTGCCATCGAGTACGAAGATGACGACGTGAGGCGGCTTCTGGCAGCAGCGCGCGGCAAAGACGGGCTACGACTGCAGGCTCCAGCGCTGTACTTGGCGTAGCTTGTGGACTCGGGCTGGACGCGGCGGGCTGCGCAGGGTCGTGAGTGATTATGGAGTTTCTGGACTCCACAACCACTGGCTCACCGGCGCGAAGCGCGTTTGAACTCGCGCCGACGGCGGTGCAGGATCGGCTCCGTGTAGCCGTTGGGCTGCTTGGTGCCGAGCAGGATGAGGTCCTTCGCGGCCTGGAAGGCGATGTTGGTGTCGAAGTCGGGGGCCAGCGGACGGTAGGCTGGGTCGCCCGCGTTCTGGCGGTCCACGACCGGCGCCATCCGCTTCAGGCTCTCGATCACCTGATCCTCCGTGACGACGCCGTGGCGCAGCCAGTTTGCGACCAGCTGGCTCGAGATCCGCAGCGTGGCGCGGTCCTCCATCAGGGCGACGTCGTTGATGTCGGGCACCTTGGAGCAGCCGACGCCGTCGTCGATCCAGCGCACGACGTAGCCGAGGATCGACTGCGAGTTGTTGTCGAGTTCGTTCCGCTTCTCCTCCTCGGTCCAATCCGGCGCGGGCGCAAGCGGAATCGTGAGGACGTCATCGACCGTAGCGCGCCGGCCGCCCTTGGCGATCTCGGCCTGGCGCTCGAACACGTCCACCTTGTGGTAGTGCAGCGCATGCAGGGTCGCGGCGGTCGGCGACGGCACCCAGGCGGTGTTCGCACCCGCCTTCGGGTGGCCGATCTTCTGCTCGAGCATGTCGTGCATGAGATCCGGCATCGCCCACATGCCCTTGCCGATCTGCGCCTTCCCCTCGAGGCCCGCGGCCAGACCGGTGTCGACGTTGAAGTCCTCGTAGGCGAGGATCCATTTCTGCTGCTTCATCGCGCCCTTGCGGATGACCGGTCCCGCCTCCATGGAGGTGTGGATCTCGTCGCCGGTGCGGTCGAGGAAGCCGGTGTTGATGAACACGACTCGGGCCTGCGCGGCCTGGATGCAGCGCGCCAGGTTGACGGTGGTGCGGCGCTCCTCGTCCATGATGCCGACCTTGAGGGTGTTGGCCGGCAGGCCGACCACCTCCTCGACGCGGCCGAAGAGTTCGTCGGTGAACGCGACCTCCTCGGGCCCGTGCATCTTCGGCTTCACGATGTACACCGACCCGGTGCGGCTGTTGCCACGAGTTGTGTTGCCACGCAGGTCGTGCAGCGCGATCAGCGAGGTGAAAAGGCCGTCGAGGATGCCCTCGGGAACCTCGTTGCCGTCGGCGTCGAGGATCGCGTCGCTGGTCATCAGGTGACCGACGTTGCGCACGAACAACAGCGACCGTCCGTGCAGGGTCAGCTCGCCGGAGCCGTCCGCGGCGGTGTAGCTGCGGTCGGGGTTCATCGTCCGGGTGAACGTCTTGCCGCCCTTGTCGACCTCCTCGGCGAGGTCGCCCTTCATCAGCCCGAGCCAGTTGCGGTAGCCGAGCACCTTGTCGTCGGCGTCGACCGCGGCGACCGAGTCCTCGAAGTCCATGATCGTGGTGACCGCCGACTCGAGCACGACGTCCTTGACCCCGGCCGCGTCGGTCTTACCGATCGGTGACTCCGGGTCGATCTCGATGTCGACGTGCAGGCCGTGATGCCGCAGCAGCACCGACGTCGGCGCGGTCGGGTCGCCCCGATAACCGACGAACTCGCTGGGGTCGGCCAGACCGGTGGTGCTGCCGTCGGCCAGGGTGACCTGCAACGCCCCGTCGACGACGGCGTAGCCTGTGCTCCCGACGTGCGAGCCGGACGCCAGCGGTGCCCCCTCGTCGAGGAAGTTGCGCGCGACCTCGATGACCTTGTCGCCGCGCACCTTGTTGTATCCGCTGCCGCGCTCGGCGCCGCCGTCCTCCCCAATCGCGTCGGTGCCGTAGAGCGCGTCGTAGAGCGAACCCCAGCGCGCGTTGGCGGCGTTGAGCGCGAAGCGCGCATTCATCACCGGCACCACCAGCTGCGGCCCCGCGGTGGTGGTGATCTCCTCATCGACGTTCTCCGTGGTGATCGCGAACGGCGCCGGCTCGTCGAGCAGGTAGCCGATCTCGCGCAGGAAGGCCTTGTAGGCGGCCTTGTCGTAGCCGGGGCCTGGGTGCTCGTCGTGCCAGGCGTCGAGCTTGCCCTGGATCTCGTCACGCTTGGCGAGCAGTTCCCGGTTGCGGGGGGAGAGGTCGGCGATCAGCTTGTCGGCGCCGGCCCAGAAGTCCGCAGAGGCTACACCCGTGCCGGGAAGCGCCTCCGATTCGACGAAGTCGTAGAGCACCTTGGCGACCTGTAGACCACCGACCTGGACCCGCTCGGACATGAACGCCTCACTCCTCGTTGAATTACTCTGCCTACAGCGCTGACACTCTGCGCTGCGCCGTCTCGCCTGCGATCGTACGGGCCACCTCCGCGACGGCTTCGCCCGATCCGCCCTCGCCCGCCGCCGCTGTCTGCGACGATCGCTCATGATCATCGCCCGGGCACTGCTCGCCTGCGTCTGCGCAGCCGGATTTCTGGCTGCCTGCTCGTCGAACGACACCGCGGCACCCACGTCCGGCACGAGTTCGCCCACCCCGACCGCGGGCTCCGCGCAGACGGACGCGGTCCGCAAGGTCGTGCAGGACACCATGGACTCCGCACACCTGCGGGCGGTGATCGTCCGGGTGAGCGTCGACGGCCAGGACGTGCTCACCCAGGCGTTCGGCGAATCGATGACCGGCGTGCCCGCGACCACCGATATGCGGTTCCGCAACGGCGCGGTCGCCATCTCCTACGTCGCAACGGCACTACTGCAACTCGTCGACGAGGGCACCGTCCGACTCGACGACAAGCTCTCGCAGTGGCTGCCCGACATCCCGTACGCCGACCGGGTGACGCTTGGCCAACTCGCGCAGATGACCTCTGGATACGCCGACTACGTGCTCGGCAATCAACCGTTCGACGACGCGCTCTACGCGGACCCGTTCCGGGCCTGGACAACCGACGAGATCCTCGGCTACGCGCTCGACAAGCCGCTGTACTACGAGCCCGGCACCAACTGGAACTACGCGCACACCAACTACGTCATCCTCGGCCTGGCGCTCGGGAAGATCACCGGCAAACCCGTCGACAAACTGCTGCAAGAGGAGGTGCTCGGGCCGCTGGGTCTCGACGACACCGTCGCCTCACTCACCGCCGAGATTCCCGAGCCGGCTCTGCACGCCTTCAGTTCCGAGCGGCGCGCCGCGCTGCAGATCCCGAACGGGCAGTCGTTCTACGAGGAGTCGAGCTTCTGGAACCCGTCGTGGACCATCACCCACGGCGCGATCCAGACCACCAGCATCGACGACGTGCACGACTCCGCAATCGCGATCGGCACGGGCAAGCTGCTCACCCCCGAGTCGTACGCGGCGATGACCACGACCGACCTGATCGGGCACAGCAGCGACGTCCCCGGCTGCCCGACGTGTCACGCCAACTCCTTCGACTACGCCTACGGCCTCGGCATCGTGCACAACGGCAACTGGCTCGTGCAGAACCCGCTCTTCGCCGGCTACGCCGCGGCGATGGGCTACCTGCCCTCGGACAAGGTGGCGATCGCCGTGGCCGTCACCTACGACGAGGCCGCGTTCGACGCACAGGGCAACTACCGCAACGAGGCGGACACGCTATACCACAACATCGGCGCGGTGCTCGCGCCGCACGATCCGCCGCCTGGTCCCGTGCGGTGAGTCAGGCCGCTAAAAGGCCGCGGCAGCGCTCCAGCAGCGTCGCGCGCAGCACGTCGCCGCGGGATGCGATCTTCTGCTGCTCGCGCACGTACTGCGCGCGACCGGCCGGGGTCTCGATCTGCACCGGCGTGTAGCCGTAGCCGGACAGGTCGTACGGGCTGGCCCGCATGTCGAGTTCGCGCGCGGTGTAGGCCAGTTCGAAGGTGTCCGCGAGCAGGTCCGAATCGAGCAGTGGCATCAGCTTCACCGTCACCCGGTACAGGTCCATGGTCGCGTGCAGGCAGCCCGGCTGCTCGGACCGAAACTGCCGGTCGCGGCTGAGCGGCTCCGCATTGCGCGGCGCGGCGGCGGCGGTGAAGAACCGGTACGCGTCGTAGTGGGTGCAGCGCAACGGCATCGACTCGACGACGGCGTCGGTGCCGGCGCGCCCGAGCCGCAACGGCACCTGGTGCCGCGGTCGGTCGCTGCGGTACACCATCGCCCACTCGTGCAGCCCGAAGCAGCCCAGCCGGGCTGGTCGCGACGCGGTCGCGGCGAGCAGATCGACCGTCCAGCGCAGCGTGTCGCGCCGCCGGCGCAGATACGCCGGGTCGACGGTGACCCCATCGACGGCGTCGCGGGTCGCGGTGCAGTATCCGCGCGACGACGCGTATTCGCCGCCGGTGAGCAGCACGCCGAACCCGGGGTGCCACCGTTCCAGCTGCGCCGGCCGGTACGGATAGTAGGTGAACAGAAAGTCGATCACCGGATGCCGGGTCCCCGTCCGCCGCGCCGCGAGGTAGGGGCCGATCAGCGCGGCCACACGCTCGCGGTGCCGGGCCGCCCGGGCCGTCCAGTCCGGTTCCGCGAGGACCGTCATGCCCTCTGCTCGCCCCGCCCGGGCACGACGTCGGTGATCAGGTGGGTGCCGTCGCGGACCGTGCCGACGAACTCCTCGACCAGGTCCTCGAGTGCGACGACCCCCGCGACGGCCCCGGCGCCGTCGCCGACCTCCGCGAGATGGCTACGGGCACGCCGCATCCGGGCCAGTGCCTCGTTGAGCGGGGTCTGGATCCCGATGCGCGGCAGCGGGCGGATCTCGGAGCGCGCAATCACCGTCTCCGGCCCGACCGACTCGTCCGCGATCTCGTCGAGCACGTCCTTGAGGTGCAGATACCCCGCCAGCGACCCGTCCTGGCTGCGCACCGGGTAACGCGAGTACCCCGTCTCGGTGACCGCCTGCTCGATCGAGCCGAGCGTCACCCCGTCCCCGACCAGGGGGACGCAGCGTGCCTTGTCCAGCGGGATCAGCACATCCCCGACGGTACGCCCGGCGGTCTCGAGCGCCTGGGTGAGTCGGCGATGCTCCTCCTCGTCGATCAGGCCCTCGGAGCGGGATTCGCCGATCATCTCCGACAACTCGATCGCCGACACGGTGCCCTCGAGTTCGTCCTTCGGCTCGATCCGCATCGCCCGCAGGGTCAGGTTCGCGCACACGTTGTAGAACCAGATCAGCGGGCGCGCGACCTTGATCCAGGCCAGATGCACCGGGGTCAGCAGCAGCGCCACCCGCTCCGGGCCGGCCAGGGCGATGTTCTTCGGCACCATCTCGCCGATCACGATGTGCAGCACCACGACGATGCCGAGCGCCAGCGTGAACCCGATCGGATGCAGCAACTCGTCCGGCATGCCGAACAAGTCCATCGGTCGCTCGATCAGATGCGCGATCGCCGGCTCGCCGACCCGGCCGAGCAGGATGGAACAGATCGTGATGCCCAACTGGGCGGCCGCCAGCATCATCGACAGCTGCGCGCCGGCCTCGATCACCGTGCGGGCGCGGCGTTTGCCTTGGGCCTCGAGCGCCTCGAGCCGGTCGCGGCGCGCCGAGATCAGCGCGAACTCGGCGCCGACGAAGAAGCCGTTCGCGAGCAGCAGCGCGATGGCGAGCAGCACGCCCCACAGGTCACCCACGGTGCCCACGCTCCTGCGGGTCGACGGAGCTGGCCAGCACCTCGGGCGGCACCGGTGTCAGCAGCACCCGGTCGATGCGCCGCCCGTCCATACGCTGCACGCGCGCGATCCACCCGCCGTCCGATTCGTTCTCCATCGTGTTCGCGCTCGGCAGTGCGACCTCGTCGCCCTGGGTGGGGATGCGGCCGAGGTGGCGCAGCACCAGCCCGCCCAGCGTTTCGTACTCGCCCTCGGGGGCGGCGTATCCGGTCGCCCTCGACACCTCGTCGATTCGCAGCAGCCCCGAACAACTCCAGCCGTCGCCGACGCGGGCGACGTCGAGGTCGGGCTCGTCGTGTTCGTCGCGCACGTCGCCGAGGATCTCCTCGATGAGGTCCTCCATCGTGATCATGCCTGCGGTGCCGCCGTATTCGTCGACGACCAGCGCGACCTGCATGCCGTCCGCGCGGACCCGTTCCATGACGGCGTCGCCGTCCAGGCTGGCGGGGACGATCGGCACCTTGCGGGCCATCGCGCCCAGCTCCCTGCGCAGCCGACCGTCGGCGGGGACGGAGAAGGCGTCCTTGACGTGCACCACGCCGACGGTGTCGTCGAGGTCGCCGGCGACGATGGGGAAGCGCGAGTAACCGGTGCGCGCCACGGCCGCGATCAGGTCGGCGACGGTGTCGTCCACTTCCAGCGTCTCGATTTTGACCCGCGGCGTCATCAGCTCCTCCGCGCTGCGCTCGCCGAACTCGAGGGAGCGGGCGACCAGCTGGGCGGTCGGTTCGTCGATCGATCCGCGCCGCGCGGAGGTGCGCACCAGCGAGCCGAGCTCCTGCGGGGAACGCGCCGAGCGCAACTCCTCCGCGGGTTCGATGCCGAGGCGGCGCACGACCCAGTTCGCGGCGCCGTTCAGGAAGTTGATCGCCCATCGGAAGACCATCGAAAACCAGGCCTGCGGTCCGGCCGCGAAGCGCGCGGTCGCAAGCGGTTTCGATATCGCGATGTTCTTCGGCACGAGTTCGCCGTAGATCATCGACAGCGACGTCGCGAGGATCAGCGCCAACGCCAGCGCGATGCCCTCGGCGGCACCGACGGACAGGCCAGTGGCCTCGAGTGCCGGGCGGAAGTATCGGGCCAGCACCGGCTCGGCGAGATACCCGGTGATGAGGGTGGTGATCGTGATGCCGAGCTGGGCACCGGAGAGCTGGAACGACAGCGTGCGGTGCGCCTTCTGCACCAGCCGGGCGCGGGCGTCGCCGTCGCGGGCGTGGGCGTCGACCGTGCTGCGTTCCAGTGCGGTGAGCGAGAACTCGGCGGCGACGAAGATCGCAGTGCCGGCGGTCAACGCGACGAAGCCGACCAGGCTGAGGATGGTCAGTGCGATGTCCACGTCAGGTTCCGGAGTTCATCGCGAGTCGAGCAGTGGCGCCGGGTTTGTCACCCGGCTCGGTAGAGGAGCCCTCCGATGCGGTGTCGTCGGGGGTCTCACGGGTGGCGGGCGAACCGCCGGCGGTATCGGGTGCCGCGGGCACCGCTGTCCTTTCTCTCACGGAGCAGAGAATGCAAGTCTACGGTCGAATCGGACAGGTTCAGCTCACCAACCCGCCGGCAGCGGGCGTCCCTCGGCGAATCCGGCGGCCGACTGCACCCCGAGGATCGCGCGTTCGTGCAGTTCGGGCACGGTACGGGCGCCGGCGTAGGTGCAGGTGCTGCGCACGCCGGAGCAGATGTGATCGATGAGATCCTCGACACCCGGCCGTTCCGGATCCAGCCGCATCCGCGACGACGAGATGCCTTCCTCGAACAGGGCCTTGCGGGCGCGGTCGAACTCGCTGTCGGTGGCGGTCCGAGCGGCGACGGCGCGCTTGGACGCCATCCCGAAGCTTTCCTTGTACGCGACGCCGGACGGGTCGACGTGCAGGTCGCCGGGTGATTCGTACGTCCCGGCGAACCACGACCCGATCATCACGTTCGACGCGCCCGCGGCGAGGGCGAGGGCGACGTCGCGGGGGTGGCGCACCCCGCCGTCGGCCCAGACGTGCGCGCCGAGTTCGGCGGCGGCCGCGGCACACTCGGCGACCGCGGAAAACTGCGGCCGGCCGACGCCGGTCATCATCCGGGTGGTGCACATCGCGCCGGGCCCGACGCCGACCTTCACGATGTCGGCACCGGCCTCGACGAGGTCGCGGGCGCCGGCCGCGGAGACGACGTTGCCCGCCACCAGGGGTACTCCGAGGTCGAGTGCACGAACCGCGCGCAGCGAGTCGAGCATCTTCATCTGGTGCCCGTGTGCGGTGTCGATCACCAGCAGGTCGGCACCGGCGTCGACGAGCGCCTTCGCCTTCGCCGGCACGTCCCCGTTGATGCCGACCGCGGCGGCGATGCGCAGTGCGCCGTTCGCGTCGACCGCGGGCCGATAGATGCCGGCACGGACCGCGCCGGTGCGGGTGAGCACCCCGGCGAGGGTGCCGTCGTCGTGGGTGAGCACGGCGAGGTCGGCGTGCGCCCCGTCGAGCAGATCGAACACGCCGCGCGGCGAGGTCGCGACCGGCGCGGTGACGAAGTCGGTCGCCGCGATCGAACGCAGCCGGGCGAACCGATCCACGCCCGCGCATGCCGTCTCGGTGACCACACCGACCGGCCGGTCGTCCTCGACCACGACGACGGCGCCGTGCGCGCGCTTGTGCACCAGCGCGACGGCGTCGGACACGGAGTCGTCGGGACCGAGCGCCACCGGCGTGTCCGCGACGAGGTGGCGGCTCTTCACGAACGCGACGGTCTCTGCGACCGCGGCGCTCGGCAGGTCCTGCGGCAACACCACCAGACCACCGCGGCGCGCGACCGTCTCGGCCATCCGCCGACCCGAGACCGCGGTCATGTTCGCGACGACGATCGGAATGGTGGTGCCGGAACCGTCGACCGTGCCGAGATCGACGTCGAACCGCGAGGCCACCTCGGTCTTGTTCGGGACCAGAAAGACATCGTCGTAGGTCAGATCGTGGGGCGGCTGCTGGCCGGGAAGAAACTGCACGTCGTGCCATGCTACCCGCGGCCCGATCAGCCGACCGCCTCCGAACGCGACAGCGCGACCGCGGTCACACACATCACCACCACGGCTGCGATCGTGACGAGCAGGCCGCCGCCGACCGCGCGCAGCCGCTCGTCGAGCACGGTCATGCCGATGTAGGCGGCCGCGATCGGTTCGCCGACCGTCACCGCAGGCAGCGACGCCGTCAGCGGCCCCACCTGGTAGGCGCGCTGCTGCAGATACAGCCCGACCGCGCCGGAGGCGACGAGCGCCCAGGTCTGCCAACTGGTGAGCAGGTGCGCCAGGCCGTGCCCGAGCAGTCCGGTGACGTACTGGGTCAGCGCGGCGGCCAGGCCGAACAGCAGGCCGCCGGCGGTGCCGAGCAGCAGCGCGCGCCGGCCCGGGTCGATGCGGCGCGAAGCGAGCAGCGCCGCTGCCGTCACAATGGCAAGCAGGATCGCCAGCGGCAGCGCCCAGTCCGAGAACGGGGCACCGCCGTCGCCCTCGGTCGGGTTGCCGATCACCAGGAACACCGCGAGCGCCACGCACAGCGCCGCCGCCAGCGACCAGTTCCGCGCGCCCACCGCGCGGTGGGAAAACCGGGCCGACAGCGGCAGCGCGAACACCAGCGCGGTCACCAGGATCGGCTGCACCACCAGCACCGACCCGAGCGCCAGCGCCACCGCCTGCAGCACGTACCCGCCGCCGTCGCCGACCAGGCCCGCCCACCATCGGGGGCTGCGGGCCAGCTCGCGCACGAGCGACTGGTCCTCGCGCACGTTCGCCGCGGCGGTCTGCTGGGCGACCGCGGCGATCGCGAACAGCAGAGCAGCGCCGAACGCGCAGACGATCGAGGCGACCGGGAGGTCACCCATGCAGGGTCAGCCCGCGTCGACTTCGCTGCGGTCGCCGCTCCACAGCGTGTGGAACTTTCCGGGCGCGTCGATGCGCTCGTAGGTGTGCGCCCCGAAGAAGTCGCGCTGCCCCTGGGTCAGCGCGGCGGGCAGGCGTTCGGCCCGCAGCGCGTCGTAGTAGGACAGCGACGAACCGAACGCCGGCACCGGGATACCGAGTCGCGCCGCGGTGGAGACCACGCGGCGCCAGCCGTCGATCGCGTTCTCGACGGCCGCGCGGAAGTACGGTGCGAGGATCAGGCTCTCCAGGTCGGGGTTCTCCGCGTAGGCGTCCTTGATCCGGTTCAGGAAGCGGGCCCGGATGATGCACCCGCCGCGCCAGATGGTCGCGAGGTCGCCGGGGTTGACACCCCAGTCGTACTCCACGCTGCCCGCGGCGATCTGGTCGAAGCCCTGCGCGTACGCGACGACCTTGGACGCGTACAGCGCCTGCCGGATGTCCTCGGTGAACTGCGCGGCGTCGGTCGGCTTGGCAGCAAGTGTGCCGGACGCCAGCCCTTTCGCGGCGGCGCGCTGGCGTCGCGACCCGGACAGCGCACGGGCGAACACCGCCTCGCCGATCCCGGTCACCGGGATGCCGAGATCGAGCGCGGACTTCACGGTCCAGCGGCCGGTGCCCTTCTGCTCGGCGGCGTCGACGATGACGTCGACGAGCGGCTTGCCGGTCTTGGCGTCCGTCTGCCGCAGCACCTCCGCGGTGATCTCGACCAGGTAGCTCTCGAGGTCGCCGGTGTTCCACTCGGCGAACACGTCGGCGATCTGGCCGGCGTCGTAGCCGAGCGCGTCACGGAACAGGTTGTACGCCTCGCCGATCAGCTGCATGTCGGCGTATTCGATGCCGTTGTGCACCATCTTGACGAAGTGGCCCGACCCGTCCGGGCCGATGTGGGTGCAGCAGGGGGTGCCGTCGACCTGCGCGGCGATCGACTCGAGCAGCGGCCCGAGCGCCTCGTAGGACTCCTTCGGCCCGCCGGGCATGATCGACGGTCCGTTGAGCGCGCCCTCCTCACCACCGGAGATACCTGCGCCGACGAAGTGCAGGCCGCGTTCGCGCAGTGACGCCTCACGGCGGATCGTGTCGGTGTAGAGGGCGTTGCCGCCGTCGATGATGATGTCGCCGGTTTCCATCACCGCCGCGAGTTCCTCGATCACCGCGTCTGTAGCGTCGCCGGCCTTGACCATGATCAGCACCCGGCGCGGCTTCTGCAGCGCCCCGACGAACTCTTCCATCGACTCGGTGCGGACGAAGTCGCCGTCGCCGCCGTGCTCGGCCAGCAGCGCATCGGTCTTCGCGACGCTGCGGTTGTGCAGCGCGACGGTGTGACCATGGCTGGCGAAGTTGCGAGCGATGTTGGAGCCCATGACGGCGAGGCCGGTCACGCCGATCTGCGCGCGGGGTTCGGTGGAGGTCATGCGGTACAGCTTTGCAGACGGCACCCGGTGCCGTGCAGCGTCCTGTGCCCGTCCTACCCGCGCAGCAGGCGGTGCAACTCGACCAGCCACGGCAGCGCGACCGCGACGGTCGGGACCACGACGATCGCGAACGCCGCGGTGTAGGCGGCGACGGTGATCCGCGACTGTGCGAGCGGGTCGCCGAGTCGCTGGATGCGTAGCAGCGTGCTCGCTCCGCCGATGCCCAGCGCACCGGCGGGGGCGCTCGACCCGGCGCACGCGACGAGGGCCCGGGCCAGCGGGCGCGGTCCGGTCGTTCGGACCGCGTGGTCGTCGGCGAGCAGCTCCACCAGCAGCTCCACCGCGCCGAGCGCGGACCGGCTGCGGACGAATCGGGGGAACGCGACATGCACCGCGGTGAATGCCTCGAGCACGAGGTCGTGGCGGGCGCGCAGATGACTGCGCTCGTGCGAGAGGATCGCGCGGATCTCGTCGTCGTCGAGGTTGGCGAACGTGCCCTCCGACAGCACGACCCGGCTGCGTCGGCCGGGCAGGCAGTACGCGATCGGTTCGGCGTGGTCGAGGACGCGCAGGTCGGCGGTGCGCAGCGAGTCGGCGGCGGGGGAGTCGGTGCAGTCGAGCAGGTCGACGAGCATCCGGTGGTGCGCACGCCGGCGACGGGTCCGCACCGCCACGCGCAGGCTCGCCAGGATCAGCCGGGCGCCGACGAGGACGGTCGCAGCGAACACAGCGACGTAGGCGATCCACACCGGCAGCCCGAGCGCGTGGATCTCGCGGGTCGGCGAGGTCGTCGGGCGCCCGTCGGGGCCGGGAACCAGCAACTCGCTCGCGATCGCCAGCCCCGAGCCGAACGCCGACAGCACGGCCGTGATCATGATCGCCTGCCAGAGCACCAGTGCCGCGCGCGGAGCCTGCAGCGGCCACTTCGACCGCGCCAACAGACCTGGCACGGGGCCCGCAAGCACCAGTGCAAGGGCGGCGAATACCGGGGCGGCGACGTTCATCACTGGTCAGCGTAAGGCACGCGCCGCACGCAGTCCCTATCCGTTCGGTCGGGGTTGACCCTCCTGATCGGCCTCGAGTTTGGCCAGCGCCGCCCGCAACGCCGCCGCCTCGTCCGCGTTCACCCGGCCCACGAAGTGCACCAGCGCGGCGCCGCGGTCGCTGCCGTCGGCCTGCTGCAGCGCATCCACCATCAAACTCGCGACCAGTTCGTCGCGTCCGTGCACCGGCGCATACCGGTGCGCGCGATCGTCCCGTTGCTGGGTGACGAGGTTCTTCTTGGCAAGCCGCTGCAACACCGTCATTACGGTGGTGTAAGCCAGTTCGCGGCGAGCCGACAATGCCTCGTGCACCTGGCGCACGGTCTGCGGTTCTGCATTGGACCAGAGATGGTCCATGACCGCTTTCTCCAGCTCACCCAATCCTGCCATGCCTCCAGTCTACGGTCCCTCCGACGCGATTGCGTACTACTCGGTGTCGTAGCTCGCGGTGGCGTAGTTCGCGGCGTCGGCGGGAACTCGGTTGCTGTATGTAATGCTCGTGGCGATCGTGCTCTTCCCGGGCGTGGAGGGAAAGGTCGTTGACGTCCGTCACCGAGGTGTCGCTGGTGTCCGGCTCCGTGCCGACGGTTCTGCTCGTGCTGGGGATTCTCGGTGCGCTGTGGCTGCTGATCGCGCGGTCGCGCCGGTATCTGCTGCGGGCGGTACCCGTCTGCCTGGTCGTCGCGGCCGCGCTGACCGCGGGGCTGTACTGGATCGTCGAGAAGGTGTGGCGACCGTTCCCCGACCCGATCGAGACGCAGGTGTACGTCTACATCGGCATCGGGATCGCCGCGCTGCTCCTGATGGTGCCGCGGATCCTGGTCGCGCGCCGCTGGTACACCCGCATCCTCGGGGTGCTCGCCGCCCTCGTCGTCGTCGCGTGCGTCGCCGCCCAGATCAACGTCGTCTTCGCCTACTACCCGACCGTCGGCGACGCCCTCGGCGTCTCGGCGGAGAACCGGATCGACTTCGCCGCGGTTCCCGGCCCGACGGCGAACCCGGTCAGCGGCCGACCGCTCGAGGAGCACTGGGATCCGCCCGCCGGCCAACCGGCGCTCGGCCGGACGACCGAGGCGCCGATTCCCGGCACGGCCTCCGGGTTCGACGCCCGCCCCGCGCAGATCTACCTGCCGCCCGCGTACTTCACCGACCCGCGGCCGCTGCTGCCGGTGCTCGTGCTGCTGGCCGGACAACCCGGTGAGCCCAGCGACTGGCTCAAGGGGGGTGAGCTCGTCTCGACGATGAACACCTACGCGTTGCAACACAAGGGACTCGCGCCGGTGGTGGTGGTCGCCGACGGCACCGGGTCGGCGATGGCGAACCCGCTGTGCGTCGACTCGCCGCTGGGCAATGTGGACACCTACCTCGCCACCGACGTGCCGGCCTGGATCAAGGCGAACCTGCAGGTGAACACCGACCCGAGCGCGTGGGCGGTCGGTGGGCTGTCCTACGGCGGCACGTGTGCACTGCAGTTGGCGACCAACCACCCCGACGTCTACCCGACCTTCGTCGACCTGTCCGGTCAACTCGAGCCGACGCTCGGCGACCGCGACCG
>DATDBL010000231.1:0-7000 GCA_036524855.1 Aldersonia sp. | reverse complement strand
CCGCCCCCCTCGAGATTCCCGGTGTCGGGACCTTCGACGTCCCGGAGATCCCCGGCCTCCCCCCGCTCGCCCCGCCCGCGCCGATCATCGCGCAATCGGCCGGCGAGCGCGCCCTCGACGCCGCCCGCACCAAGGTCGGCGCCAGCTACGCCTACGGATCCTCGGGTCCCAACGCCTTCGACTGCTCCGGCTTCGTCCAGTGGGCCTACCGCCAGGCCGGCGTCGGCCTCCCCCGCACGAGCTTCGAGCAGGCGAACGTCGGCGCCCCGATCGCGTTCGGCGACCTGCGTCCCGGCGACATCGTCGTCACCAACGGCGGCGGCCACGCGGGCGTCTACGCCGGCGGCGGCCAGATCCTGCACGCGTCCACCTACGGCGTCCCGGTCGGCTACGCCCCGCTCAGCCAGTACAGCGTCTACTCCATCCGCCGCATCTAGCCCCCCGCACCGGTGAGTGGTTGACGAGTCTGTGACCATCTCCCGTCGCTTCGCTCGCCCCGGCAGACTCGGCCTACCACTCACGGGTCCTACGCTGGACAAGTGACCGCCGAAACCGCCCGCGTCGATTCCTGGACGTGGGCGGTTCGGCTTTTCAAGACCCGCTCCGCCGCCGCGTCCGCGTGCCGGGGCGGGCACCTGCGGGTCAACGACGCGGCGGCCAAGCCCGCGCAACCGGTGAAGATCGGCGACGAGATCCGGGTCCGCGTCGGCGGGCGCGAGCGGATCGTCGTCGTCGAGCGGATCATCGCCAAGCGGGTCGGCGCGGCGATCGCTGCCGAGTGCTACGCCGACCACAGCCCGCCCCCGCCCGAACCGGAGTTGGTCGCCGCGATCCCGCAACGCGACCGCGGCGCCGGCCGACCCACCAAACGCGAGCGCCGCGAGATCGACCACCTGCGCGGACGGTGACCCTGGTCACGCCACGAAACGCATACTCGCCGGTAACTTCGAGCCCTGCCGATGAGTTGGTCGCCCGCCCAGCACCCGAGGGAAAATCCAACCGGCACAACCTTACTCGTGAGTACGAAATCCGGGCCAAGATCACACTTTCGACTACCCACGGGTAACTTGGATCGAAAGTCGCTGAGCTCCCACAACGTTGAGAAAATCAAGATCGAAAGCCGTGAGAGTTAACCAGTCTCACAGGTGATCAAGGGATGACACGGCTCGATAAATGCTGCATCCTCTATCCCGACGGGCCAAGCCGCGGGGGTTGAGTTTTTCTGCGGCGTGGCGCGCAACGGCAGCAGGCACCGGCGCATGTTGACGAGCCGTTCGGCTCGACGCGATCACGCACCCCGCTCGGGGTCAAGCGTGGCTTGCGCGCGTCGATCGAACGGCATCGCCCGTTTTTGCACGAATGCAGTCACCCGCTCGTCGGCGTTGCCAGACAATGAGCAGGACCGAGCACACACACCATTGAGGACGGCGGCAAGTTGATGTTCGAACGGATCGCGATAGTCAACCGCGGCGAGGCGGCGGTACGCCTGATCAAGGCTGTACGCGAGTTGAACGCCGAGTACGACTACAACATCCGCACGGTCGCGCTGCACACCGAGGCCGAGCGCCGCGCACTCTTCGTTCGGCAGGCCGACGAGGGCGTCGTGCTGGAGAAGCCCGCATCCGGGTCGGCGTACCTGGACTACGGCGTGCTCGAGCGTGCGCTCGTCGCGTCGAAGGCCGACGCGGTGTGGGTCGGCTGGGGCTTCGTCGCGGAGCAACCGGACTTCGCGGAACTGTGCGGCAAGCTCGGCATCACCTTCATCGGCCCCTCGCCCGAGGCGATGCGCCTGCTCGGTGACAAGGTCGAGGCCAAGCTGCTCGCCGAGAAGGTCGGCGTGCCGGTCGCACCGTGGTCCGGCGGTCCGGTCGAGACCCGCGCCGACGCCCGTCGGCACGCTCAGGCCATCGGCTATCCGCTCATCATCAAGGCCCGCAGCGGCGGCGGCGGCCGCGGCATCCGCAAGGTCTTCGCCGAGGACGAACTCGAGCTTGCGCTCGAGCGCACCCAGGGCGAGGCCGAGCGCTCCTTCGGCGACCCCGTCGTGTTCCTCGAGCGTCTCGTCACCGAGGCCCGTCACGTCGAGGTCCAGGTCATCGCCGACGCGCACGGCAACGTGTGGGCGCCTGGCGTCCGCGACTGCTCGATTCAGCGCAAGAACCAGAAGGTGATCGAGGAATCCGCCTCGCCGGTGATGAGCAAGGAGCAGGCCGATCACCTGCGCTCCGTCTCCGCCGACCTGGTCCGCGCCTCCGGCTACTGCGGTGCCGCGACGGTCGAATACCTCTTCCAGCCCGAGCAGAAGCTGTTCACCTTCCTCGAGGTCAACACCCGCCTGCAGGTCGAGCACCCGATCACCGAGGTGACGACCGGTCTCGACCTGGTCAAGTTGCAGATCCACGTCGCCGGCGGCGGCGCCCTCGAGGGCGATTGCCCGCCGGAGTGGGGCCACGCCGTCGAGGCCCGGCTCAACGCCGAGGACGCCGACAACGGGTTCGCCCCCGCGCCGGGCTCGGTGCAGCTGCTGCGCTGGCCGCTCGGTTCCGGCATCCGCGTCGACTCGGGCATCGCCGAGGGTGACGTGATCCCGCCCGACTACGACTCGATGGTCGCCAAGGTCATCGCCTGGGGCAAGGACCGCTCCGAGGCGATGGGCCGCCTGCGTCGCGCGCTGCGGGAGACCACCGTGGTGCTCGACGGCGGCACCACCACCAAGTCCTTCCTGCTCAACCTGCTCGACCGCGAGGAGGTCGTCTCCGGCTCCGCGGACACCGGCTGGCTCGACCGCACCGGCGCCGGCACCACCACCGGCCCGACCTCGCTCGCCGATGTGGCGTTGCTCGCCGCCGCTATCCAGGTCTACGACGCCGAGGAGAAGCACGAGCGGAACGGGTTCCTGTCCTCCGCCCGTGGCGGGCGCCCCCGCGCCAGCCACGACATCGGCCGCAAGGTCGAGCTGAGCTACCTCGGCCAGAGCTACAAATTCGTCGTGGGTCAGGTCGGCCCGCACACCTACCGGCTCGAGACCTCCGGCGTCGAACTCGAGGCCGAGGTCGACAAGCTCGGCGAGTACGAGTTCCGCATCACCGTCGGCTCCACGCCGCATCAGGTCGTGTCGATCGCGGGACCGACGCAGTATCTCGTCGAGGTCGACGGCGTCAGCCATCAGATCAGCCAGGACGAGGCCGGGCTGGTCCGCACCCCCGCTCCTGCGGTCGTGGTCGCGGTGCCCGTCGCCGTCGGCGACTCGGTCGAGGCCGGCGACACGCTGGTGGTCCTCGAGTCCATGAAGATGGAGACCGCGGTCCGCGCCCCGTATGCCGGTCGCGTCCGTGAGGTCAACGCCATCGTGAACTCGCAGGTCGACGCGGGTGCGCCGCTGCTGCGGGTGGACAAGGTCGAGGCGACACGACGCACACTGGGATTCGACATGGGTCTCGCCGAGGATGCGGCCACGCCGGCGCCCCGCGTCGAGTTCACCGTGCCGGCGGACGCGGGCGTCGACACCCGTGCCGCCGCGTTGTCGCACCTGGTGGCCTTCGAGGCGATGATCACCGGCTACGACGTGAGCGCGGAACGCGCCCGCGCGCTGCTCAAGGAGTACGAGGCGCTACGCGCCGAACTGCCCCGCGACGACGCCGAACTGAACAAGGCCGAACGCGACCTGCTCAACACCTTTGCCGACGTCTGCGACATGTCGCGCAGCCGGCCGACGATCGACGAAGTCGACCTCACCGAGTCGGTGCACAGCCCGCGTGAGCACTTCCACTCCTACCTGCTCTCGCTCGACGTCGACGTCGAGGGGCTGCCGGACTCGTTCCGCTCGCGCCTGCTGCGGGCGCTGCGGCACTACGACGTCACCGAACTCGAGCACTCGAGTGAACTCGAGGACGCGGTGTACCGCCTGTACCTCGCGCTGCAGCGGATCGACAACCAGGTGCCCGTCGTCGCCGGCCTGCTCGAGAGCCGGCTCGCCGACCAGTCGCCCACCAGCGACACCGCGAGCGCAGTCAGCGACGTGCTCGACCGGCTCATCGCCGCCACCCAGGTGCGTTACCCGGTGATCGGCGACATCGCCCGCAACCTGCGCTTCCGCTACTTCGTCGAGCCGCAGATCCGCAAGGCCCGCGGCCAGGTGTACGACGGGGTGCGCGGCAGCCTGCAGTACCTCATCGAGCAACCCGACGCCCCGGACTACCAGGAACGCATCGACGCGCTGGTCCAGTCTGCCGAGCCGTTGACCGGCCTGTTGTCCAAGTGGACCGGCGACGGGACACCGCTGCTCGAGGCGATCACGCGGCAGTACTACCGGATTCGTCAGCTGGAGGACTACAAGTCCTTCGGGGTAGGCGAAAACCATTACGTGACGGCCTCGTACGACCTCGCCGGGGAGCGGATGAACCTCGTCTCCACGCTCAGCACCCCGGAGACGTTGCAGACCACCCTCGCCCAGATCGACGAGATCGCCGGGCCGAAGCCGCTGAACCTGGTGGCCGACATCTACCTGCGCTGGGTCGACGGCCCGGCCGACGGCGACGAACTTGTCGCGGCGCTGCAGGAGAAGCTGTCCGCCTACCCGGCCACCGCGTCGTGGCGGCGGACCACGCTGACCATCGTCGGCAAGGGCGACACGGACGTCAGGTTCGTGACGTTCCGCCCGGTGTCGGCCGATCCGAAGGACGGCCTCGGCGAGGACCGGATCATCCGCGACATGCATCCGCTGACCGGTCAGCGCGTGAATCTGTGGCGATTGAAGAACTTCGACGGCACCCGGCTCGCCGCGCCGGCGGACACCTACCTGTTCCACATCGTCGCCAAGGAGAACTCCTCGGACCAGCGACTGGTGGCCATGGCCGAGGTCCGCGACGTCACGGTCCAGCGCGACGAGGCCGGCGAGATCGTCACGATCCCTGCGATCGAGCGTGCGCTGTCGGCGTGCATGAACGGCATCCGCCGCGAGCAGGCCCGGCGCGGCAGCCGCCGCCTCGACAACAACCGGGTGGTCCTCTACGTCTGGCCGATCCTGGACGTGCCGCTGCCGCAGGTCGAGTCCATCGCCGGGCACATCGCTCCGCTGACGGTGGGTGCGGGCCTGGAAGAGGTGCAGGTGGTGGGCCGGTTCCGCGAGTCCGCGGACGGATCGGTGCGGGAACTGGCGATCCGGTTCTCCTACCGCGCCGGCGCCGGTGTCGTCGTCAACATCACCGAGCCGCCGACCGAGCCGATGCGCCCGCTCGACGAATACACCCAGAAGGTCCAGCGCTCCCGCGCCCGCGGCACGGTGTACCCGTACGAGCTGATTCCGATCCTGACGGGCGCGGAGGGCACGTTCACCGAGTACGACCTCGACGATGCCGGCAAGCTCGTCCCGGTCGAGCGGCCGTACGGGCGCAACAAGGCCGGCCTGATCGTCGGCCTGGTGTCCACCCCGACCCCGCGCTACCCCGAGGGCATGACCCGTGTCGGGCTGTTCGGTGACCCGACCAAGGCGCTGGGCACGGTGGCCGAGGCGGAGTGCGCGCGCGTCGTCGCCGGCATCGACCTCGCCGAGGAACTCGGCGTGCCGGTCGAGTGGTTCGCGCTGTCCTCGGGTGCGACCATCTCGATGAACTCCGGCACCGAGAACATGGACTGGGTCTCGCGCGGCCTGCGCCGGATCATCACGTTCACCCAGCACGGTGGCGAGATCAACGTCGTCGTCACCGGCATCAACGTCGGCGCCCAGCCCTACTGGAACGCCGAGGCCACGATGCTCATGCACACCAAGGGCATCCTCGTGATGACCCCGGACAGCGCGATGGTGCTGACCGGCAAGCAGTCGCTGGACTACTCCGGTGGTGTCTCGGCCGAGGACAACTTCGGCATCGGCGGCTACGACCGCGTCATGGGCCCCAACGGCCAGGCGCAGTACTGGGCGCCGAACCTGACCGCGGCCTGCGAGGTGCTGTTCGAGCACTACGAGCATGCCTACCGCGCACCCGGCGAGCGCTTCCCGCGTCTCGCGCAGACCACCGACCCGGCCGATCGCGACGTGTGCATCTACCCGCACGTGCATCCGTCGAGCGACTTCACCACGGTCGGCGACATCTTCTCCGCGGAGAAGAACGGGGACCGCAAGAAGCCCTTCGACATCCGCACGGTGATGCGCGCGGTCGCCGACCAGGACCACCCGGTGCTCGAGCGCTGGGCCGACATGGCCGGTGCCGAGACCTCCGTTGTGTTCGACGCGCACCTGGCCGGCATCCCGGTCGCGATGCTCGGCATCGAGTCCCGGTCGGTGCCCCGCAAGGGCTGGTCGCCGGCCGACGGTCCGGACACCTGGACATCGGGCACGCTGTTCCCGGCGTCGTCGAAGAAGACCGCCCGCACGATCAACGCCGCCTCCGGCGTGCGTCCGCTGGTGGTGCTGGCGAACCTGTCCGGGTTCGATGGCTCCCCGGAGTCGCTGCGCAACGTCCAGCTCGAGAACGGCGCCGAGATCGGCCGCGCGATCGTCAACTTCGACGGTCCGATCGTGTTCTGCGTGGTCTCGCGCTACCACGGCGGCGCGTTCGTGGTCTTCTCCGGTGCGCTCAACGACAACATGGAGGTGCTGGCGGTCGAGGGCTCGTTCGCCTCGGTCATCGGCGGCGCACCCGCCGCGGCGGTCGTCTTCACCCGTGAGGTCAACACCCGTACCGGTGCCGACCCGGAGGTCGCGGACCTCGAGGCCCGGCTCGCCGCGGCGACGGACGAGAACGAGCGCGCCGAGCTGCGCGTCGAACTCGCCGCCAAGCGGATCGCGGTGCGGTCGGACAAGCTCGGCGAGGTGGCGGGCGAGTTCGAGGCGATCCACAACATCCAGCGCGCCCAGGACGTCGGCTCGGTGGATGCGATCATCCCGGCCGCCGAACTGCGGCCGCAGATCATCGCCGCCGTGCAGCGGGGTATTGCGCGGACCACGGCTGGATAACGACCGGGGGTGTCGCCCCAGACACGGCGCGGCCGCCGGGCATAATCT
>DATDBL010000230.1:0-2766 GCA_036524855.1 Aldersonia sp. | reverse complement strand
GACCTCACCCGCGTCACCGCCTCCATGCGACTCGCGATCCAGGCCGAGTTCGGCGGTTGGGAGCTGTCCCGGGTCCGCCTCTACACCGACGGCAGCCGCCGCGTGCTGCTGCGTCGCCGCAAATCCGCGACCCAACTGGTGCCCACCCCCGAGCCCGGAATCTGACCGCGTGTACCGACTGCTGCTCCGGCTGCTGTTCCTCGTCCCCCCCGAACGCGTCCACCATCTCGTCTTCGCCACCATCCGATTCACCACCGCCTTCGGGCCGACCCGCGCCCTGATGCGGCGCCTGTTCACCGTCGACGACCCGGTGTTGCACCAGAATGTGTTCGGCGTCGACTTCGCCGCGCCACTCGGCCTCGCCGCCGGGTTCGACAAGGACGCCGCCGGCGTCGATGCGTGGGGTGCGCTGGGCTTCGGTTTCGCGGAGGTCGGGACGGTGACCGCACAGCCACAGCCGGGCAATCCGCAGCCGCGACTGTTCCGCCTGCCCGCCGACCACGCGCTGATCAACCGGATGGGATTCAACAACCTCGGTGCCGGCAACGCGGCCAACCATCTGAGGCATCGTCGCCCAGGGGTCCCGATCGGCGCGAACATCGGCAAAACCAAAGTGGTCGACGCCACTGATGCCCCAGCGGACTACCGCACCAGCGCCGCCCTGCTCGCCCCGCTCGCCGACTTCCTCGTCGTCAACGTCAGCTCCCCCAACACCCCCGGCCTGCGCGACCTGCAGGCCGTCGAGTCGCTGCGCCCCCTGCTGGCCGCGGTCCTCGACGTGGCGCACGCGCCGGTGCTGGTGAAGATCGCCCCCGACCTCTCCGACGCCGACGTCGACGCGGTCGCCGACCTCGCCGTCGAACTCGGCCTCGCCGGCATCGTCGCCACCAACACCACAATTACCCGCGCGGGACTGCGCACCGACGCCGCCGAAGTCGACGCGATCGGGGCCGGCGGGCTGTCCGGACCGCCGGTCGCTGCGCGTTCGCTGGAGGTGCTGCGAAGGCTGCACGAGCGGGTCGGCGCCCGCCTCGTGCTCGTCTCGGTCGGGGGCATCGAGTCGGTCGACGACGCCTGGCGGCGCATCCTCGCCGGCGCGTCGTTGGTGCAGGGCTATACCGGCTTCATCTACGGTGGCCCGTTCTGGATGCGTCGCGTTCACCGCGGATTGGCCGCGCGCGTGCGCGCGGAGGGGTATTCGAGCCTGGCCGACGCGGTCGGCGCGGGACACGCTGCCAGCCGATAACCACGGCCGATGCCCCGAGGGCATAGACGGTGCTATGTTGGGCGCTGCCGGAAGTAACGAATCTCACATTTCCGACACTCCAACGACGCGGGAGCATGAATGACCGAAGCCGCCGACATCACCTACACCCACGCCACCGGAAAGCCCGTCCGCACCCTCGTCGAGGCATTCCAGGAAACCGCCCACATGCACCCGGAGAAGGTCGCGCTGCGGACCCCGGGCGACATCCAGACGATCACCTGGCGCGAGTACGCCGATCGCGTCGAGCGCATCGCCGCCGGACTCGCGGCGCTCGGTGTCGGCCACGGCGACACCGTCGGCATCATGCTCACCAACCGTCCCGAGTTCCACCTCGTCGACACCGCCGCCCTGCACCTGGGCGCGGTGCCGTTCTCGATCTACAACTCCAGTTCCCCCGACCAGATCTCCTATGTGTTCGGCAACGCGGAGAACCGCGTCGTGGTCACCCAGCAGGCATTCCTCGGGGTGGTGCAGGCGGCGCAGTCGCAGGTCGAGCACGTCGTCTGCGTCGACGGACCGGCCACCGGCGCGATGACCCTCGCCGACGTCGAGGCGAACCCGAAACCGGACTTCGACTTCGCCGCCGCGTGGCAGGCCGTCGAACCGTCGGATCCCGCGACCCTGATCTACACCTCGGGCACCACCGGCCCGCCGAAGGGCGTCGAGATCACCCACCGCAACATGATCGCGGAGGGCGTGGCGCTGCTGCCGGTGTTCCGGGCCGACTTCGACGACCGGATCACCTCCTACCTGCCGGCCGCGCACATCGCCGACCGCGCCTCTGCGCACGCGATCAACCTGGCCTGCGGCATGCAGATCACCTCGGTCGCCGATCCCCGCGAGATCGCCTCCGCGTTGCCCGACACCCGCCCGACCATCTTCTTCGGCGTCCCCCGGGTGTGGCAGAAGATCAAGGCCGGGATCGAGGCCAAGCTCGCCGCCGAGGAGAGCGGGATCAAGAAGAACCTCGCGAACTGGGCGCTCGGGGTCGCGAAGGACTACGCGCACCGCAAGGCCAACGGGCAGGGCATCCCGATCCAGCTGCAGGTGCAGTACCGGGTCGCCGACACGCTCGTGCTGTCGAAGGTGCGCCACGCGCTGGGCTTCGACAAGATCAAGATCGCCGCGTGCGGCGCCGCCGCCACCCCGAAGGAGGTGCTCGAATTCTTCCTCGGCCTCGGCGTCGAGATCAACGAGGTGTGGGGCATGTCGGAGACCACCGGCGCCTCCACCACGACCCTGCCCGGCCAGTTTGCGCTCGGCACGGTCGGCAAGGCGGTCGACGGTGTCGAACTCAGGCTCGCCGCCGACGGCGAACTGCTCGTGCGCGGTCCGGTGATCATGCGCGGCTACCGCGGGCAGCCCGAGAAGACGGCCGAGACCATCGACGCGGACGGCTGGCTCGCGACCGGTGACATCGCGAAGATCGACGCCGAGGGCTTCGTGACGATCGTCGACCGCAAGAAGGAACTGATCATCAACGAGGGCGGCAAGAACAT
>DATDBL010000229.1:0-2849 GCA_036524855.1 Aldersonia sp. | reverse complement strand
GGGTCCTCGACGCGGCCGCCGAACTCGGGTACCGCGTCAACAAGGTCGCACGGGCGTTGCGGGAGAACAAGACCCGCGTGGTGGGGCTGCTGTTGCCCGATCTGGCCAACGAGTTCTACAACCAGAGCGTATCGGTCGTGCAGTCGGTGTTGGCCGACAAGGACTTCCAGCTCGTCGTCGGCTCCAGCGCGGAGAATCCCGACACCGAAGCGCTCGGCCTGCAGGCCATGCTCGACCATCGCGTCGACGGCATCATTCACGTCCCGGTCGACATCGAGCGTGCATATCCCACCGACGTCCCCGTCGTGCAACTCAACCGGCACTCGATACCGCCCCGCGTCGACGCGGTCGTGAGTGACGACGCCGACGGCATCGAGCGACTCGTGGCGGGCGCGATCGAGGTCGGCCATCGCGACCTCGCCCTCGTCGTCGGAGCCGCCCACCTGAGTACCAGCCTCGACCGGCAGGCCGGGTTCACCCGCGCGGCAACGCTCGCCGGACTCGTCGAGGACGGGCCGAGCGAGAGTCGCTACCGGGTGGTGGCCGGCGCGTTCACGTCGGAATGGGGACGCGAGGCCGTGCACCGACTCGCCCTGGACCCGCCGACACTCGTCGTCGCCGCCAGTAGCCGAATCGCTTTGGGCGTGTTGCACGCCTGCAGGGACCTGGGCCTCGCGATCCCCGGCGACCTGTCGATCGTCGCGCACGGCGACCCGGAATGGTACGAGGTGTTTCCGCCCGGCCTCACGTCCTACGCACCGCCGCTGGCCGACATGGGGCGGATCGCGGCCGAACGGATTCTCGGGGCTTTGGACAACCCTTCGACGCAGTCGGGGGCTCCGGAGATCGTGCGGTTGCCGGGCAGCATCCGGGTGCGCGCGTCGGTGGGGGCACCGGGAGCGCGGGGGAGCTGGGGGAGCGGCTGATTCGCGAGCTGTCTCGGCTACGAGCCGGTCGGCGAGTGCACGGCACATCGCCTGCTTCTGTTGCTCGCTGCGTTCCTGCCGCACGACCTGGACGATCAGGATGTCGTAGGTGCGCTCGAACCCCGAGCCCCGTGTCTTCGGCGATGATGTGACCGGGTTTGCGCTCGGTGATGATCTGGTACCGGTCACGGTCGGGCGCAGCGAAATGCGTCCGCATGGCCTCCTGGACCACATCGGCGATGCGGCGGAGTTCCTCGGGCGTGCGCCGGTTTTCGATGACGTGCAGATGAACGAGCGGCATGGTGATCTGCTCCCCGGAGTGACGGATATGTGGACGCCACCTCACCCGTGAGTGGTTGATGAGTCTATGGACTGTTCAACCACTCACGGGTTGTGAGCTGCGGGAACTCGCCGGCGGGCGCCTACCCGCTCTTGCGAAGTTCGGCGTCCGCCTCGAGGTCGAGTTCCACACCCTCGGCCATGAGCTCCACCATTCCGGCGCGGACTCGATCCAACAGATCGATCAGCTGGCGCTGCTCGTCGGCGCTGAGCACACCGAAACCGTTCTGATCGATCCGGAACTGTCGCGCAATCGAGTCCTCCACGCTGCGCCGACCCGCTTGGGTCAGTTCGAGGGTGAAGAGGCGCGCGTCGTGGGGGGGAACCGTCCGGTTGATCAGGCCGCCAACCTCCAACCCGCGCAAGATAGTGGAGATCGTCTGCCGACTCACCTGCAACACTTCCACCAGATCGCGTGCGCTGATCGGCGCGAACACCCAGAGCACGTAGAGCAGGCGAAACGAGAGCCACGACCTCTTGTTCCGGCGGTGAACGTACTTCTCCGACAGCACCTCGTGCGCGTGCGCAGCGCGGGTCAATGCGAGGCCGGCGGCCGTCGCGTCGAAATCCTGATCGGGAAAGCGCGCCTGCGTGCGTCGACGCACCTCGTCGATGAACATCGGTCGTCCCGCCCGGCCTTCAGCGCTCGCCGCGTCCTCGGTCATGGCGCTCCTCCCGTTCCCTCAGGCGCCGACGCTCGGACACGCCGAACGATCTAGTCTACACCTTGACTGTCACGTTTACGACGAACTAAGGCAGTTCGTCCACGCCTCCATTGCGCCGTTCGTCCGCGGACACGATCGAGGAGTCGATCAGCTCGCGCTTTTCGTCGGCGCTGAGCGCCCCGAAACATTGCTCGTCGATTCGTTGCTGGCGCAGCAGGCTGCGCTCGAAACTCGACCGTTCCGCGTCGGTGAGTTCCAGCGTGTACACACGTGCCTCGCGATCCCGACGTTCTGCTGTCGAAAATCTGTTGTCTGATCATTGACTGTCACGATTCAGACTATATAGAGTGATGCCCATCCCCGCCGGACCCCACGCCGACACCCACCACCGCTGACCTCGTGCGACAGACGACCCCGCACGACCGACGACGAAGGACGACAACCCATGGAACTCCGCGACGCCATACGCCAGAACCCCATGACGAGGTTCCAGTGGAGGGTGGTGATCCTGTGCATCGCGCTGACCGTCGTGGACGGCTACGAGATCCTCGTGACCTCGTTCACGCTGCCCGCGCTCACCAGGGAATGGGATCTGTCGCTGGGACAGGCCGGCCTGGTCGCCTCCATCGGCACCCTCGGCATGGGAATCGGGGCGGTGCTCTTCGGCCCGCTCGGTGACCGCCGCGGCCGCCGCAAACACATCCTGATGTCACTGGTGCTGATCGTGATCGGCATGGTCGCGTCCGGTCTGGCGCCGACGTTCACCCTGTTCCTGGTGTTCCGGTTCCTCGCCGGAATGTTCCTGGGCGGCATCGTGCCCAGCATCAACGTGCTCGTCTCCGAATACGCCTCCGACGCCAAACGCGGCACCGTCATGGGTGTCTACGGCATCGGCTTCCCACTCGGCGCCGCCCTGGGC
>DATDBL010000228.1:0-5191 GCA_036524855.1 Aldersonia sp. | reverse complement strand
GATGAAGAACCTGCTGACGCGTTTCGAGGAAAAGGCACCCGAGATCGTTTTCGAGTGGCACGACACCGAGACCACCGCCCGCGGATGGGTCGTCATCAACTCCCTGCGCGGCGGCGCGGCCGGCGGCGGCACGCGGATGCGCCGCGGACTCGACCGTCGTGAAGTCGAATCGCTCGCCAAGACCATGGAGGTCAAGTTCACCGTCTCCGGCCCCGCCATCGGCGGCGCGAAGTCCGGCATCGACTTCGACCCGTCCGATCCGCGCAAAGACGGTGTGCTGCGGCGCTGGTTCCGGGCGGTCGCGCCGCTCCTGCGGGCCTACTACGGCACCGGCGGCGACCTCAACGTCGACGAGATGGCGGAGGTCGTGCCGCTGACCGAGAGCAACGGGCTGTGGCATCCGCAGGAGGGAATCGTCAACGGCCACTTCGGTGCTGACGCGCGCGAACGAGTCCAGCGGGTGGGTCAGCTCCGGCTCGGCGTCGCGAAGATCGTCGAGGACGCCCGCTTCAGCCCGGCGCCCGACGTGAAATACACCGTAGCGGACCTGATCACGGGTTGGGGCGTGGCCGAGTCGGTGCGCCATCACTACGCGATCTACGGCGGGGACGTCGCGGGCAAGCGCGTGATCGTGCAGGGCTGGGGCAACGTCGGCGCTGCCGCCGGCTACTACCTCGCCAAGGCGGGCGCCCGCGTCGTCGGGATCATCGACCGCGACGGCGGCATCCTGACCGATGGCGGACGCGGTGGCGGTCTCGACGTGAACGAGGTCCGCGACCTGCTGCTGAACAAGAACGGCAACGCGCTGCGCAGCGACCGAATGCAGCCGTTCGCCGAGGTGAACGAGTCCATCTGGGACATCGGCGCCGAGGTGTTCCTGCCGTGTGCCGCCTCGCGACTCGTCACCCGCGAGCAGGTCGACCGGATGGTCGCCGCCGGGCTCGAGGTCATCGCCAGCGGCGCGAACGTGCCGTTCGCCGACGACGAGATCTTCTACGGCCCCACCTACGAGCACGCCGACAAGTCCGTCGCCGTGGTGCCCGACTTCATCGCGAACAGCGGCATGGCCCGCGCTTTCGCCCAGCTGATGGAGGGCGACGTCGAGGTTTCCGACGCGGCGATCTTCGGCGACGTTTCCGAGACGATCGCGACCGCGCTGCGTCGCTGCCACGAGCGCTCCACCGACCGTACCGGGCTGGCCGCCACCGCGTTCGAGATCGCTCTGGACCAGCTCGTGCCGGCCGCGGAGCGCCTCGATGACTGACGTCGCAACTCGCGCACCCGAGGCGTCGCGGACGCTGCATCAGGCGATGCGGCCACGGCAGTTGGTGATGATGAGCCTCGGCGGCGCAATCGGCGCGGGGCTGTTCGTCGGGTCCGGCGCCGGCATTGCGGTCGCCGGTCCGGCCATCCTCGTCTCCTTCCTCGTCGCCGCCGCGCTGGTGGTGCTGATCATGCGGATGATGGGCGAGATGGTCGCCGCGAACCCGTCCAGCGGCGCGTTCTCTGTGCACGCGGAAAACGCGCTCGGGGCGGTGGCCGGCCGGACCATCGGGTGGCTGTACTGGATTCAGGTCGTCATCGTCGTCGCGGCCGAGGCCACCGGCGCCGCCGCCATAACCGCGGCCGCGCTGCCGGGGATCCCGCAGTGGGCGGCGGCGCTGTTCTACATGGTCATGCTCACCGGCGTGAACCTGATCGGGGTGCGCCAGTTCGGTGAGGTCGAATTCTGGTTCGCCGCACTGAAGATCATTGCTATCGTCGCGTTCCTCGGCATCGGGGCCGCCATGATCGCCGGTTGGGTTCCCGCCTTCGACAGCACCGGGTTCGCGAACCTCACCGCGCACGGCGGATTCGCGCCGACCGGCATCGCGGGAATCGCGGCGGGTCTGCTCATCGTGGTGTTCGCCTTCGGCGGGACCGAGATCATCGCGATCGCGGCCGCCGAGACCGCCGACCCGCGCCGCAACGTGGGCCGCGCGGTGCGCACCCTGGTGTGGCGAATCCTGGTGTTCTACATCGGGTCGGTGCTGGTGATGGTCGCGGTGCTGCCGTGGACGTCGGAGGAGTTGGCGAGCGGGCCGTTCGTCGCGGTGCTGCAGGCCGGCGCCGTGCCGGGTGCGGCCGCGGTGATGACCGTGATCGTGGTGGTGGCGCTGCTCTCGTCGCTGAATGCGATGCTGTTCAGCGCCTCCCGGATGATCTTCTCGCTCTCTCAGCGCGGCGCCGCGGCGCCGGTGTTCGGTCGGGTGGCGCGCAACGGTGTTCCGGCGGCGGCGGTGCTCGCGTCGGTGGCCTTCGGCTTCGTCACTGTCGCGCTGAACTATTTACGCCCGGACAGGGTGCTGCCGATGCTGCTCAACGCCGTCGGGTCGACGATCCTCGTGTTGTGGGCGTTCGTCGCGGTGTCGCACCTGGTGCTGCGTCGCCGGGCGCGTCGTGACGGGACGGAAGCCGAACTGCCGCTGAAGATGTGGTGCTTCCCGTACCTGTCGTACGCGACGCTGGGCCTGCTCGGCGCCATCGTGGTGCTCGCGCTGTTCGACGACGCCGCCCGCACGCAGCTCTTCGCGACCGCTGCGCTGACCGCCACGATCGCCGGCGTCTGCTACCTGCAGTTGCGGCGCCGGGTGGCGGTTCAGGCCTGGTAGGTGGGTCGCGGCGAGAACCCCGCGGCGCGGTAGACGTCGTCGAGCAGGACCATGTTCGCGACCGCGTCGTCCACGCCGAGGCCGAGCGGCGCACCTGTACGCAGGTGCGCCGCGAAGGCCTCGAGTTGGTAGGTGTAGGTCGACTTGTGCGACACGTGCTCGCTCGTGGTGCCCGCCGGCGTCCTGAGGGTGAGCCGGTCGTCGAGGTCGGGTCGCAGCAGATTGTGCACGTACACCGAACCGCGGCTGCCGATCACCCGGACGGTGAACCGGTACTCGCGCTCGACCATCGAGGCGCGCGCGTATCCGGTAGCGCCGCCGGGGAATTCGAGTTCCACGTCGAGGCGGTCGTCGACGCCGGGCGCGCCGTCGTGTTCGTCGGCGAACGCCGAGACCACCCGCGGTGCGCCACCGGCCCACTGCGCGAACGAGCGCTGGACGTGGATCGCGTAGCAGCCGAGGTCCATTCCCGCACCGCCGGCGAGATCGAGGCGCCAGCGGGGGTCGTCGGCGCCGGGCCGGGGCATCTCCAGCACAGCCTCGATATGGCGCACCTCGCCGAGCGTGCCGTCGGCGACGAGTTGTTTCACCCGACCGAAGCCGGGGTGGAACCAGTAGTGGAAGCCCTCGAGCACCGTGACGCCGGCGGCCCGCGCGGCCTCGGCGACCTGCGCCGCCTCGGTGGCGTTGCTGGCGAAGGGCTTCTCCGACAGCACGTGCTTGCCGGCGCTCACGGCGGCGAGATTCCACGGCCCGTGCAGCGCGTTCGCCAGCGGGTTGTACACCACCTCGACCTCCGGATCGGCCAGCAGCGCTCCGTAATCCGCGACGACACGTTCGACGCCGAACTTCTCCGCGAAGGCCCGCGCCCGCTCGGGGGAGCGCGCAGCGACCGCCACCAGGCGGTCGCCGGTGGCGGTCGCGGGCTTGATCAGCGCGAGTTCGGCGATCCGGCTCGCGCCCAGCAGACCGATCCGCAGCGGTGCTGTGTTCTGCGTCCCGGCGATCTGCGTGCCCGCGTTCATCGGGCACCCACGGTCGCCGACTTCAGGAACTCGATGCTCGCCTCGACGTCGGCGAGCGGGCCGACACCGGCGGGTTCGCCGTCGAGGACCGTGTCCTGCTCGAGCACGTACCAGCCGTCGTAGCCGGCGGCGTCGAGGTCGCGCACGATGCCGGCGATGCCGACGTCACCCGCGCCGAGCGGACGGTACATGCCCGCGCGCACGGCGTCGGTGTAGCTGAGTTCACCGTCGCGCACACGCGCCGCGAGACCGGCGTCGACGTCTTTCAGATGCACGTGCGCAATGCGATTCGGGTATTCGTTGGCGAGCGCGGCGGGGTCCGTGCCGCCGACGAGCAGGTGGCCGGTGTCGAGGCAGAGCGGGATCCGGGCACCGTCGAGCACACGCTGCACCTCGTCGCGGCGCTCGACCATCGTGCCGACGTGCGGATGCAGCACCGCGATCGCCCCGCGCGCGGCCGCCACCTCGGCGAGCCGGTCGAGGTTGTTCAGCAGTGTGCGCCAACCCGTTTCGTCGATCACGGGCCGAGAGTCGTAGCCGTCCGTCCCGGTGGCCGCGGCGAGCACCAGCACCCGCCCACCGGAGCTTTCGAACGCGTCGAGTAGCGGTTCGATGTCCGGGGTGGGGTCGTGGTCGGGGTCGTGCAGCAGCACCGGCGCGAACGCGCCGACCGCGGCGAGGTGGTGGCTGGCCAGCAGTGCGGCGAGTTCGGCGGGATCCGCAGGCAGGAAGCCGTCGGGTCCGAGTTCGGTGGCGGTGATGCCCGCGCCGGCCATCTCGGACAGCACGCGGTCGGGACCAAGCTGGTAGCCCCACCCCGGCACCTCGCACACACCCCACGAGATCGGTGCTCCGGCAAGCTTCATGGTGATTCCTTCTTTCGATTGGGTTCGGTCAGGGCCGACGGCGGGTGGACTGGGCGGCGAGTTCGGCGGTCACCTCGGCCGGATCGGCCTCGCGCTGGAGGGCCGCCCACACCAGGTCGACCTGCGACGGCGGCGCGAGCGAGTCCGGCGCGGGCTGGTCGTGGTCGAGGTTGGTGGGGAACGGGTAGCACTCCGCAGACGCGACGACGGCGTTGAGCAGTTCGCGTTCGGGCATGCCCGCGCGGCGACGCTCGAGCAGGGCGGGGTAGACGGCGTTGCTCATCGCCTGCCGGTCGAGCACCTCCATCGCGCGCCCGAACGGTGACGAGATCTGCAGCAGGTTCGCCGAGCGTCGGATCGACGCCGAACGGTTGTGGCCCGCACCGTGATACAGCGCGGGGGAGAAGAACACCGCGTCGCCCTTGGCCAGCGGCAGTTGGACATAGTGCTTGTGGAAGTACTCGACGAACTCGGGGCGGTCGAAGGCGAGGTAGCCGGCGTCGAAGCGCTGCGAGTGCGGCAGGAACATGGTCGGCCCGGACTCGACCGGCATGTCGCAGTGCGCGACCGCGCCCTGCAGCGTCAGCACCGCCGACATCCGGTGCAGGTGGGCCGGATATGCAGTCAGGTGCTCGGGGCGGACCATGCC
>DATDBL010000227.1:0-23438 GCA_036524855.1 Aldersonia sp. | reverse complement strand
GTTGATCTTGCTGGTCGGGATCACGATCTTCCACGCCTGCATGCCGTCGGGCTGCCGCGTCAGCGGAATGACCGTCCTGCCCTTGACGCGGCCAGGCTTGAGCCGGATCCGCGGGTCGCCCACATCGGGGGCACCGACGAGGTCGTCGAGCGGCACCCGGTAGGTGAGTGACAGCGCGAGGAGCAGTTCCAGGGTGGGCCGCCGCTGTCCGGTCTCGAGCCGCGACAGCGTGCTCGTCGAGATGCCGGTGCTCCGTTCCAGGTCGGTCAGTGTCATCCGACGCAGCGCGCGGATTCGCTTGAGCCGGGCCCCTACCTGCTCGAGCGCGGCGGCGATCGCCGCAGGCGTGTCGTCCACGAGGCTCATCCCACTCCCGTTTCCCAGAAACGGCAACGTTCGTTGGCCGAGCACCCGTGCGCCATCACTCTGATGAGCATGAGTCACGACGACGCCAGGAGATAACGCCATGACGATCATCGACCGAACGACACCTACTCAGGGAGCCCATATGGATTCGCCACTGCGGCGGCGAGCGCTGATCGCCGGCGTGTTCTACGTGCTCACCTTCGTCTCGATCCCGACCCTCACGCTCTACGGTCCGGTGCACGAGAGCAACTACATCGTCGGCTCCGGTCCGGAAACCCCGATCCTCGTCGGCGGCGTCCTCGAGGTGATCGTGGCCCTCGCCGGTATCGGCACCGCCGTCGCGCTGTACCCGGTGGTCAGGAGACAGGGCGAGGCCCGCGCGCTCGGCTTCGTCGCCGTCCGGGTTCTGGAAGCTGCCGGGATCTTCGTCGGCGTCGCCAGCCTCCTGACGCTCGTGTCGCTGCGCCAAGCCGGAGTCGGCGCCGACGCCTTGGTCACCGGCCAGGCGCTGGTCTCCTTTTACGACGCGGTCTTCCTGCTCAGCCAAGCCTTCATCCCCGCCCTGAGCGCCCTGCTGCTGGGTTCGCTGCTCTACCAGTCACGCCTTGTGCCGCGGGTGCTTCCCGTGCTCGGACTCGTCGGCGCGCCACTGCTCGTCGTCTCCGACGCCGGCGTGCTGTTCGGCCTCTGGGACCGGCTGTCCCCGGTGACCGCGATCGCGACCATCCCCATCGCCGTGTGGGAGTTCTCGCTGGGCGTCTACCTGATCGTCAAGGGCTTCAGGCCGTCCCCGGTCACCGCAGGGATGGTTTGACGACCGCCGGAACACGATTCCGGCAGGTCGCGCCCCTGCTCAGCGAGTCGGCCGCCGTCTACTCCCACTGGTCGGATTCGTTGGGCCCCAGGTGATCGAGTCTCGGGACCGGGAGAGCGGACGCAATGCCGACCATCCGGACGGTCCATGCGATCCTGCGCAGCACTCACCGCGACACGGCTCTGGCCGGCGTGAGGTGGGTGAGTTCGCAGCGCCAGCGCCCTGCCCGGCGGACGAACACGTCGGAGGTCCATTCGTCGTTCTCGAACCGGAGGCCCTGGTAGACACCGGTGTTGACCACCCGAGTGACGACGAACGCTACGTCACCGAGTGGCCGCACGGTGATCACCTCACTGCGCATCATGTCGTGTGCGACGGCGCCGTTCGCGACCGACGTCAGAAGATGCATGCCGCAAACTACTGTATCCGTCGATATTATGCATGGAGTTGTGTTGTTTGAGGTACTATAATCACCTGGTGCCGCCTCAAACCCTCTACTCCGCCGACGACGTCGCGGCCCTTCTCGGTCTGCATGTCCGCACGGTGCGCAACTATGTCCGTGACGGTCGGCTGCCAGCGATCCGGATCGGCAAGCAGTACCGTATCCCGAAGGACGCGGTCGACGAGCTGATCGGCAACGACCCGCAGTCCGCCGCCGTGCGCCGCGTCGAGGTGATGGCCATCCTCGCGATCGTCAACGTCGATGCACCCACCCTGTCGCGGTTGAGCACACTGGTCACGGGCGCGCTGGGCAACCGGTCTGCCGGCGACTCCCAATTGCACGTCGAGACCGTCTACGACGAACAACGCCGCAGCGTCAAGATCATTGTGATCGGGGGGGGCGCCGCGGACACGGCGAACGTCGTCAGCCTCGTCGGTGGTTTCGCGGAGTCCGAGCTGTGACCGCGATCTACCTCTCCGACAAGGGTTTTCGCTCGATACCGGCGGAGACCGGCCCGACCGCGAAGGCGGTCTTACACCGAGACCGTTGCGCAGTTCTCGATCACGGGAGGCAGAAATGAACGAGACACCGGCACAGCAGCTGCGGACGCGCGTGCGCACCGATCTGCGCACGGCGATGAAGGTACGAGACACCGCCGCTGTCGCCGCGCTGCGCTCCGCCCTCGCGGGCATCGACAACGCTGAGGCCGTCGCTCCGACGGAGATGTCCGTCGCCGCGGTGAGTGAGCATGTCGCCGGCGCGGGCGTGGGGGTCGGCTCCACCGAGTCGGCGCGCCTGGTGCTGTCGGTCGACGACGTGCAGTCGGTGCTGCACACGCTCATCACGGAACTCAGCGCAGAAGCCGGTCGCTACGACGGATATGGACAGGCCGACGCCGCCCAGCGGCTGCGCAGCGAGGCGGCGGCGCTGAGCCACTACGTGGACTAGACGTGGGCTAGACGCGTCAGGGTTGCCTGTCGCGAACTCGACAACGATGGCACAGGCTGGAGGCATGGCACCGGTCTACTGCAGCATCACCGCATCCCTCGACGGCTTCGTCGCCGGCCCGCAGCAGAGCAGGGCGGTTCCGCTCGGTGAGGGTGGCGAGGACCTCCACCGGTGGATGTTCGAGGAACCGCAGCGCAACGCCGCTGAGGTCGAGTTCATCACCTCGGCCGGCGCCTACATCATGGGCAGGAACATGTTCGGCCCGGTCCGCGGCGAATGGGACGAGGACTGGCGCGGCTGGTGGGGCGAGGATCCGCCGTATCACGCGCCGGTCTACGTCCTGACCCATCACCCGCACGATCCGGTGCCGATGCAGGGTGGCACCACCTTCCACTTCGTCACCGACGGCATCGATGCCGCGCTCGGCCTCGCCCGAGAATCCGCGGGGGATCGACCCGTCTCGATCGCAGGCGGTGCCGCGACCGTCAACCAGTACCTGGCGGCAGGACTGATCGACGAACTGCGCATGCACGTCGCGCCGATCCTCCTCGGGAGCGGCGCGCGGATCTTCGACGGTGTGACCGGTGTGCGGTTCGAGCCGGTCGGCAGCGAGGCCACGCCGCTGGTCACCCACACGACCTATCGTGTCGTGAAGTAGTCCGCTTGCCGTCGTCGGGGTCGGGCAGCGCGATGGTGAGCTGCGCAAGTAGGGTCGGATGGGGCCGTTGCCGCGGTTGGCAGCGACACAGTGGACAGCGAACCGATGGCACGACGGTGGGAGGCGATGTGGAACAGACCGTTGCTTTGTCGCATACAACTGCTATGTCGCACACAACGTCGTGTCCGACGCGATACTGATAGCCGCGTGACCACGCGGAGCCCTTCGAATCGGACCGAACTGACGCCGGGAGAAGAACCTATGAGCGCCGATAAGCAGCCGACCATCATCTACACGCTGACCGATGAGGCGCCATTGCTTGCGACCTACGCCTTCCTGCCGATCGTGCGCACCTTCGCCGGTGCGGCGGGCATCGAGGTCCAGTCCAGCGACATCTCGGTCGCGGCGCGTATCCTGGCGGATTTCCCCGAGTACCTCACGGAAGAACAGCGCGTCCCCGACAACCTCGGCGACCTGGGCCGCCGCACGCAGCTGCCCGAGACGAACATCATCAAGCTGCCGAACATCAGCGCGTCGGTGCCGCAGCTGCTGGCGGCGATCAAGGAACTGCAGGGCAAGGGCTACAAGGTTCCGGACTTCCCGGAGGACCCCAAAACCGACGAGGAACGCGACATCCGCACGCGGTACGGGAAGTGCCTCGGCAGCGCCGTGAACCCCGTCCTGCGTGAGGGCAACTCCGACCGCCGCGCCCCCAAGGCGGTCAAGGAGTACGCGCGCAAGCACCCGCACAGCATGGGCGAATGGTCGATGGCCTCGCGCAGCCACGTCGCGCACATGCGCCACGGCGACTTCTACCACGGTGAGAAGTCGATGACGCTCGACCGTGCCCGCAAGGTCCGCATGGAGCTGGTGAGCAAGGGCGGCACGACCATCGTGCTCAAGCCGGAGGTCGAGCTCGGTGAGGGCGACATCATCGACTCGATGTTCATGAGCAAGAAGGCCCTGCTCGACTTCTACGAGGAGCAGATGGAGGACGCCCGCAAGACCGGCGTGATGTTCTCACTGCACGTCAAGGCGACGATGATGAAGGTCTCGCACCCCATCGTCTTCGGCCACGCCGTGAAGACGTTCTACAAGGACGCCTTCGCCAAGCACCAGGAACTGTTCGACGAACTGGGCGTCAACGTCAACAACGGCCTCGTCGACCTCTACGACAAGATCGAGACCCTGCCCAGCGCCCAGCGCGACGAGATCATCCAGGACCTGCACGATTGTCACGAGCACCGGCCCGAGCTGGCGATGGTCGACTCCGCACGCGGCATCTCGAACTTCCACTCGCCCAGCGACGTCATCGTCGATGCCTCGATGCCCGCGATGATCCGTTTGGGCGGCAAGATGTACGGCGCCGACGGCCGGCCCAAGGACGCCAAGGCGGTGATGCCGGAGTCCACGTTCGCGCGCATCTACCAGGAGATCATCAACTTCTGTAAGACCAACGGCGCGTTCGACCCGAAGACCATGGGCACCGTGCCCAACGTCGGTCTCATGGCGCAGAAGGCCGAGGAATACGGCTCGCACGACAAGACCTTCGAGATCCCCGAGGACGGCGACGCCAACTTCGTCGACGTCGACACGGGTGAGGTGCTGCTCACCCAGCACGTCGAGGCCGGCGACATCTGGCGCATGTGCACCGTCAAGGACGCGCCGATCCGCGACTGGGTCAAGCTCGCCGTCACCCGCGCGCGCAACTCCGGCATGCCGGTGCTCTTCTGGCTCGACCCGTACCGCCCGCACGAGAACGAGCTGATCAAAAAGGTCAACCTCTACCTGAAGGATCACGACACCGAGGGCCTCGACATCCAGATCATGTCGCAGGTCCGATCGATGCGGTACACCCTGGAGCGCATTATCCGCGGCATGGACACCATCGCCGCGACCGGCAACATCCTGCGCGACTACCTCACCGACCTGTTCCCGATCCTGGAACTCGGCACGAGCGCCAAGATGCTCTCGGTCGTGCCGCTCATGGCCGGCGGCGGCATGTACGAGACGGGTGCCGGCGGTTCGGCGCCCAAGCACGTCAAGCAGCTGGTGGAGGAGAACCACCTGCGGTGGGATTCGCTCGGCGAGTTCCTCGCGCTCGCGGTCAGCCTCGAGGACCTTGGCATCAAGACCGACAACGAGCGCGCCAAGATCCTCGCCAAGACCCTGGATGCCGCGACCGGCAAACTGCTGGACAACAACAAGAACCCCTCGCGCAAGACCGGTGAGCTCGACAACCGTGGAAGCCAGTTCTACCTGGCCATGTACTGGGCGCAGGAACTCGCCACCCAGACCGACGACAAGGAACTCGCGCAACGCTTCGCCCCGCTCGCCAAGGCACTGGCCGACAACGAGGACACGATCGTTGCGGAACTGATCGAGGTACAGGGCAACCCGGTCGACATCGGCGGCTACTACAAGCCGGACACCGAGCGGACCACCGGGGTGATGCGGCCGAGCAAGACCCTCAACGACGCGTTGGCGGCGGCGCAGGGCTGACGGTCAGCCGCACTCGAGTATCAGCCGCACTCGAGTAGACGACTACCTACCGCGGATGTCCGCCAGTCCGCGATTCGGCCCTCGCGACCGCGGCCGTCGGGCGTTCGATGCGGAGCACGGAAGAAATTGCGAGTCTCCGCGACAGTGACTCCAGGTTTCAGGTAGTGCAACACTCTGGAGCCGGCGAGCCTGCAGTGTGACCGTTTGGTTATGAGTCTCGACACGTCACAGCTCGAGTGTTTCGACCGGCTTCCCCCGCCGTACAAACAGGGCGCGATCACCCACCGGACGTCCGTGCGCAGTGCGGTCGTCGCGCCGGAAATCGACCGTCCATGGCCTCTGCTCGGGCGGGAAAGCGAGCTCGCGGCACTCGGGGCTGTACTGCGCGATGGCCGCGGTGGCATCGTCGTCGAGGGGAACGCCGGTGTGGGCAAGACGCGGCTACTGCGCGACCTCGCCGCGCGCGCGGCGTGCCGCTTCGTCGCCGCCACCGTTTCTGCCCGCCCGTATCCTTTCGGCGTGTTCGGGGAGCTTCTGCCCAGCAACATCGGCGGCGCAGCGGAACGCCGACGCTGGTTGATCGACGCGGTGACCGCCGGGCGAGGCGTACTGGTGATCGACGACGCGCACCTGCTCGACGAGGCCTCGGCACAGGTCGTCGACGACATCGTCCGGGGTGAACGGCCGGCCGTCGTGGTGCTGGGCATCAGGACGGGGGAGACGCTGCCCGCGCCGATCGCCGGCTTGGTCCGCGACGACGCCGTGGACGTGCTGCGCCTCGAATCCCTCTCCGAGGCGTCCACCACGGCGCTGGTCGAGCACGCGCTCGGCGGGCACGTCGAGCGATCGACCGCAGACCGGATCTGGTCTCGCTGCAAGGGAAATCCGTTGTACCTGAGACAGTTTCTCCGTGACATCGCGCGGCGCGGCTGTTTCACGCGGCGCGGCGACGTCTGGTTCTGGAACGGCGACGCCACGCTGTCACCGACGATGGTGGACCTGCTCGAGTCGAGCGTCGGCCGACAGTCGGGCGAGGTCCGCAAGGTGCTCGATGTGCTGGCGATCTGCAACCCGGTCGAGGAGAGTGTGGTCGTCTCGGTCGCCGGGGCGAGCGCCGTGCGCTCGGCGGCGGCGTTGCGACTGATCACGATCGACACCACGGCGTGCGGCCGCGTCGTGCGCCTCGCGCACCCGATGCTCGGCGAACTGCGGCGATCCCGAGCCGGCACGGTCGGGCTGCGCACCCTACGCGGCCGCGTAGCGAACGGGCTGGCGATGCTGCCGCCCTGCCGCGGACCGTCGGCGATCGTGCGGCGGGCGCTACTGGTGGTGAATTCCGATCTCGACCCGGACGTCGACGAGCTGCTGAGCGCCGCCGACGCCGCCATCGGGATCGGGGATCTGTCTGCCGCCGAGCGGATATCGTGCGCTGCGGTGCGCGCCGGTGGCGGAGGACAGGCACGGCGGATGCTGTCGCGGGCGTTGATCTGCGGCGGCCGGTTCGACGACGCGTTGCGTGTGCTCGACGAATTGATCCCTGGGGCGCGAGACGAGCGCGAACGCCTGATCGCGGCGATGACCCGAGCGGCAGTACTCACTCACGCCGACCGCGCCGCCGACGCGCACCGCGAACTCGACGCGATGCGCGACGACGCGATGCGGCATGGCCTCGCCCGCCCCTACGGATGCGTCTACGCCTACATGCTCGCGGTCCGAGGATGTCCGCGAGCAGCTGCGCGACTCGCCTCGGACGCCCTCGATGCATCAGGATGGTCGGACGAGAGCTTCGACCTCGTGGGCCGTCTCGCCGCAGTGATCGCCCTCGGCGACAGCGGACGCACGGACCGACTCACCGAAGTCGTCGAGTCGAGTCGAGTCGACGCCGTGTACGCCCTCGTCGACGTCTACCACCTGAGGGCGTACCAGTTCGCCGGCGATGGCCAGCGGGCCACCGAGATTGCCGACGCCCTCGATGCGGGCCCGACGACGAACACGGCGGTCGTGTCGCACCGGGCGTTCGCACGCGGCATGGCCGCACTCACGAACGGCGACCTGCGCGCTGCGCGGCGCTGGCTGACCGAGGCATCCGCGGCGCGCGACACCGTCGAGTCCGTGCGCCTGAAGAGCCTCGTCGACGTCTGGCTGGCGACGGCCTGCGCAATGGCCGGGGATGCCGGCCTCGCGCGCAACGCCCTTGCGCCGGTGGCCGACGCGGCGGAGGGCACCTGGCTGGCGCACAAGACGACCCTGGCGCGGGCGTGGATCGCAGCCGCTGACGGCGCGACGAGTGAAGCCACGGACCTTGCGCTGCACGCGGCCAAGGCGGCGCGTCGCCGAGGCCAGTTCGCGTACGAGGTGGTGTGTCTGCAGAGCGCGGTGCAGTTCGGCGACACCACGACCGCCGACCGGCTTGCGGCGCTGGCGACCCGAGTCGACGGTCCCCGGGCCACAGCCGCCGCGGCGCACGCCCGGGCACTGCATGCGCGGGACGGCGACGAACTCCTGCGGGTGTCCGCGGAGTACGCGGACTTCGGGGACCGGATCGCCGCCGCCGATGCAGCCGCTCAGGCCGCGGTGGTGTTCCGGGCCGTCGGACGGCGCGGGTCGGTGCTGACCGCGTCGCACCGTGCCCAGGCCCTCGCCAAGGCATGTGGGGCGGACACCCCTGCACAGCGTTCGGCCGAGGCCCCGAGCGTGCTCACCGCGAAGCAGTTGGAAATCATCGCACTCGTCGCCCGCGGCCAGTCGAATCGGGAGATCGCCCGCCACATCGGTGCGTCCGTCCGCACGGTCGAGGGACATCTTCTGCGCGCGTACCGGCGAACCGGCGCCACCAGTCGCGCCGAGCTGTGCGGGTTGGTCGACCGGAAGCCGCGGGCGTCGTAGCGGTTTCGGAAAATCGGGTAGTGCGCTACCCGAGCGGTGTGGTGGCAACGGTGTCAGTCTGAATATGCCGCCCAATCCGGGCGGTACACACAGAGACCCATCAGGGGGAAACAACAATGGCCACAAAATACAAGGTCGTATCCGGCGACACGCTGTTCGGGATCGCTACGAAGTTCTACCACGACGGGAGCCTGTACCCGGTGATCGCGATCGCGAACGAGTTGCCCGATCCCGACGTCATCAAAGTCGGCCAGCTCCTGCTGATCCCGAGCCTGAGCCGCAAGTACACGGTGGTGGCCGGCGACACGCTGTTCGAGTTGGCGCAACACTTCTACGGCGACGGCAGCCTGTACACGCTCATCGCCGCCGCCAACCACCTGCCCGACCCCGACGTCATCAAGGTCGGTCAGGTGCTTCGCATTCCGGAGCTGTAGCCAGCCGCGGAACGCAAATGGTGCGAGTCACGATCGTGTCCCCGCCGGATCTGGCCGGCATCCGGTTGGCGCTGAGCCCCGGATGCCCGCCCGGTCGGGCGGGGCACGCGTGCCTTATTCCGATGCGAACCCGAATCCGTCTAGCAGCGACGCCAACTCCTCACGACTGTTCACGCCGACCCGCCGGCACGACCGCAGCAGGTGTCCCTCGACCGTGCGGATCGACATGAAGAGCCGTTCGGCGATCTCGCGATTGGTCAGACCGGTTGCGGCGAGGTCGATGATCTCGCGTTGCCGGGGTGTCAGCGGCAGTGGTGCCGAGCCCGCACTCAGCGCCGGTGTGCTCGCGCCGGTGGCGAGCGCCAGTCGCTGTGCGGTGGCCGACGCGTTGAGGGACCGGGCGCGCAACCCGGCAGCCCGCAACGCCATCGCGGCCTGCGCGGCGGCATCGGCTGCGGCGATGCGATCCCCGAACTCCTCGTAGCGGCTCGCGGCCGCGAGCAGTGCGGCCCCGTCGGCGTCGCGCAACGCGGCGGTATGCAGGGCGACCGCGTGCACGCGGGGACCCTGCAGATCACCGACGAGATCATGCACCCGTGAGGCGCCCGTCGCGTCCCCGAATTGGGCTGCCGCCTGCAGGCATTCGAGTTCGCGTGCGGGCCGATCTGCGCGCCGCAGGGCTGCGGCGGTATTCAGGACCACCGTCATCGCGTCGCTCACCGCGCCGCCCGCGGCGTGCACCCACGCCCGCGCCAGCACCCGATCCGGGACGTCCAAGGGGAGTTCGGGTCGGCCCCTGGTGGGAGCGGCGGTCAGCGCCGCGGCGGCGCCGGCGTGGTCACCTGCCATGCCGAGGCACGTCGCGAGCAGGATGTGACCGTACACGCGCGCGCCCGTGGCCCTGTCGCTCGGGCACGCGGCAATGCCCTCCCTGAGCAGGCGTCGTGCCTCGGCGAGGTCACCGACGCTCAGTGCCACCGAACCGGAGAAGATCGGGCCGGCGGTGTTGGCGAACAGGTCTTCTCGGACGGATCTGGTCACCTCGTCGGCGATCCGGCCGGCATCGCCGAGCCTACCGCCCAGGCGCAATCCGGTTATGTGTCGTAGCGCCACAGCCAGGCGATAGTTCGCGATCGGGAACGATCGGCGCGTCAGCAGGTAGCCGGAGTCGCTCGCGTCGTCGATTCGGTCGAGCGCGCCGATCTCGCCGAGCCCTATTGCCAGCGCGTCGATTCCGACGATGAGGAAGTCCTCGCTCACCCACTCCGGCCGGCGGAGCGCTGACTGTGCGAGGTCGGCTGCCCGGCGTGGGACCCCCTTGGCGGCGAGCAGCAACGCGTGGACACAATCGTAGGAGGCACGCATCCCGAGGTCGTCGACCTGGTTCGCGATCGCCGCCAGCAATTGCGCCGCTTGGTCGGCCGCGCGGTTCACCAGGATCTCGATCGCGGCTCGCAGCAGCGTGAGCCGGACCCGTTCCGCGTCGGTTGCGGCGTCGGCGACCAGCTGTGCCAGGATCGCGACGGCTTCGGGCCCGCGTTCACAGGTCGCGAGGGCCCGCGCGTGGGCCAGCCGGGCCGAAGCGCCTCCACCAGCGGCGACACTGGCCCGCGCGAGTCGTTCGCTGAGCAACGTGTCACTCAGTTTCGTCGCCGCGTGCGCCGCGGACTCCAGCAGCACCGGGTCCGGTTCGAGGTCGCTGTCGGTGACGAGGGCCGCCCGGCTGACGAGTCCGACCGGATCTTCCTCGTCGCAGGCGAGCCGTGCCGCGACCCGTCCTCGCAGGCTCCGCAACCGGGCCGCTCCGGCGCGCGCCCGCGTGACGTCACCGAAGATCGGGTGGGCAAGACGCGCAACGGGCGAACCGGGTCGGGACTCGACCGTGATCAAACCCCTTGTTTCCGCGGCGTTCACCGCGCCCGGATCGACCAGGTCGACCAGAACGGCGATCCGCAGCCGGTCGGCCACCGCGAGGACCTCCAGAACCGCGACGATCTCGTCGGGTTGGCGACCGATCATGGACTCGACGAGCGCGCTGAGCCTCGGTGAGGCGGTCGGCTCACCGTCCCACACCCACATGTCGGCGCGGCGGACGAGCCGGTTCGCCGCGATCTCGTCGTCGACCAACTGACGCAGGAACAGCGCGTTACCGCGGGTGTAGTTCCACAGCCGACGTGCCGTTGCCGAATGGACGTCGTCGCCGAGCACTTCGGTGAGCAATTCGGCTGTGTTCGTGCTCGACAGCGGTTGAATCTCCATCCGGGGCAGGACCTCGTCCTTCCACAGGCCCGTGACCGCATCCGGCGCGGGAACGCCCTCGCGTAGCGTGATCAGCACCGCCGCCCGGTTGCTTCGGACGATCTGGTGCACGACGAGCGCGGACAGGTCGTCGAGCAGGTGAGCGTCGTCGACGCCGAGGATTACGTCGGATCCGGGCGCGGTGACCGCCGCGACGACGGCCTGCGCTTGTCCTAGCGGCTCGGAGTCGAGGTGTTTGGCGAATTCGGCGAACGCGCCGAGTGGAACGTCGCGCGCCGACTCGGTGCCGATCATCAAGCGGCAGTGACTTCCTCGCGCCCGGGTCAGCGCCTCCCGCAGCAGGCGGGTCTTGCCCACCCCGGCCGGTCCGGCGAGCACAGCGCCGCCACCGCCGATCGCGTCCGCGATCAGCCGCAGTTCGTTGTCTCGTCCGACCAATGGCCACGTTGCCTCGACCATCGTTGCCCCCGTCCAGGCTCAGGCTGAAATCCTGTAACCCTCCCGATTCCCAATGTATCGGCTGTGTCAATTTGTTTACCGGATCCGACTTCCACTTTCATTGTCGTCTCCCCGAATGTCGTTTGGACAGGTTCTTCGGCCGAAATCATTACCGAAGTGTTTTGGGTTCGGACCGCGCGAGCACGCGTCGACCCACCGTCAGCACGAAGGCTGCGAGCGCAATCGAGGCCACGGCGCCGATCGCCGCCGCGATGTGCAGTCCGGTGGTGAACGCGGACTGTGCGGCAGCGACGAGGCGGGCCGCCTCGTCGTGCGGCAGCCGATCTGCGACGTCGAGCGCACCCGCGAGCGTGTTCCGCGCGGCGTCCGCGTCGTGTGCGGTCGTGTCCGGCGCCAGGGCCGCATCGACCCTGGGGCGGTACACGGCCATGGCCAGGCTGCCGAGCACTGCGATCCCGAGGGTGCCCCCCACTTCGGCGGAGGTTTCGGAGATCCCCGTGGCCGCGCCGGCCCGCTCGGGCGGGACGCCAGCGATGATCGTGTCGTTCGTGAGCGTGAACAGCGGTGCCAGCCCGATCGAGAAGACGATAGGCCCGATCACGGTCTGCCAGTCACCGTTCCCGGGCTCGAGGGTCAGCAGCGTGACGTAGCCGCCCGCCGCGACGACGAGTCCGCCGCCGATCAGCGTCGTGGGTGCCACGCGGCGTGCCAACGGCGGAGTCAGGTTGGTGGCGAGTATGAACGCCAGCGACGCGGGGACCATCGCCAGACCGGCGACGAGCGGCGACATCCCGAGCGACAGCTGGCGGTACTGCGCAAGGAACAAGAAGCCGCCGAAGAGGATCAGCACCCCGACGCCGTACGTGACGATCGCGACATCGAATGCCGGGATACGCAAGAGCGTCGGGTCGATCAGCGGATCCGGGAGTCGGCGGTTGCGTCGGACGAACGCCCATCCGAGCAGGCAGCCGGCCACGGCGGTGACCGCCGACACGCCCGAAAACCCTCCTTGGGCAGTGTGTTTGATCGCGTACACGAGCGCGAGAATCGCCGCCAGCGACAACACGGCGCTCGCCGGGTCGGCGCGTCCGGCGTCGACGTCGCGGAACTCCGGAAGGATCCGCGGCGCGAGCACGAGTAGAACGACCATCACCGGGAGGTTGATGAGAAACACCGATCCCCACCAGAAGAACTCCAGCAGGACACCGCCGACGGCCGGTCCGACCACCGCGCCGATCGAGAAGCTCGTGATCCAGATTCCCACGGCGGTTGTGCGCTGCTCGGCGTCGGAGAACATGGTTCGGATCAGCGCCAGCGTCGACGGTGCGAGCGTGGCGCCGGCGACACCGAGCACAGCGCGGGTGGCGATCAGCATCTCGGGGCTCGTCGAATACGCGGCGGCCACCGAGGCGCAGCCGAACGCGGCCGCGCCGATGAGCAGCAGGCGCCGGCGACCGATGCGGTCGCCGAGGCTGCCGGTCGTGATCAGGCACCCCGCGAGCATGAAGCCGTAGATGTCGATGATCCACAGCAGTTGGGTGCTGCTGGGTTCCAGGTCCACCGCGAGGACGGGCACCGCGAGGTGCAGCACCGTGAGGTCCATGGAGTAGAGGGCGCACGCCAGTGCGATCACGCCCAGCCCGAGCCATTCCCGCCGACCGGCGCGGGCGGGAATCTGTTCGGTGAGTTCGTTCGTCATGTTCTGCCCCCGGATACCGACTACTCGCAGCCCACCATCGAGACCTGTCTTGTCGCAACTGAATTTCCGTTGACGCCGTGGTGAGAATTGAGGTAGTCCACTACTCCATTCCGATTCCTGCGGTCGCGCGACACTGGAATGCGCGGCCTTTCAACGGGGTCGACGGGACAGGAAGGCGCCTCGACATGACTGCTCTCGATGTCTCCGCCGAAGCCGGTATGCCCGATTTCGCGCTGATGACCCGAATTCGGCCGTCGGCGTGGCAATTGATCGCGAGCGACTGGCCACCCGACGCGCGACCCGATGCCCGGTTGAATCCCCAGCCCTTGCCTCCCGTCGAGCGTTACCAGGTCGCGGCGGCGACGATGGCACACGAGATCGCGCGGCTCGCAATCGAAGCGCACATCACGGGTGCCGATGCGCGGACGATGTTGACCGAGGCGATCGACGACTGGTGCGGAACACCGCCGTGGCCCCGGAAATGGCCGCATCCGTGGCCGCACCCGCGACTGGGACCGGTCCCGGATCCCTGGCTGGGCCGAACCGGTCAACTCGTCGGCGCGTTGGTGTTCGCGAAGGTCGCGGCGTCTCTGGGCGACATGGATCTGGTCGGCCTGCTGTCGCGCGCCGCGACGCGGCTGACCGACGCGGCGCGACAGGCCCTCGAATGCGGGGCCTCGAGTTAGGGGGCCGGCCCTCCACGACCGCGCGTGCGGTCGGATCGAGCGGAAATATGACCGTTATCCAGCCTGTTTTCTACGTGCGTTGTACAACTATTGCTCAGGCTCCCAGCTGCCGCTAAGGTAAGCGTTACCTTAACTGCCAACCGCGGGGTCGGAATGGATCGCGCGCCGAAGCTGGGAGCCTGCGACGATGTACGTCTGCTTGTGCCACGGTGTCACCGGCGCCGAAGTGTGTGACGCGGTGGCCAGGGGCGCCCAGACGTCGAAACACGTCGCGATGGCGTGCGGCGCGGGCAGCGACTGCGGACGGTGCAAGCGCACGATCCGCGCCATCATCGCCGAACAGACCGGACCGGATGCCGCCGCTCGCACGGCAGTAGGCATCCCCGGAATCGGTGGCCGCACGGACAGGCGGGGCGAGCCCGCCGCCTGACCGCGCCTGCCGTCGTCAGAGCTTTCCGAAGGCGACCCCGCGATACGTCCACCCCGATTCCAGCACCGCTTCCTGGATCGGCTTCTTCAACTCCCGCGTCGTGAAGCGGTAGTTGTACACCTGCCCGAACTCGAGCTGTTCCGTGAACGCGTACGCCGTGCCGAACTCCACGGAGGACTTCTGTCCCCGGAAGCCCGATGCCGCGAGGCTCAGTTCCGGCGTTCCCGCACGCCAGCGCACCTCCCACTCCTGATCCACCGCCCGCACCTCGTGGGCGTCCGCGTCGAGCCGCATGAGGATCCGGAACGCCTTCGTCAGGCTCGCCTTGGCGAAGATCTCGTACCAGCGGGCGTCGACGATGCGCCACTCGGCGATCAGGTCGACACCGCTGTCGGCGCCGTCGCGGATGACGAACGGGGCGGTGGGGCGGTTGATCGCCAGGATCGCGTTGCGGACGTCGTCGGCGCTGCGCTGCGCGATGTGGTCCTCCGGTCGCTTGGTCCCGGTGAAGATGTCGAACAGTCCCATTTGTCGCACTCCTCTGCAGGTCGGTGTCTTACCCCATCACCTTGGCCTGCTGCCCTTGCGGTCGGCTTGTAGCGCACTTGCGACGGCGCGCGAGCCAGCGTGCGACCTCCTACCCGCTCTCCTGCCGGCGCACCATCTCGGTGATCCAGATCGGCGCGAACGGTGACGTGCACCCCGGGGACGTCGGGTAGTCCTTCAGCACCTCCAGGCGCTCGCCGATGTCGATCGCGCGGGCGCGCTGCTCGGGGCACTCGATCCCGATCTGCGCCAGGCAGTGGTTCATCGCCCACTGCAGGCGATCCGGGGCGTCCTTCATCTGCGCCTCGATCACGTCGAGCAGGCCCGACACGTCCAGGCTGTCGGTCTTCTTCGCCACGCGGTCGATGGTCAACGCCCAGCCGGCGCTCGCGACCACCGGGTCCGGGTCGGCGAACCAGGCCAGCCGCAGGTCCTCGGCGTGCGGGTTCTTCTTCACCACGTAGTTCACGAGCCAGTCGTGCACCTTGGGCGCGCGCGCCTGCCGCAACATGGCGTCGAGATCGTCACGTGCGAACGCCTTCGGGCGGCAGATCAGCAGAGCCAGCAGCCGTGCCGCCGTGTCGTCGGTCTGCCAGAGCAGGCACGCCAGGTCCTGCTGCGTCTTCAGCCGCTTTGCCAGCGCACGCAGCTTGGTGAGGTTCACCCCGTGATCGTCGCCATGCTTCTCGTTCACCACCCGGATCTTCGGGTCCTCCAGCGTGGCCAGCTCCGCCATCACGTCGTCGACCGTGGTCTGCGTCAGCGTCGTCTCGCTCACGTCGGTCTCCTATTGCCCATGCGATTCAGGCTACGACGGGTCGGTGTCGCGCGGCGCTGACAGTGGCCGAGTTGTGCTATGAATAGCACATGGTGTCGGTAGGCGTGCGGGAACTCAGGCAGCGGGCGAGCGAGTTGCTGCGCATGGTCGAGCACGGCGAGGTGATCGAGATCACCGATCGTGGACGGCCGGTTGCCCTGCTGGGCCCGATCCCCGACGTGAGCCCACTGGAGAGACTGCGGGCTGCTGGTGAGGTCGACTCGGCAACCGAAGATCTGGCCGACCTTCCCGAGCCGCTCGTTCTGCCGGAAGGAAGCGAGTCTGCTTCGACACTGCTCGAGCGCCTGCGTCGCGACGAACGCTGATGGTGCTCACGTACCTGGACTCATCGGCGATTGTGAAACTCGCCGTCCAGGAATCGGAATCCGACGCACTGCGACGCTACCTCCGTCGTAGACGACTTGTTTCGAGCGCGCTCGCACGCACCGAGGTCATGCGTGCGATGTTGCCGATCGGGCAAGATGCGATCGTGCGTGGTCGACGGGTCCTCGGCGGACTCGACCTCGTTCGCGTCAGCAACCGAACCCTCACCGCAGCCGGAACCCTGCTGCCTGTCGAACTGCGGTCACTGGATGCGATCCATCTCGCTACCGCGGAACAGTTGGGCGACGACGTCGGCGTGATCGTAACGTACGACGCCAGGATGGCGACCGCGGCCGAACTGCTCGACTACCACGTCGCCGCCCCTCACTGAGCTACCGTATCGAGCGACGAGTCGAGATCGCGAGGAAGGTCGGGACGACGAACAAGATCAAGTCCACACCGTTTCGCGACAGCGGACTGCCGAAGGGCTCGCTCAACGCGTCGGGTGTCGCGCACGTGGGCAAACGCAGGTTCGTGTTCGTCGACAATCATGACCCGGGCGCGCTCTACGAACTCTCCCTCGACGCCGACGGTATGCAGGCCGAACCGATCCGGCGCCGCCCACTTGCCGGCTTGGCCGACGGGCAGTTGGGCGATCCGGAGGGTCTCGCGCGCGTCGACCTGGGCAACGACACCTATCTCGTCGTTGTGTCGTCGCTCAGCGTTCGGTCGGGCCGCATGGTCAACGACGGACTCGTGCGCGTGCGCTACACCCCCGCCGCCGAGCTGCACGCCGAGGCCATGGACGGGTTCCGCGCGTGGCTGCTCGACCGTGTGCCCGACCTCGCCGCCGAGCGCAAACCCGACGACGGCGGGTTGAACGTCGAAGGTGTCGCGTGGGATTCGCGCGCGCGCGCACTGGTTCTCGGCCTGCGCAGCCCCGCGCAGTCGGGGAGCGTCACGGTGATCAGAATTGCCGTCGACGGCGACGACTGGACCACCGCCTCGCTGCAGGCCCCGACCATCGTGCGTATCCGCGTCCCGGGCAATCCCGGCACCCCCGGAGTCCGGGATCTCTGCCACACCGAGCGAGACGGCTTCCTCATTCTGCTCGGCCGCTCGATCAGCGGCGGCGACGAGCCGTTCTCACTCTGCACCTGGGACGGCGAGGCAGACGAGGTCGAACCGATGGACGTCGTGTTTCACAAGGGCGCGAAACCCGAGGGCGTGACGACGTTCGACGAGAAGATCCTGCTCGTCGACGACGGCGGCGGTTTCGCGGTGCTCGACCGCGCCTGACCGGACTGTCGCGCCCGCGAATTCACCGATCGCCTGTCACAATGCGGCGCATGTCTCTGACCCAGGACCCCGACACCCGCGCGCCGGGGCTGCTGGTACGGGTACTGCGCAGCCAGTCGGTGGCGTACGCGGTCGTCGGGTGCGTCAACACGGTGCTCGGGTTCGTGCTGTTCGTCGGGTGGATCACGATTCTGGGCGAGCACCTCTACCAGGTGGCCGTCGCCGCGGCGTACTCGATGAGCGTCGTGATCGCATTCGTGTTGCACCGCACTCTCGTGTTCCGGGTGCGGGGCCACGTGCTGCGGGATTTCGTCGCGTTCGTCGGAGTCAACGCGTTCGGGTTCGCGCTGAATCTCGGGTTGATGACGCTGGCGGTGGGTGTCCTCGGCGCGACGCCGATCCCCGCGCAGTTCGTCGTGACGGGCATCGTCGCGGTGTCGAGCTATTTCGGGCACCGCCACGTTTCGTTCCGGCGCGCGTCGTAACCGTGAACCTGTACTCGACGGTTGTAGTGTCACGACTCGGTGAGTGACAGAACGGTGCACGACGCCCCGGCGCGCGTGCGAATGTGGGTTGCGGTGACGGTGGTCGGGGTCGTCGCCGGGTATGTCGCTGTCCTGCTTGCGAACTTCCGGCATTTCTACACCGACGACACGGAATCGCAGTACGTCCCGCTGTGGGTCGACATCGGTCGGCACCTGCGCGAGGGTGTGTTTCCCGGCATCGTCCCCGAGGAGTGGATGGCCGGCAACTATCTGGTGGAGGGGCAGGGCAGCCTGTTCAACCCGCCGCAGTTGCTGATCAGCCTCATCGCCCCGTCGGTCGACAACCTGGTGGTGCTCGCGACCGTCGTCAAGTTGACCTACTCGATCATCCTGGCGCTCGGCGTGTTCCGGGTCTGCCGCGGCTACGGTGCGCAACCGCCCTGGGCGGCCGTCGCGGGCGTGGCGTTCACGTTTTCCGGGTGGGTGCTGTTCCTCGACCAGGCCACCTGGGTGCTCGCTCTCGCCGGCACCGCATGGCTCGTGCACGCGTGGGCGTCGGCGGCGCGGTACGCGCGCGCCCGGTCCGGTCCGATCCCCGTGTTCGTCTTTCTGTTCCTGGCCATCACGGTCGGGTACATGTGGCCGGGAATCGAAGCGGCGTTGATGATTTGCGCGGTCGCGGTCGGGGAGGTCATCCACCAGCGGGCGTGGCTGCCGTCGTTGCGGCTGCTGCTCGCGGCCGGATGCGCGGGTCTTGCCGGCCTGATGACCTACCTGCCGACTTACCTGTCGTCACACGTGACCTGGCGCGACGCCGAATTCGCCGTCAAGAACGACGGCTTCATGACGATCCCGTGGTCGGAGTCGCTGAACGCGAGCCTGCCGACCACGCTGCCGGCGTTCAACTCCTGGTTCGGGCCGATCCAGCCGTTCCCGGTCGTGTACATCGCCTGGTTTCTGATCCCCGCATTGGCGTTCATCGACTGGAAGGCGTCGGGCCGTGCGCTGCGCGACACCAGCGGTGCCGCGATCTTCGCGCTGATCGCGCTGATGTGGACGGCGGGACCGGCGGCGATCGGGCCGCTGCGCTGGCCCGTGCGCGTGCTGCCGATGCTCGCACTCGGCGCACTGGTGGTGGTGTGCGTGCTGCTGAGCCGGCACGGCACGCTGCGCAACTGGCGCACCCGCAGTCTCGTCGCGGTGTGCCTGGTCGCGGTGATGCTGGCGCGGTCGGTCGCGTCGGCACCGTCGGGAAAGCTGGTGACGCACACCGTCGCCGCGCTCGTGGTGATCGCGCTCGGTGCCGTCGTGCTGATGCTCGCGAAACGCTCGACGGCGGCGGTGTGTGCGGTGCTGATCGCCAGCGTCGCGCCGGTCGCGTACTTCCAGGTGCATTCCTCGTTTCCGCACCCGATGTCGTGGAACCTGCCCGAGCGTCGCTCCGAGGCGCGGGCCGCGTTCCCGGATTTCGAGGGCACTACGACGCTGCAACTCGGTGATGCCCAGCATTTCCCGGGCGACGCGAAGAACCTCGACGGCGTCTACAGCGCGCTCGTCGTCGGGTTCTACGCCAAGGACCTCGAACTCGACTACGTCAACGGCTACACGCCGATCGGGCACTACTGGTTCTCGCAACGGCTGTGCATGCGCTGGGACGGCAGCGTGTGTCCCGAGGCGTTCCAGCGGGCGTTCGAGGCCGAACCCACCACCGGTGTGCCGCTCGTCGATCTGATGCAGGTCGACCGGGTGACCCTCATGCGGCTGATGTATCCCGATGCGCGCGAGCAGGCCCCGCCGCCCGGGTGGCACTGGGTCGACTACGAGCCGCAGGGCAAGTGGATCTGGGTGCTCGAACGCGACGGCGGCCCGATCTCGACGGTGAACGGGCGGATCTCGCACACCGACGGCGTCGCCGCGACATCGGTGTCGGAGACCGACTCCACCAGCCGGGCGTGGGTGACCTCGACCGATGGTGGGCAGGTCGTGTTCGCGCGGCTGCTGTGGCCGGGCTACCGAATCTCCCTGAATGGCCGCGAGATCGAGACCCGGACCGTGGACGACATCTTCGTCGCCGCCGACATTCCGCCCGGCACCACCGACGGTGATCTGGTCGTGACCTGGCGTCCGCCCGGGATGCATCTCGGGATCGCAACGGCTGTCACGGGTCTCGCGGGCATCGTGATCCTGCAGGTGCTCTATCTGCGGCGGCGCCCGGAGGAGCCCGACCCAGTGATCGAGGCGACACGCGAGCACGTCATGGTCTGATCCCCAGGATTTCGCTGTGCGCGTGTTAGCGTGCGCTTTGCCCAGGTGAAAGGCGGACTTTCATGTCGCAGGTGCTCGGTCGTGTGCAGTCCGTCTCGGTCGTCGTCCCGGTGTACCGGGGCGAGGAGACGATCGTCGATCTCGTCGCGGAACTCGACGAATTCGCCACGCCGTCCCGGTCACCGCACGGGGCGCTGTTCGCGGTCGACGAGATCGTCCTGGTGCACGACCACGGCCCCGACCATTCCGACGTCGTCCTCGCCGAACTGGCGCAGCGCAATCCGCGGGTTCACGTGGTGTGGCTGAGCCGCAACTACGGGCAGGACGCCGCCACCATCGCGGGCATGGCGGCCTCGCACGGCGCGTGGATCGCGACGCTCGACGAGGACGGCCAGCACGATCCCGGCTACATCGGCGAATTCCTCGACGTGGCGATGGCGCAACGCGCAGACCTGGTGTACTCCGAACCGACCAACGCGGCGCCGCACGGCGCGCTGCGCAACGTCACGTCGAGGGGGTCGAAGTTCGTGCTCTCCACGCTGTTTCGCTTCCCGGAGGGCACCCGGTTCGAGAGCTACCGGCTCATCCGCGGCGACATCGGGCGCAAGCTCGCCGAGGTCGCCGCCAACGGTGTCTATCTCGACGTCGCACTGACCTGGGTAGTCGGCCGGGTCGCGACCGTGCCGATCGAACTGCGTGCCGAGGGGCGCGCCGAATCCGGGTACAACTACCGGCAGCTGTTCTCGCTGTTCTGGAAGATGGTGCTGTGCAGCGGCACCCGCGGGCTGCGGATCGTCAGCATCCTCGGCATCGCGCTGGCGCTGGCGGGCGGGATCTTCGCCGCGATCATCGTGGGGCGTGCGTTGACCGGGGCACCCGAGCCGGTCGGGTGGGCGTCGACGATCGTCGCGATCCTCGTCTGCTCTGGCGCAATCCTGTTTTCGCTGGGTTTGATTGCGGAATACCTCGGCGTGGCGCTGCATGTCTTGGCTGGACGGCCGCTATTTTTAGCCGTGGATTCTCCGACCCCGCGCCCGGAGGTAGACGGTGAGCAGCTCACTCGCAGATCGCATCGAGTTCAACACTCCGTTTCGCGCTCCGCGTGAGCTCGAGAATGTCGCGGAGGTGCTCGCCTCCGGTCACGTGCACGGCGACGGGGCGTTCACTCGCGCTGCCACCGAGAAACTGAAGCAGATCACCGAGTCACCGCATGTTCTGCTGACCACATCGTGCACCCATGCACTCGAACTCGCCACGCTGCTGCTGGATCTGCGGCCCGGCGACGAGGTGATCGTGCCCAGTTTCACGTTCCCCTCGCCCGCGACCGCGGTGGCGCTGCGCGGGGCGACGTGCGTGTTCGTCGACATCGACGACACCACCGGCAACATCGATCCCGACGCCGTCGCGGCGGCGGTCAGCGATGCGACGAAGGCAGTCGTCGTGATGCACTACGGCGGGGTCGCCGCTGACATGGACGGCTTGCTGGACGTCGCCGCCGAGCACTGCATCGCGATCGTCGAGGACAACGCCCACGGCCTCGGTGGACGGTGGAGGGGCCGCTCGCTCGGCACGATCGGGACCGTCGGCGCGTTGAGCTTCCACGGCACCAAGAACATCCATTCCGGCGAGGGTGGCGCGCTGCTGCTGCGCGACGACGTGCTGATGCTGCGCGCGGAGATCATGCGTGAGAAGGGCACCGATCGGGCGCGGTTCCTGCGCGGGCAGGTCGACAAGTACGGGTGGCAGGACATCGGGTCGAGCTACCTGCCGAGCGAACTGAACGCCGCGGTCCTCGACGCGCAACTCGACGCGTTCGACGCCATTCACGCCGCGCGGCACCGGGTGTGGGACGCGTACGCGGATGAACTCGGCGATTGGGCGGCGGGCAACGACGTCCGACCGATGACGGTGCCGCCCGTGCGGGAGCACACCGCGCATCTGTACTACCTGCGCATGCCGACCGAGGAGGTGCGCGACCGCTTCATCGCGCACATGGGCGCACACGGGGTGTCGACACCTTTCCATTACGTGCCGCTCGACTCGAGCCCCGCGGGACTGAAGATGGGCCGCACACCGACGCCGTGCACCCGCAGCGCCGAGTTCTCCCGCACGATTGCGCGGCTGCCGATCTGGCCGTCGATGACGAATGCGCAGGTCACGCGTGTACTGGAGGGGGTGACGGCGTTCGTGGTGTAACTCGGGTATCGATCAGCCACAGGAGTTGACACGCGTAACTTCTGTCACAATCGGGCCACGGAACCGTACATAGGCGATCCCTCTGGACTCATACTGAGGCGATGAACGCACGATGTCGTTGACGTCGTGCGTTGCGATGCGCGACGGGTGAGAGGACAGGGGAGCGATGAGCATCCAGCGTCTACGCAGGTGGATTGCGCGATCGGCGATGGTCGTGGGGATTGCGGCCGCAGGACTGACATTGGCCGCGCCGGTGCAGGCGGAACCGTTGTGGCCGGGCGGGCCGGACATCGGCACCCCGGCGCTCATCCCGCCGCCGCCGCCACCGCCGCCGGCGCCGTGCTCGACGGAAGCGCGGGCGTGCCTGCGGTTGTCGACGAACGAGGCGTGGCTGACCGACAACGGGCGGACGGTCTACGGGCCGACGCCCATCTCGCACGGCATGCCGGGCTACGAGACCCCGCCGGGCGTGTTCCGGGTGTTCCTGAAGAAGCCGTACCACTGGAGCACGATGCACCACGCGGACATGTACTACGCAATCTTCTTCAACGGTGACATCGCCTTCCACGTCGGCCCCGTCGACCTCCCGTCGCACGGCTGCATCCGCATGACCGAGGACGGCGCGCGGGCGTTCTTCGACTACCTGAACATCGGTGACGTCGTGGAGGTCGTGCCGTAGGCGCTCCGCACCACTCACGACCCCGGGCGGCGACGCTTGGATCGACGCCGCGCGCGTTTTGTACGCGTCGCGCAAGCTGCACCCTGCGCGACGTGTACAGAAGGCGCGCGGCGTGGTGTCGGTCGAGGGCCGAACGCGCATCGGCCGTCCATGTCTGGAAGCCCTGACTATCAGAACGGCGCCGAGCCGACGGCACATGGATCTCCCCGCCCGACTCGTGAGTGGTTGACGAGTCTAGGGACTC
>DATDBL010000226.1:0-42212 GCA_036524855.1 Aldersonia sp. | reverse complement strand
GAGGAACTGGGGCGGGCGTTCGCGGGGGTGCCGGTGCAGACCTCCGGCGGCAGCGACGTGCTCGCGTCCGTGCAGGGCGGCGCGCGGGTGGTCGTCGCGACGATCGGTGCGGAACCGGTCGCGGACGGCGGCTACGGCGCGGCGCTGCTGGTCGACGGGTGGGCGCTGCTCGGGCGCGCGGACCTGCGCGCCGCCGAGGACGCGCTGCGCCGGTGGCTCACCGCCGCGGCGTTGACCCGGCCGGCGGCCGAGGGCGGGCGGGTGGTCGTGGTCGCGGATCCCGGCGATCCCACGGTCCAGGCGCTCGTGCGCTGGGACCCGGTCGGGTTCGCGGCGGCGCAACTCGAGCAGCGTGCGGCGGTTGCGTTTCCGCCGGCGGTGCGGATCGCCGTGGTGGACGGCGCGCTCGGGTCGATCGAGTCGCTGGTGGAGTCGGCGGCGCTGCCTCCCGAGACTCGAGTGTTGGGACCGGTGCCGTTGCCCGACGGCGCCCGCGAACCGGCGTTCGAGGGCACGGAGATGCTGCGGATGCTGCTGCGAACCCCGCGTCGCGACGGACTCGCCCTCGCGCGTGCGCTCGCGCAGGCGCACGCGGTTCGCACGGCACGCAAATCCGATGCGCCCGTGCGCATCCAGATCGACCCGATCGACATCGGCTAGCCGCGGCGGGCCGGCGCGCACTCTAGCCGCGCCGCATCACCACCCGCGGCCACGCGTCGAGTCCCGCCTCGTGCGCGCGGATCGCGACCAGCCCGGGGGACAGTGCCGCGTCGTCGATCACCGTGAAGCCGAGCCGCGCGTAGTACGGCGCGTTCCAGGCGACGTCGCGAAACGTGGTGAGCGTGATCGTGGTTCGCCCGTCGGCGACACCCCACCGAGCGGCGTGCTCGATCAGCGCGGCGCCGATTCCGTGGCGCGCGAATGCCGGATCCACCGACACCTGCTCGATGTGCACGCCGTCGTCGACGAGGTCGGCGAGCAGGTACCCGGCGACGACCCCGGCGGAGACCCCGTCGAACACCCAGGCGCGGCCTCGGTCGACGTAGCCGGCGAGGGTTGCGGCGCTGGGCGGCGGGTCGTCGGCCACGCGTTCCATCCCGACCGTCCGGAAAATCTCCCCGGCGGCGTCTTCGATCTCGCGGAGGCGCGGGATGTCGGTCGAACGCGCGGCACGGACAGCCATGGTCAAAACATACGGGAACATTTCGCGAAGCACTTGCGTTCGATCGATTGTCGATATATCGTCGACACAACGGTGATAAGCCGGAGACTACCAAGCCTGTAGGAGGCTCAGCCATGCGAAACATGGACAACACTCAGAACCAGTACGGCCCGTGGGGCCGTCACCCCCATGCCGGACGTGGGGGACGCCCGCACCTCGCGGAGCGCGCACGCGATCATCGTCGCGAACACCGTCCGGGCCCCGGTGGCTTCGGCCCCGGGTTCGGGCCGGGCTTCGGCCCCGGGTTCGGACCGGGTTTCGGACCGGCGCAGTTCGGCCGCGGCCGCGGCCGCGGGGGACGCGGTCGGCGCGGCGACGTGCGAGCCGCGATCCTGCTGCTGCTCGCCGACAGGCCGATGCACGGCTACGAACTCATTCAGCAGATCCGTGAGCGCAGCGACGACGTCTGGCGCCCGAGCCCCGGATCGATCTACCCGGCCCTGTCGCAGCTCGAGGACGAGGGTCTGATCACGATCGAGAAGGTCGAGGGACGCAAGACGGCGCAGCTCACCGAGGCCGGACGCACTTACGTCGCGGACAACGACCTCGGCGATCCGTTCGCAGCGGTCAAGGGCGAGGTCGGGGAGCAGGCGCTCGATCTGCGGGCACTGATCGGCCAGCTGATGGGTGCGGCCGGCCAGGTCGCGATGGTCGGGACGCCGGAGCAGGCCCGGCGCGCGGGTGAGGTGCTCACCGAGGCGCGCAAGGACCTGTACCGCATCCTCGCAGAGGACGACACTGCAGCAGAAGACACTGCCGACACCGCCGAGGACGCCGATTCGGATAACGAATCGGAGTAATCAGCACACTTTCGGCAAATCCGGTGCTTCGATGTGAAAGGTGCGTGGCTCAAGGTGGAACCGAGCGGTCGCGGTCTGTGCCGCGACCGCCGCACTCGCGCTCGGACCCACCCCCGCCGCCTCGGCGGCACCGGATCTCCCCACGGACTTTGTCGCCGCGACCGTCCCGGTCGCGGCGGCGCCGACTCAGTTCACGCACGGTGACGCCATCAGGTACGACAAGCGCCACCCCGATTCCGCACCTCCCGGCATCAACGACTTCGCCTGCACGCCCTCGCCGGCGCACCCGAAGCCGGTGATCCTCGTGCACGGCACCGACTCGAGTGCCTACTCCGACTGGGCGTTGTTCGCGCCGATGCTGCACGCGGCCGGCTACTGCGTCTACGCCCCGAACTTCGGGCGCGGCGCGGGGGGCGACTACGGCACCGCCGACGTCGTGATGAGCGCGCACCAGTTGGGCGACTTCGTCGACCACGTGCGAACGCAGACCGGGGCGGCGAAGGTCGACGTCGTCGGCTACTCTCTCGGCGCGACCGTCGCGCGCTACTGGGTGAACCTGCTCGGCGGCGGGGCGGTAACCGACCGGTGGGTCGGGATCGCGTCGCCGACCTACGGCGGGACGATCTACGGGACGTCGCAGATCTTCGAGGCCATTCCCGGCGGCGTCGACCTGATCGAGCGGTTTTCCTCGTTGCCAGTGGTCCAGCAACTCGCGGATTCGGCATTTCTCGCGCAACTGAACGGTCCGGGTGACACGGTGCCCGGTGTGCGGTACACGACCATCGCGTCCCGCGTCGACGAGATCATCCAGCCGGTCGAGAACATCGCACTGCGCGACCCGGCGGCGACGAACATCGTCGTGCAGGATCTGTGTCCGATCGACCTGACCGGGCACTTCAACCTGGTCTACGACCGATTCTCGCTGCAGTTGGTGCTCAACACGCTCGACCCAGAGCACTCCGTCGTCCCGCCGTGCGAATTTGTGCCGCTCGGCACCGGCATAGCCGAGGTCGCCCTCGCGTCGAACTTCTGATTGGTCGGCACGGACGGCCTGCCCGCTCGCGGGGCGCCGGCGGCCACCGAAATTGCGTGTCGGAGGCGGTCCCTAGACTGACACGCGACCTGTCCGCGACCCCCCGCCCGACCCCGGAGCCGCCCGTGACCGTCCAGCCGATCCGACTGTTCGGCGACCCGATCCTGCGCACACGGGCCGTGGAGGTGGTCGACTTCGATCGCGAGCTGCGCAAGCTCGTCGCCGACCTCACCGAGACCATGCACGCCGAGGGCGGCGTCGGGCTCGCCGCACCGCAACTCGGCGTCAGCCTGCGGGTGTTCACTTACGACGTGCACGGCGAGTCGGGACACATGGTGAACCCGCGCTTCGAGGTGGTCGGCGACGACGAACAGCTCGGTCCGGAGGGCTGCCTGTCGATCCCGGAGATCCGCATCGAGTGCCTACGCGCGATGCGGGTGGTCGCGCGCGGCTTCGACATGCACGGCGAGCCGATCTCCGTCGACGGTGACGGGCTGCTCGCGCGCTGCGTCCAGCACGAGGTCGACCACCTCGACGGCGTGCTGTTCCTCGACCGTCTCGACCCGGCCGTGCGGCGCGAGGCCATGCGGCAGATCCGGGCGTCGGACTGGTTCGGCGCCGATCCGCCCGTGATCAAGGCGAACCCGCCCGGTCTTCACGGAATCGGGCGCTGACGTGCGGCTGGTGTTCGCGGGGACGCCGGAACCGGCGGTGCCGTCGCTGCGCCGGCTGCTGGATTCGACCCGCCACGACGTGGTCGCGGTGATCTCGCGACCCGATTCGGTGGCAGGCCGGGGCCGGCGGGTCACGCGGTCACCGGTCGCGGAACTCGCCGACGCGGCGGGGGTTCCGGTGCTGACCACGGATCGGCCCTCGGACCCCGAGTTCGTCTCTCGGCTGCGCGAACTCGATCCCGACTGTGCGCCGGTGGTCGCGTACGGCGCGCTGATCCCGCCGCCGGTGCTCGCGATTCCCCGACACGGCTGGGTCAACCTGCACTTCTCCCTGCTGCCGGCCTGGCGGGGAGCGGCGCCGGTGCAGGCCTCGATCGCCGCAGGTGACGAGGTCACGGGCGCGAGCGCTTTCCTGCTGGAGAAGGGCATGGACACCGGAGCGGTGTTCGGCGTCGTCACCGAGACCATCGCCGACTCCGACACGGCGGGGGAGTTGCTCACCCGTCTCGCCGAATCCGGCGCCGTTCTGCTCGAGACGACTCTCGACGGTATCGAAGACGGGGCGCTGCAGGCGGTTCCGCAGCCCGCGGAGGGAGTGTCGTACGCCCCGAAACTGAGCGTCGAGTCGGCTCGGGTGCGCTGGGACCATCCCGCGCTGGCGGTCGACCGACAGGTCCGCTCGGTAACCCCCGCGCCGGGCGCGTGGACGACGGTGGCGGACCTGCGCCTGAAGGTCGGGCCGGTGCATCCGGTGGAGTGGTCGCTTCCTGTGGGCGCGATCGAAATCCGCAAGGACGGCGTCTACGTCGGAACCGCGACGACCGCGGTCCGGCTCGACCGGGTACAGCCGCAGGGCAAGAAGGCGATGGCGGCGCTCGACTGGGTGCGCGGCGCTCGGCTGCCGGAGGGTGTCGTCGCGCAGTGAGCGAGAAACCGAAACGGTCGGCGGGCGATCCGCGTGCGATCGCCCGCGACGTGCTGCGCGCGGTGCGGGAGCGCGACGCCTACGCCAACCTGGTGCTTCCCGCGATGTTGCGCGACGCGCGCCTGTCCGATCGTGACGCGGCGCTCGCGACGGAACTCGCGTACGGCGCCTGCCGCACCCAGGGCCTGCTCGACGCGGTGATCAAGACTGCCGCGGCGCGGCCGGTCGCGCGCATCGACGGGCCGTTGCTGGACGTGCTGCGGCTGGGGACGTATCAGTTGCTGCGCACCCGGATCGCGTCGCACGCCGCCGTTGCGACGTCGGTCGATCTCGTGCGGGCCGAATCCGGCCGCGGCAAGGCGGGTTTCGTCAACGCGGTGCTGCGCAAGATCGCGGGTCGCGCGCCGCAGGAGTGGCTCGACGAACTGGCCCCGCGCGACGACCCGCTCGGTCGGGAGGCGTTCGTGCACGCGCACCCGCGCTGGATCGCCCAGGCGTTCGCCGACGCGTTGGGTGCCCGGGCGGGAGAACTCGGCGACGCGCTCGCCGCCGACGACGCGCGACCGCTCGTCCATCTCGTCGCCCGCCCGGGAGAGATCACCGCGGAGGAACTGGCGCTGATCACCGGCGGCACCCTCGGCCGGTACTCCCCGTATGCGGTGTACCTCGACGGCGGCGACCCGGGGCGGCTCGACCCGGTTCGCGAGGGGCTTGCCGCGGTGCAGGACGAGGGCAGTCAATTGGTCGCGCTCGCGTTGACCCGCGCCCCCGTGGACGGCGCCGACCGCGGTCGCTGGCTCGACCTGTGCGCCGGTCCGGGGGGCAAGGCGGCGCTGCTCGGTGCGCTCGCCGGGATCGACGGCGGCCACGTCGACGCCGTCGAACCCGCGGCGCACCGGGCCGAACTGGTACGCAAGGCCACCCGCGACCTTCCCGTGCAGGTCCACGTCGTCGATGGTCGGGAATCGGCTCTTGCCCCCGGCTACGACCGGATCCTCGTCGACGCGCCGTGCACCGGGCTCGGAGCGCTGCGCCGACGTCCCGAGGCGCGCTGGCGACGGCAACCGGAGGACGTGCGCGACCTCGTCGCGTTGCAACGTCAACTGCTCGGCGCGGCACTGGGGTTGGTCCGGCCCGGTGGGGTCGTGCTGTATGCGACGTGTTCGCCGCATCTGTCGGAGACGGTCGGGGTGGTCGCGGACGCGGTGCGCCGGTTCGGTGCCACCGAACTCGACACCGCGGTGTTGTTGTCCGGCGTGCCCGATGCCGCGGTGGGTGCAGCGGCCCAACTGTGGCCGCATCGCCACGGCACCGACGCGATGTTTCTCGCCGCGCTGACCCGCTGACCCGCCGAGTGCGCATCCTTTCGTCGCAAAAGTCCAGGTAGGCGGCAATATGTGTGCGCACTCGGCGGCGCCCGTCAGCACGCCCATGTTGCCCATGTTCTCGGCGAGTCGGGGCCAGACGGGCGTGATCAACACGAGCGCGCTCTCGACTTGTCGGACCCCGTCGCTACTCTCTCGCAAACCCGAGATCGATGGAGAACGCGATGCTGAAGGCGCTTGTGTACTTGACGGTGTGGGGCACCGTGCTGACCCTGTTGGCCGGTGTCGTGGTGGTCGTGGGTGGCGCCGCACTGGTGGTCGGACTGGTGGCCGGGACGGTCGCGGTGGTGCGGACCGTTCGTCAGCGGCGGACCGACGCGGCGCTGGCGGCCGAGCGTGCCGAGCAGGAACTCGCGCACCGTGCCGAAGCTGAGGACGCACGCTTTCGCGGCGGTGACATGCGGGGGATCTTCGGCCAGTTCCCACCGGTCGACGACGCCGGGCAGAACGTGTACCAGAGCGTCGACGCCACTCCGGTGCCGGTGCGCCGGGATCCGAGCATCGATGCCGCGATCGCTCGCAGCAGCACGCCGTCGGGGAGCAGGAAGCAGACGCGTGGTCTCGAACAGCATCTGCACGCCGGCGAGCAGGTGACGGCCCTCGCGATGGGCCTGTACGACGCGAAGGCGGGAGTGCTCGTGCTGACCGATCGGCGACTGATCTATCTCGCGAAGGGGGCGGTCGTGGTCGACGTGTCGCTGGGGCGGGTGACCGACGCCGACTGGCGGCCGAAGATGTGGTTCGGCTTCCTCACGGTGTGCCACGGCGGCAGCGAAACCGTGTTCGATTGCCAGAAGGCCGACGGTGAACCGATCGCCGACCAGCTGCGCGCGCGGATCCGTCGCACCCCGTCGACGACGGTGGCGACCCGTCCCTCACGCCCGGCGGGGCCGGTCCGGAAACGCACTCCGCCGCCGCCGGCCGTCGCACCGGGTTGGTACCCCGACCATCCGGGCGCGCCGATGCAGCGCTACTGGGACGGGGACGGCTGGACCGACCACACCGCGCCGCTGCCGCAGTGAGTGGGGCAGCGACGTTTCCCTGCCGTGCTCAGACATCGACTGCGTATCGTGACCGAGACAAAGCGTCGTGCGAAATCGAAGGAGAGCGATGGCGAAGCGGCCGAAGCGGTTGAAGTCCCTCGGCGAGGACGACTACCTGCTCATCCGGGAGACGAAGCGCAAGAACCTCAAGGAACTCGACGAGGACGAACTGATCGACCTGCACCAGCGCATCCGGCGTGCCCGTAACAAGTACGTGGGCGTGTACCGACGCACGGGTGCGCAGAAGGTGGCATCGAAAAAGGCTCGCGGCCATGCGAAGTCGGCGAACCAGCGCAACCACGCCAGGGCGGAGGCGTTCGAGGACGCGCTCGCCAAGGTCAGCCTGCGCCTGAGCACGGTGGCCGCGCAGGCCGCGCTCGAGCTGAAGGAGGAGCGCCTCGACCGCGCCCGCTCGTCGTCGCCGTCGTTTGCGGACCTGCCCGACGGCGGCAAGGTCGGCGCCGGGGCGAGCGCAGCGACGGGGAAAACGTCCGGCGGCCGGATGCGCGTCGACGCCACCCGCCAGTCGCCCGGCCGCAAGAAGTACGAAGCCTCCTCGCGCGCCGCGGGCAAGCGGCGGCAGGGCAAGAAGGACAAGCGCCCCTGACCTAGGCTCACGACTGTGACCGATCCACGTTCCACACTCGGTTCGCCCGCCGAGCTGGCCGCGGCGCTCGACACCACCGGCTACCTCGCCGACGACGGTCTCGCTACCGCCGCGTTCCTGGCGTTGCGGATGGGGCGGCCGCTGTTCTGCGAGGGCGAACCCGGGACGGGAAAGACGTCGCTGGCGGTGGCGCTGTCGCAGGCCCTCGACCTGCCGCTGATCCGGTTGCAGTGCTACGAGGGCATCGACGTCACTCAGGCGCTCTACGACTGGGACTTTCCCCGCCAACTGCTGCACCTGCGCACGCTGGAGGCGGCGAGCGTGGGGCACCTCGAACCCGAGACCGCCGAACGCTCCCTCTACTCCGACCGGTTCCTGCTCGCCCGTCCGCTGCTGCGCGCGCTGACCGAGGCGCCGTGCGTGCTGCTCGTCGACGAGATCGACCGCGCCGACGACGAGTTCGAGGCGTTCCTGCTGCAACTGCTGGACGAGAACGCCGTCACCATCCCCGAGCTCGGCGAGGTCCGCGCCGCGGTGCCGCCGCTGGCGGTGCTCACGTCCAACCGGACGCGGGAGGTGCACGACGCGCTCAAGCGCCGCTGTCTCTATCACTGGCTCGACCACCCCGACCTCGAGCGGGAGGTCGCGATCCTGAAGCGCCGCATCCCAGGGATCGCCGAGACCCTCGCCCAGCAGGTCGCCCACGCGGTGCAGGCGCTGCGACAGGCGGAACTGCTGAAACCACCCGGTGTCGCGGAGGCGCTCGACTGGGCACGGGCGTTGCGTGAACTCGACCGCGACACGCTCGACGCCGCCGCGGCGGCGACCACGCTCGGCGCCGTGCTCAAGTACCGCGAGGACATCGACCGGGTGGTGCGCGCCGGACTCGACCGCCTCCTCGCTGGGTGAGGTCGCAGCGTGAGCGAACTCGTCGGCGCCGCCGGATTCGCGCGCGTCCTGCACGCCGCGGGACTGCCGGTCGCGCCCGATTCCGTCGACGCGTTCGTGCGCGCGCTCACCCACGTCGACCTCGCCGACCGCACCCAGGTCTACTGGGCCGGACGCGCCACGTTGTGCCGTGGCCCTGACGAACAACCCCGCTACGACCTCGCCTTCGATGCCTGGTTCGGCGGTATGCCGCCGCAGAAGCCGCTGATGCGGTTGCAGCGGCCGCGCCGCGGGAAGGTCGCGACCCTGTCGCAGGCCGATCAGGGCGGACAAGGCATCGAGCGCGGCCCGCAACTCGCCGTCGCCGCCGCGGACACCGAGGTGCTGCGGCACCGCGACATCGCCGACCTGAGTGCCGCCGAACGCGCGCACCTCGCCGAACTCATCGCGCACCTCGACCCGCGCCCGCCGACCCGACCCGCCGTGCGTCGCCGACCCGCCCGCCGCGGCAGCATCGACCCACGCCGTACCGTGCGCGACATCCTCGCCGCCGGCGGCGAACCCACCCGCCCGCGCCGGCAACGACGCAGCACCCGTCCGCGTCGGGTGGTCCTCCTGCTCGACATCTCCGGCTCGATGAGTCCCTACGCCGACGCCTTGCTGCGTTTCGCCCACATCGTCGTTCGGGCGAATCCCGCAGGTACCGAGGTCTTTTCGCTCGGTACCCGGCTGACGCGCCTCACCCGCACGCTGCGGGCGAGAGACCCCGACCTTGCGCTCACCGCCGCGGGACGCGCGGTGCCCGATTGGTCCGGCGGTACCCGGCTCGGCGAAACGCTGCGCTCGTTCCTCGACCGCTGGGGGCGTCGCGGCTTGGCGCGCGGGGCGGTCGTGGTGATCTTCTCCGACGGCTGGGAGCGCGGCGACGCGAGCCTGCTCGGCGAGCAGATGTACCACCTGCACCGGCTCGCGTACCGGGTGCTGTGGGTAAATCCACACGCCGGGATCGACGGCTACCAGCCGGTGCAGTCGGGCATGGCCGCGGCGCTGCCGCACGTCGACCGCCTGCTGGCCGGGCATTCGCTCGCCACGCTGCAGGACCTGCTCACGCAGATGCGCGCGTGACGACCACCCGCATCTGCGGAACAATCCAGCGGATTCGACCGCAAGAACGGCACCGCGGACGCCGGCGCTGGGTGGGTGACAGCTCCGAAACGCAGAAGCGTTACCAATCAACCGATTACGCGATTCGCCTGCCGCTTGGCGTGGCGAGGCGCAGAGTGATGCCTACGCACGTTTCGCAATTACCTGGAGGCTTCATGCGCATCTCAGTAAACGTCGACGGGGTGATCTACACCGACGACGTCGAACCACGATTGTTGCTGGTCCACTACCTACGCGACGTGTTGGGCAAGGTCGGCACCGTCGTCGGATGCGACACCAGCAACTGCGGGGCGTGCACCGTCCACCTCGACGGTCACAGCGTCAAGTCCTGCTCCGTGCTCGCCGTCCAGGCCGACGGCGGCGAGGTCCTCACCGTCGAGGGTCTCGCGCACGACGGCGAACTGCATCCCGTGCAGGTCGCGTTCAAGGAGAACCACGCCCTGCAGTGCGGGTACTGCACGCCCGGCATGATCATGGCGACGATCGACCTGCTCAACGAGAACCCCAACCCCGACGACCGCGCGGTCCGGGAGGGGCTCGAGGGCAACCTCTGTCGCTGCACCGGGTACCAGAACATCGTCAAGGCCGCGCAGGACGCTGCGCAGCGGATCAACGCGGGAGGTGCGCAGTGACTGCCACGATGGAGCCGCAGAGCGCGGCCGCCGAACACGAGGTCGGGCGCGCCCGCCTGCGCAAGGAGGACGACCACCTCATCACCGGTCGCGCCAAGTGGACCGACAACCTGACGCTGCCGGGCATGCTGCACGTCGCGCTCCTGCGCAGCCCCGCCGCGCACGCGCGGATCGCGAGCATCGACACCTCGGCCGCGAAGGCGATGCCGGGCGTCGTCGCCGTCTACACCGGTGCCGACTTCGCCGCGGAGCAGGGCAGCCTGCCCTGCGCGTGGCCGATCACGCCGGACATGAAGGCGCCGCCGGCGCCGTCGCTCGCGGTCGACACCGTGAACTTCGCCGGGGAGGCCGTCGCGATCGTCGTCGCCCGCGACTCCTACACCGCGCACGACGCGCTCGAGGGCATCGACATCGACTACGAGGACCTGCCGGTGGTGCTCGACCTTGCCGCCGCGGCGGAGGACGGCGCCGACCTGGTCCACCCCGACCTCGGCAGCAACGTCAGCGCCACCTGGGTGTTCGACTCGGCCGGGGCCGGCACGGGCACCGACGTCGATGAGGAGATCCGCAACGCGGAGGTCGTCGTCCAGCGGACATTCCGGCAGCAGCGGCTGATTCCGGCGTTCATGGAGCCGCGGTCGGTGGTCGTCGACCCGACCGGACCCCAGATCACGATGTGGTCGGCAACGCAGGTCCCGCACATCCTCAAGCTGATGCTCGCCATGACCCTCGGCATCCCGGAGCACAAACTCCGGGTGATCGCGCCCGATGTCGGCGGCGGATTCGGCGGCAAGCTGCAGGTCTGCCCGGAGGAGGTGCTTGCCCTGCTGATCGCGCGGAAGCACGGAAAGCCGGTGAAGTACACCGAGTCCCGCAGCGAGTCGATGCTGGCCGCGCACCACGGCCGCGACCAGATCCAGCGGCTGACGCTGGCGGCGCGCCGCGACGGCACAGTTACCGGCATCAACGTCGACCTGCTCGCCGACATGGGCGCCTACCTGCGACTCATCACGTCGGGCATCCCGATCCTGGGTGCGTTCATGTACAACGGCATCTACAAGTTTGCGGCGTACCGGTTCACCTGCACGAACGTGTTCACCAACAAAACCCCCACCGACGCCTACCGCGGCGCCGGGCGTCCGGAGGCGACGTTCGCGATCGAACGGATGATGGACGAACTCGCCTCCGAGTTGGAGATGGACCCGCTCGCGGTGCGCGAGAAGAACTGGATCCGCCACGAGGAGTTCCCGTTCGACTCGGTGTGCGGGCTGACCTACGACTCGGGCAACTACGAGGCCGCGACCGCCAAGGCCAAGGAACTGTTCGACTACGACGGGTTGCGTCGCGAGCAGGCCGAGCGGCGCGGGCGTGGTGATACCGTCCAGCTCGGCATCGGCGTCTCGACGTTCACCGAGATGTGCGGCCTGGCGCCGTCGCGGGTGCTCGGATCGCTGGCCTTCGGCGCGGGCGGCTGGGAGCACGCGTCGATTCGGATGCTGCCGACCGGCAAGGTCGAGGTGATCACCGGGTCGTCGGCGCACGGCCAGGGCCACGAGACCGCGTTCAGTCAGATCGTCGCCGACCAACTCGGCGTCCCGTTCGAGGACGTCGAGGTCCTACACGGCGACACGGTCACCTCGGCGCGTGGACTCGACACCTACGGGTCGCGTTCCCTCGCGGTGGGCGGCATCGCGATCGTGAAAGCCGCCGAGAAGGTGATCGCGAAGGCGCGTCCTATCGCGGCTCACCTGATGGAGGCCGCCGAGGACGATCTCGACTTCGCGGAGGGCAGGTTCCGCGTGCGCGGCACGGAGAAGGCGGTCGGCCTCGCCGAGGTCGCCCTCGCGGTGTTCGCCGCGCACGACATGCCCGAGGGGGTCGAACCGAACCTCGATTCCGAGGCCACCTACGACCCGGACAACTTCTCCTTCCCGCACGGCACGCACCTGTGCGCGGTCGAAGTGGACACCGAGACAGGCGCGGTCGCGATCCGCAAGTACGTCTGCGTCGACGACGTCGGCCACGTGGTCAATCCGATGATCGTCGAGGGCCAGACGCACGGCGGACTCGCGCAGGGCATCGCGCAGGCGCTCTACGAGGACGCCGTCTACGACGAGTCCGGCACCCTGGTGTCCGGGTCGTTCGCCGAATACCTGGTGCCCGGTGCGCCCGACCTGCCGACGTTCGTCACCGACCGCACCGAGACCCCCGCGACTGGAAACCCCTTGGGCGTCAAGGGAGTCGGCGAGTCCGGCACGATCGCCTCGACGCCGGCGGTGGTCAACTCGGTGATCGATGCGGTCCGTCATCTCGGCGTCGCCGACATCGAGATGCCGTGCAGCCCGATGCGGGTGTGGAAAGCCATCCAGGCCGCGCAGGGAGGTGGGCAGTGATCCCGTCGAATTTCGACTACGTCGCCCCGAACACGCTCGACGAGGCCGTCTCGGCCCTCGCGGCGGCGGGGGAGGACGCCAAGGTGCTCGGCGGCGGGCAGAGCCTGATGCCGGTGCTGCGGCTGCGGATGGCCGCGCCGACGACGATCGTCGACCTCGGCCGCGTCGCGGAGTTGCGCGGCGTGCGCGAGGACGGCGACGTGATCGTCATCGGCGCGATGACGACGCATCACGACGTCGCGCACGACGCGACGGTGCGCCGGCACGCGGCGCTGCTGTCGGAGGCGTCGGCGACGGTCGCGGATCCGCAGATCCGTCACCGCGGGACCTTCGGCGGCGGCATCGCGCACGCCGACCCCGCGGGCGACCTGTGCGCACCGGCGTTGGCGCTCGACGCGACGATGGTGTGCGTCGGGCCGAACGGTCGCCGCGAGGTCGCGGCCGCGGACTTCTTCACCGACTACTTCACCACCGCGCTCGAGCCCGACGAGATCCTCGCCGAGGTGCGCATTCCCAAGCACACCGGGTGGGTGGCGCACTACGAGAAGTTCCACCGGGTGGAGCAGTCGTGGTCGATGGTGGCGGTGGCCGCGACGCTCGAGGTCGAGGGCGGGACGATCAAGCGTGCGGGTGTCGCGCTGACCAACATGGCGGCGGTGCCGGTGCGCGCGAAGGGTGTGGAGGAGGCGCTCGTCGGGCAGCCCGCGACGGTGGAGTCGATCCGCGCCGCCGCCGACCGCGCCGCGGAGGGCACGGACCCGATGGCCGACGGCAACGCCGACGTCGAATACCGGACGCACCTGGCGAAGGTGCTGACCCGTCGCGCGGTCGTCGAGGCCGCCGGAGTCGGATAGGGACTGAGTCGGATAAGGAGAAAGCATGGAACTCGAACACAAGCTGGCGGTCGACGCGCCCGTCGACGAGGTCTGGCAGGCCTTGGTGAACCCGGAGCGGGTGGTCGGGTGCATGCCCGGCGCCACCCTGCTCGGCGTGGAGGGCGACTCCTTCACCGGCCAGATCAAAGTGAAGATGGGCCCGGTCGCGTTGCTGTACAAGGGAACCGGCACGTTCGTCGACAAGGACGAGGACGCACACCGGCTCGTCATGGAGGCCAACGCCAAGGACACCCGCGGCAACGGCACCGCGAAGTCGACCATCACCATGACGCTGACCGGTGAGGGCGAGAAGACGACCGGCACCGTGCAGACCGACCTGGCGATCACCGGCAAGCCCGCCCAGTTCGGCCGCGGCATGATCTCCGACGTCGGCGGCAAGATCATCGAACAGTTCGCCGCGTGCCTGTCGACGAAGCTGGCGCCGCAGCCTGAGGTGGCCGAACCGGCGACGGGGCAACCGGAAACGGACGGGGCGGGCACCGCGCAGGCGACCACACCCCAGCCGGCGCAACAGGCCGAGGCGCTCGACCTGATGGAGTACGCGAAGGGGTCGATGCTGCAGCGGGTGCTGCCGGTGGTCGGTGCGATCGTGCTCGGCGCAGTGGTGTTCGCGATCGTCCGGCGGTTGCGGCGGCGCTGAGACGATTCGAGTAGTCCGCTACGCATGTCCTGAACCTCCCCACCTGGCACTGTCGATTGGCGACGTCGTCGCCGACAATCGCGACGGCCTGGTGGGGAGGATTTCGTGAAGCGCTTGGTGGTTTGCTGTGACGGGACGTGGAAGCGGGCTGACGACCGGTACGTCTCGAACATCGAGAAGATCGCGCGTGCGATCGCGATGCGCGACGACGAGGGAAATGTGCAGCCGGTGCACTATTCAGCGGGCGTGGGAACCGGAGCGTTCAAACTCGATCGCATCCTGGGCGGTGCCTTCGGGGTGGGACTCGACGACAACCTTCTCGATGCATACAGGTTTCTCGCCCTGAACTACGACCCGGACGAAGGCGACGAGATCTGCATCTTCGGTTTCAGTCGAGGTGCCTACACCGCCCGAAGTCTGGTCGGCATGATCAACTACCTTGGTCTGCTGACGCCGGCAGGTATTGTCGATCCGCCTAAGAGCGTAGTCGACCCGTTGCGTCGCGGAGGCGTTCTGCGCCACGCGCTCGATGCCTACCGTAAGCGGCCTGACGGTTCCGTCGAGGTCAACCGGGGAACGCGCTACGCCCCGTTCGAAGGCGCGGTTCACGAAACGATGCCGCGCATCGGCTTCCTGGGTGTCTTCGATACCGTCGGTGCACTCGGGATTCCCGGACTGAGCCGTCGTCGGCATCGGTTTCACGACGTCGAACTGCCCTCCCAGGTCGATGTCGCCCGCCAGGCACTCGCCATCGATGAACGCCGCCGGATTTTCTCACCAGCCGTATGGGAGAAAGGCAAGAACAAGACCACCAACGTGCGGCAGGTGTGGTTCGAGGGGGTTCATTGCGACATCGGTGGCGGCTACGAGAATCACGCGCCGTCGGACCTGACTCTGCGGTGGATGGTGTCGGAGGCCGCCAAGTGCAAATTGGCGTTCGACTGGAAACTGTTGCGGGTGGCGGGCCCGGACGAGTCGCTCACCGCCAACGAGTCGCTCAAACTGCCGTACTGGATCCTGAACCAGTTCGGCGTGATCGGCGACACATACCGACGCATTCGGGACCCGCACCGGGTTTCTCGGCTGCGACGCGGACGCCGGATCCTCGAGCGCGAGAACGATGCGGGCTCGGTGCTCATTGCACAACCCGCCGACGATCGGAAGTCCTTGCGTCCGACAGAGCGCAGGGTTGCCGCCCGCAATGTCGACGACTGGATGGAGATGTGCGACCCCCTGCCGGTTGAAAAAGTACCGACCATCGATGAGATCGCTACAAGGCGCCTAACCACCGCCAGTGCGTCGAGCACGCCGGCCGTCGTTTCGGCGACCTAGCTTGGGCGCACACCGCTGACAAGTGTGCTGTGGTGGCGGGGCTACCCGCTGTTCGCCGCCACCACAGCACACTCGTCCCGCTCTCTGCGCATTTGTCCAAGCCCGCCGACCGACGTCGACGCAGAATGGCCCCATGGCGATCACCTGGGAACAACTCGTGCAACACGCCACGGACGCGCTCGCCGGCACCGAGGAGTCGACCTGGTACCGCACCCCGGCGTTGAAGGTCGCGGGGAAGGGCTACGCCCGGTTGCGGACCGAGGCCGAGGGCGGGCTGGTGTTGATGTGCAGCCTCACCGAGAAGGAAGCGCTGCTCGCGTCCGGCGACGACGCGTACTACACGACCCCGCACTACGACGGCTACGGCGCGATCCTCGTCGACCTCGACAAGGTCGAGCCCGACCAGCTGTGGGAGCTGGTCGAGGAGTCGTGGCGGTCGAAGGCGCCGGCGAAACTGCGCAAGGCTCAGTCGGGGTGATCGAGCTTGGACACAGCCTGCGCAAGCACCCACAGGCCCGCGGGCGCTTAAGATGCGCACTGTGTCGGAACCGCTGATCGCCCCGTCCATCTTGTCCGCCGACTTCGCCCGACTCGCCGACGAGTGCGCGGCAGTGGCGGGAGCGGATTGGTTGCACGTCGACGTCATGGATGCGCACTTCGTGCCGAACCTGACGCTGGGTCTACCGGTCGTGGAAAGCCTGTTGAAGGCCACCGACATTCCGATCGACTGCCACCTCATGATCGACAACCCCGAGCGGTGGGCGCCGCCCTACGCGGAAGCCGGCGCCTACAACGTCACCTTCCACGCGGAGGCCACCGACAATCCGATCGCCGTCGGGCGCGACATCCGCGCCGCGGGCGCGAAGGCGGGGCTCAGCGTCAAGCCGAACACCCCGATCGAGCCTTACCTCGAGATCCTGCGCGAGTTCGACACGCTTCTCGTGATGAGCGTCGAACCCGGCTTCGGTGGGCAGTCCTTCATCGCGAGCGTGCTGCCGAAGGCGCGGGCGGTGCGCAACCTCGTCGACTCCGGTGAGCTCACGCTGATCGTCGAGATCGACGGCGGAATCAACGACGACACTATCGAGGCCGCGGCCGAGGCCGGCGTCGACTGTTTCGTCGCCGGGTCGGCGGTCTACAGCGCGAGCGATCCCGCGGCCGCGGTGGCCGCGCTGCGCCGCAAGGCGGCCGCGGCTTCAGCGCACCTGTCGCTGGCCTGAGCGTTCCCGTGTGCGCCATTCGATCGCCGGGCAGGTGTCCATCACCATCGGGATCCCGGCCACCTGGGTCCGGTCGAACGCCGCCTCGTCGATGACCCCGAGCTGAAACCAGACACCCTTCGCGCCGACCGCGACCGCTTGATCCGCGAACGGACCCGCGTACGACGAGCGGCGGAACACGTCGACGACGTCGATCGGGAACGGCACGTGCTCGAGGGTCGGGTAGCCCTGCTCGCCGAGCACCATCGGAGAAGCCGGGTGGATCGGGACGATCCGCTTGCCGCGCTGCTGCAACAGCTTCGCGATCCGGTACACCGTGCGGTCGGTGTGCCCGGACAGGCCGACGACCGCCCAGGTGGTGCATTCGTCCAGCATGAAGGACACTGCGACGGGGTCCTGCCAGGCATCGCTCACGCCCAACAACCTACGCCAGGGCACTCGGCGCACACGCAGGTCGCGGTCTCCCGGCACGAACCTGATCGTCGCACCCGGGGCCGTCGATAGACTCCCCGTGTGGCGAGGACGCAGACCACGCCGGAGGCGGCGATGCGGACGGCGATCGCGGCGTCCGAGCGGGTGCGTGGCACCACCGCGCCGAATCCGCCGGTCGGCGTCGTGATCCTCGACCTGGAGGGGGTGCCGGTGGGCGTGGGCGCGACAAGTCCGCCGGGGGGTCCGCACGCCGAGGTCAACGCCCTGCGCGAGGCGGGGCATCGGGCCCGCGGCGGCACCGCGGTCGTCACCCTCGAACCATGCAACCACCACGGCCGCACCCCGCCGTGCTCCGAGGCGTTGATCGCCGCGGGCGTGGCCGCCGTGTACTACGGCGTGCGGGACCCGAATCCGCTGGCCCAGGGTGGCGCCGAGGCGCTCACCAACGCCGGCGTCGAGGTGCACGGCGGGCTGTGCGCCGACGAGGTCGAAGTGGGGCCGCTGCGTGCGTGGCTGCACAGGCAGCGCAAGGGCCGCCCGCATGTGACCTGGAAGTTCGCGGCCAGCCTCGACGGCCGCAGCGCCGCCGCCGATGGCACCAGCCAGTGGATCACCGGTCGGGTGGCGCGTGCCCGCGTGCACGAGGACCGGGCGAAACTCGACGCGATCGTCATCGGGACCGGCACCGTCCGCGCCGACGACCCGTGGCTCACCGCGCGGCTGCCAGACGGCTCGCTGGCATCGCGGCAACCGGTGCGTGTCGTCGTGGGGGAGAGCGACATCCCGGCAACATCGCGCGTTCTCGACGACGTCGCACCCACCTTGCGGCTGCGAACCCGCGACCCCGACGCGGTGCTCGACGCGCTGCGCGGCTACGACGACGTCCAGATCGAGGGCGGGCCGACCCTTGCGGGCGGGTTCCTCGCCGCCCGCCGCGTGGACCGTATCCAGGCCTACATCGCACCGGTGCTGCTCGGTGCCGGCGCGGCCGCGGTGCGGGATGCCGGCGTGGGGACCATCGAGCAGGCGCTACGGTTCCGACGGGAGTGGGTCGAGACCGTCGGCACCGACATCATGCTGAGTCTCGTGCCCGCCGATGGGAACCAGCGCGACCGGAACCAGGACTAGGAGCAGCAGTGTTCACTGGCATCGTCGAGGAACTCGGTGAGGTCGTCGAGAAGCAGGACCTCGGCGACTCCGCGCGCTTCACGCTGCGTGGGCCGCTGGTCACTTCGGATGCGGGCCACGGGGATTCGATTGCCGTCAACGGGGTGTGCCTCACCGTCGTCGACGTTCTCGACGGCGCGTTCACCGCCGACGTGATGGCCGAGACGCTGAACCGGTCCAGTCTCGGCGCGCTCGAGGTCGGCAGCCGGGTCAACCTGGAACGCGCCGCGGCGCTGAACAGCCGACTCGGCGGGCATCTGGTGCAGGGCCACGTCGACGGGACGGGGCGGATCGTGTCGCGCTCGCCCTCGGAGCACTGGGAGGTGGTGCGAATCAGTCTGCCTGAGCAGATCGCGCGGTACGTGGTGGAGAAGGGGTCGATCACCGTCGACGGGATCTCGCTTACGGTGTCCGGTCTCGGGGCCGAGGACGGCGAGGACTGGTTCGAGGTGTCGTTGATCCCGACGACGCTCGAGTTGACCACGCTCGGCGGGTCGGCGGTGGGGACACCGGTCAACCTCGAAGTGGACGTCATTGCCAAGTATGTGGAGCGCCTGCAACAACGCGGCTGACGGGTCGTACTGTGGAGCGGGAACATAGAACGGAGCTGAGTGCGGTGACCAGGTTCGACACTATCGAGCGAGCCGTCGCCGACATGGCCGCGGGCAAGGCCGTGGTCGTGGTCGACGACGAGGATCGAGAGAACGAAGGCGACCTGATCTTCGCCGCCGAGAAGGCCACGCCGGAGCTGGTGGCGTTTATGGTCCGCTACACCTCGGGATATCTGTGCGTGCCGCTCGCTGGCGACGACTGTGACCGGCTGGGTCTGCCGCCGATGTTCGCGACCAACCAGGACAAGCACGGCACCGCCTACACGGTGACCGTCGACGCGCGTGAGGGCATCGGGACCGGTATCTCCGCGGCCGACCGCGCCCAGACGATGCGCCTGCTTGCCGACCCCACGACCGGCGCGAACGACTTCACCCGGCCCGGTCACGTCGTCCCGCTGCGCGCCAAGGACGGCGGCGTGCTGCGCCGGCCCGGCCACACCGAGGCCGCCGTCGACCTCGCGACCATGGCCGACCTGCGCCCCGCCGGGGTGATCTGCGAGATCGTGAGCCAGAAGGACCCGGGCGCGATGGCGCAGACGGAGGAGCTGCGGGTCTTCGCCGACGAGCACGAACTCGCGCTGATCTCCATCGCCGACCTGATCGCATGGCGGCGCAAGCACGAGAAGCACATCGTGCGGGTCGCCGACGCGCGCATCCCGACCCCGCACGGCGAGTTCCGGGCCGTCGGGTACCAGAGCATCTACGAGGACGTAGAGCACGTCGCGCTGGTCCGCGGCAACATCCCCGGGTCCGACGGCCGCGGCGAGGACGTGCTGGTCCGGGTGCACTCCGAATGCCTCACCGGTGACGTGTTCGGGTCGCTGCGCTGCGACTGTGGGCCGCAGCTGGATGCGGCGCTCGAGTTGGTCGCCCAGGAGGGTCGCGGCGTCGTGCTCTACATGCGCGGCCACGAGGGGCGCGGCATCGGGCTGATGCACAAGCTGCAGGCCTACCAGCTGCAGGACGCCGGGTCGGACACCGTCGACGCCAACCTCGCGCTCGGCCTGCCCGCCGACGCGCGTGACTACGGCATCGGCGCGCAGATCCTCGTCGACCTCGGCATCCGGTCGATGCGGCTGCTCACCAACAACCCCGCCAAGCGGGTCGGCCTCGACGGCTACGGCCTCGAGATCACCGAACGCGTGCCGATGCCGCTGCGGGCCAACGCCGAGAACCTGACCTACCTGCGCACCAAGCGCGACCGGATGGGACACGACCTGATCGGGCTCGACGACTTCGACGCGGGGAGCGCGCGGTGAGCGGGGAAGGCATACCCGACCTCGCGGTCCACGGTGCGGAGGGCCTGAGCCTGGGCATCGTCGCGTCCCGGTGGCACACCGAGATCTGCGAGGCGCTGCTCGCGTCGGCGCAGCGGGTGGCGAAGGAATCCGGCGTCACCGACGTGACCGTCGTGCGGGTCGCGGGGTCGATCGAGATCCCGGTGGTCGCGCAGCAGCTCGCCCGCACGCACGACGCCGTCGTCGCGCTGGGCGTCGTGATCCGCGGGGAGACACCGCATTTCGACTTCGTCTGCGTCTCGGTGACGGATGGGCTCACCCGGATCGCGCTCGACGAGTCGACCCCCGTCGGCAACGGCGTGCTGACGACGAACACCGAGCACCAGGCGATCGACCGCGCGGGTCTGCCGGGGTCGGCCGAGGACAAGGGCGAGCAGGCGTGCGCCGCCGCGCTGGATTCCGCGGTGACACTGCGCAAGCTGCGGGCGGAGCAGGCTTGACCGTGTCCGAGAGCGAGTGGGAACTCGAGGTCCGCCCGCGCAAGACCGCGCGCTACGCCATCGGGGTCGCGGTGCTGCTGGTGGTGCTGTTCTCGATCGTCGGTGCGTTGCTGCGGACGTCGGCCACGGGTGTGTACTTCCGGGTCGCCGACCAGATCGCGATGGTGCTGTTCGGTTTCCTGCTCGCCGGTCTGGTGCTGTTGCTCGCCCGCCCGCGCCTGCGGGTGAACGCGTCGGGCGTGCTGGTCCGAAACGGGCTGGGGGAGAAGCACGTCGACTGGGACTTGGTGCGAGGTCTGTCGTTCCCGGACGGCGCCGCGTGGGCCCGCCTGGAGTTGCCCGACGACGAGTACGTGCCGGTGCTCGCGATCCAGGCCAACGACAAGCAGCACGCCGTCGAAGCGGTGCAGGCGTTCCGCGCGCTCGACGCACGCCACCGCCGCTGACGCCGAGTGCGCACTTCCTCTCGCAAAACCCAAGGACGACGCGGCAACAAGTGCGCTCGGCGACTGACCGGGCACAATATCGTCCATGAGCGAACCGCGCGAACACGTCGTGCGGCTGTTTCACGAGGTCGCCGAGACCGTTCCGGCATACCGCATGTTCCTGCGCGAGCACGACATCGACCCCAGCTCGGTCCGGGGGTACGACGATTTCGTTCGCTTGCCCCTGCTCGACAAGGCGAACTACACGCGCCGCTACCCGCTGCCGCAGCTGTGCCGGAGCGGTGTGCTGAGCGAGATGATCGCGGTGTCGTCCGGATCGACCGGGGAGCCGTCGTTCTGGCCGCGCTCGGCGCACGACGAACAGGTGGTCGCGGCGCGATTCGAGCAGATCTTCCGCGACGCGTTCGCCGCCCGGGAGCGCCGGACCCTGGCCGTCGTCTGCTTTGCACTCGGCACCTGGGTGGGCGGGCTGTTCACGCTTGCCTGCTGCCGCGAACTCGCCGCCCGAGGGTACCTCGTCACCGTCGTGGCACCGGGGAACAACCCGGCGGAGATCCTGCGCGTAGTGCCGCAACTCGCGCCGCACGTCGACCAGGTGGTGCTATTGGGATATCCACCGTTCCTCAAGGACGTGATCGACGCCGGACGTGCGGCCGGTGTGCCGTGGGAGCGGTACCGGCTCAAGCTGGTCGGTGCGGGCGAGGTGTTCAGCGAGGAATGGCGCACCCTCGTCTGCGAGCGCGCCGGCATCGCCGACCCGCCGCGTGACACGGCGTCCCTGTACGGCACGGCCGACGCCGGCGTGCTCGGCAACGAGACGCCACTGTCGATCGAGATCCGCCGGTTCCTGGCGACCGAGCCCGATCTCGCCCGCGACCTGTTCGGCGAATCCCGGCTTCCGACCCTCGTGCAGTACGATCCGTTCCAGCGGTTCTTCGAAACCCACGACGGCACACTGCTGTTCAGCGGTGACGCGGGGGTGCCGCTGATCCGCTACCACATCGCCGACACCGGTGGGTTGTTCGAGCACGACGACCTGCTCGACGCAGTCCGTGCCCACGGGTTCGTCCCTGGCCCGACCGGACCCGTTGAACCGTTCGTCTACGTGTTCGGTCGCAGTCACTTCACGGTGTCCTACTACGGCGCCAACGTGTTTCCGGAGAACATCACCGTCGGGCTGGAACGCCCGAATGTGAGCCGGTGGGTCACCGGCAAGTTCGTGCTCGAGGTGGTCGAGGACGCCGACCGCAACCGGGCTCTGCAGGTCAGCGTCGAACTCGCCCCCGGTCTCACCCCGCCCGCCGCGCTCGCCGACGACCTGGCCGACACGATCCACGCCGAACTGCGACGGCTCAACAGCGAGTTCGCGCACTACGTTCCGGCCGAGAATCAGCGCCCTCGCATCGTCCTGCGCCCGCACGCCGACCCCCGCGACTTCCCGGCGGGAGTCAAACACCGCTACACGCGCCCGCCGCAGTGACCCGCCGCTCGCCGAGGCAATTGCGAGGCGGCGCCTCGCGCAGCCGTCGGTGATCACGCTCGCGTGGCCCCTTCCTCCGGCGTGTCGGGGGCCAGTCGATCGTGATCACCGCGGCAGCGGCCTTGACATGCAGGTATTTGCCTGCATAACATAGGAGCATGCCGCGACGAGACGACGACGTGTTCAAGGCGCTCGCCGACCCGACGCGGCGGCTGCTGCTCGATCGGCTGCGGGAGCGCAACGGCCAGAGCCTCGGTGAGTTGTGCACCGGAGTGTCGATGGCGCGTCAGTCGGCGACCCAACACCTCGCCGTGCTGGAGGCCGCGAACCTGATCAACACCGTGCGCCGAGGCAGGGAGAAACTGCACTACCTCAACCCGGTGCCGATCGACGAGATCGCGCAGCGGTGGATCGGGCGGTTCGAGACCCCGCGGTTGGCCGCGCTGCGGAGAGTGAAACGTACAGCTGAAGACACAGAGGACACCATGAGCGACATTCCGACGTACGTGTACGTCACACACATCGAAAGCACGCCGGAGCGGGTCTGGGACGCGCTGACCGACGCCGACCTCACCGCCCAGTACTGGGGACACGCGAACGTGTCGGACTGGCAACCGGGTTCGCGATGGCAGCATGTGCGCACCGACGGCTCGCAGGTCGCCGACGTCGTCGGCACGGTGACGGAATCGGCTCGACCGCACCGGCTGGTGACGACGTGGGCCGAACCGAACGACGAAACCGTTACCTCCACGGTGCGTTTCGACATCGAGCCGTACGGCGGGATCGTCCGGCTCACCGTCACGCACGAGAACCTCCCGACCGAGCAGGACCACGCCGACGTCTCGCAGGGCTGGCCCGCAGTGCTGTCGAACCTGAAGTCGCTGCTCGAGACGGGGCACGTCCTGCCCGAGCAGCCGTGGACGATGCCGGCTCAAGTGGGCGGGTAGTCGACGTCGCACCCCGTCGCGATGTCGCCGCACTCCACGGTGACGAGGTCGGCACGCCCGGCGAGGAAGTCGCGGGCGCCCCGGTCGCCGTGCAGCGTCGTCGCCAACTCCGGCCACCACGCGCGGCCGAACAGCACCGGGTGGCCGGGCTTGCCGCCGAAGGTCGCCCGGGCCAGCGCACGGGGCCCGGCGTACGACAGCATCCGGGTGACGACGTCGGCGCCGACGTCGGGCAGGTCGACCAGGTGCACCAGCACCGACTGCGCCGACGTGTCCGCGATCACCGCCAACCCCGCCCGCAGTGACTCACCCATGCCCTGCTCCCACGCCTCCGCGTGCACGGCGGTCACCGTGTCCGGCAGTAGAGCCGCCACCTCGTCGCCGCGGGCGCCGGTCACGACGACGACCGGGGTGCATCCGCCGTCGAGCAGCACGTCGACGGCGTCCTGCACCATCGGACGCCCGTCGAGGACCGCGAGCGCCTTCGGGCCGCCGAAGCGGCGCCCGGCGCCTGCGGCGAGCAGCAGGCCCGCGACCTCAGCCGGTGGAGACATCACCCATCACGGCGCCCTCGCGACGGGGGTCGGCGCCGCCGACCCACCCCGCGCCGTCGATCTGCAGTGCGCTCAGCCCGCTGGTCTGCGGCGCGACCGACACCTGGTGACCCATCGCGCGGAGCTGCTGCACCAGTGGGTCGTTCGCGCCGTCTGCGGCGGCGTCGATGTTCGGATGCTCGCCGCCGACGTTCGTGGTGGGCGAGTTCGCCGCACCGAAGTCCACCGCGGACACCGCCTGCTGCGGATCGAGATCCCAGTCGAGCGCGTTAACGAGGGTCTTGACGACGAACTGGATGATCACCGACCCACCCGGCGACCCGGTGACGTAGACGATGTCGCCGCGCGACCCGTCGTCGACGGTGTCGAACACCAGGGTCGGCGACATGGAGCTGCGCGGACGCTTGCCGGGCTCGAGCCGGTTGGCGAGCGGTGCGCCGTCCGGGCCGGTCGGGTTGGCGGAGAAGTCGGTGAGCTGGTTGTTCAGCAGGAATCCGTCGACCATGTGGAACGAGCCGAACTGGGACTCGATCGTCGTGGTCATCGACGCGACGTTGCCGTACTGGTCCGCGACGGAGATCTGGCTGGTGCCGCCCTCCTGATCCTGGGTCTGCGGGCTCAGCGGCACCGGCCCGAAGTCACCGGGCTGCGCCGTCCCCATCGACCGATTCGGGTCGATCAGCGCGGCACGCTCCTTCAGGTATGTCGGGTCGAGCAGTGTATCCGGCGAATTTCCCGGCAACGGGACGAAATCCGAGTCGGCGACGTACTTGTCGCGATCCGCGTAGGCGAGCCGCTCCGCCTCCGAGATCAGATGCACCGCCTGCGCGGTCGGCTTACCGCCGTTGCGGTCGACGTCGGTCGGCGCCATCGAGCGCAGGTCGAAGTTCGCCAGGATGCCCATCGTCGCCGCCACCGCGATGCCGCCCGAGGACGGGTTTGGCATCCCGCACACGACGTGCTCGCGGTAATCCGTGCACAGCGCGGTGCGCTTCTTCGCCTGGTAGCCCGCGAGGTCGTCGAGCGTCAACTGGCCGGGGGTGCGCCCACCGGTGGTGGTGCCCTGGGCCTCGATGATGTTGCGGGCGACCTCGCCGGTGTAGAACGCGTCGGCGCCGTCGGTTGCGATCGCGCTCAACGTCTTCGACATCGCCGGGTTGGTCAGTGTGGTGCCGGCGGTCTTGGGGGAGCCGTCCGGGTTGAGGAAGTAGGCGCGCGCGTTGTCGTCGACGGCCAGTTGCGGTGCCGAATCGGCGATCTGCTGGGCCATTCGCGGGCTGATCGTGAGCCCCTGGTCGGCGAGCGAGATCGCCGGCTGGAACAAATCGGACCAGGACGTCTCGCCGTGGTCGGTGTGTGCCATCTCCAGCATGCGTAGAACGCCGGGTACGCCGATCGACCGACCGCTGGCGCGGGCGTCGGGTTGCGGGACGGTCCGGTCAGTGTCGCTGGTCCAGCGCAGGTAGTTCTCCGTCGCGGCGGCGGGGGCCACCTCGCGACCGTCGTACGCGTCGACCGAGTTGGCGTCCTTGTCGTAGTAGAGCAGGAACGCGCCGCCCCCGATACCCGACGACTGCGGTTCGACGAGGCCGAGCACGGTCTGCGCCGTGATCAGCGCGTCCGCGGCGGTGCCGCCCGCGGCAAGCACCTCGCAGGCGGCCTTCGTCGACACCGGGTTGGCGGTGGAGACGGCGAAACTCGCGGTGTGCACGGCGGTCATGTCGGAGCGGTAGCCGGTCGCGATCTCGGGGTTGGTGGACAGGTTCTGGGTGGTCGGGGGTGCACCCGGCGGAGGTGCGGGTTCGGGCGCGGCGGTGATCGGAGTCCCGTTCGGGGTCTCCACGCACGTATTGGATTGGTCGGCTTGCTCGGATTCAGAGGAGCACCCGGCGGCCAGACCGACCGCGAGTGTGGCTGCCACCGCCGCGCGGACAGTGGCTCGAATCCCCGTTCCGAGTTTCGTCGTGCGGGTCATGCCCGACGCTAACACTGCCCGCGGGTCGAGTCGGCACCCGCGACTAATCTGGTTCGCGTGGCAGACCCCGCAACCTATCGGCCCGCGCCGGGCAGCATCCCGGTCGAACCCGGGGTGTACAAGTTCCGCGACCAGTACGGCCGCGTGATCTACGTCGGCAAGGCGAAGAGCCTGCGCAGCCGGCTGAACTCGTACTTCGCCGACGTCGCGTCGCTGCATCCCCGCACGAGGCAGATGGTGACCGCGGCGGCAAGCGTCGAGTGGACCGTGGTGTCGACCGAGGTCGAGGCGCTGCAACTCGAGTACAACTGGATCAAGGAGTTCGATCCGCGGTTCAACGTCCGCTACCGCGACGACCAGTCCTACCCGGTGCTGGCGGTGACGCTGAACGAGGAGTTCCCGCGGCTGTTCGTCTCCCGCGGCGCGCGGCGCAAGGGCGTGCGCTACTTCGGCCCGTACTCGCATGCCTGGGCCATCCGGGAGACCCTCGACCTGCTGCTGCGGGTGTTCCCGTCACGGACCTGCTCCAACGGGGTGTTCAAGCGGCACAACCAGATCGGGCGGCCCTGCCTGCTCGGCTACATCGACAAGTGCTCCGCGCCGTGCGTCGGACGGGTCAGCGCCGCGGAGCACCGCCGCATCGTTGAGGACTTCTGCGACTTCCTCGCGGGGCGCACCGACCGGCTCGTTCGCGAGCTGGAGAACCGGATGCGGGCGGCGTCGGAGGAGCTGGATTTCGAGACCGCGGCCCGGCTGCGCGACGACGTCGGGGCGCTGCGGCGGGCGCTGGAGAAGCAGGCCGTCGTGCTCGGCAGCGGCACCGACGCCGACGTCGTCGCGTTCGCGACCGACGAACTGGAGGTGTCCGTGCAGGTCTTCCACGTGCGCGGCGGCCGGGTGCGGGGCCAGCGCGGCTGGGTTGTGGAGAAGACCGTCGAGGCGATCGAGGACTCCGATCCCGACGCCGAACTGCCGATCCTCGTCGAGCAGTTCCTCACCCAGTTCTACGGCGAACAGGCGACGCAGGCCGACCTCGAGGCCGGTGACGTCGAGGCGGCATCGGCGGTGCCGCGCGAGGTGCTCGTCCCGGTGCTGCCGCGTGACGTCGAGCAGGTGCAGGACTGGCTCGGCCGGCTGCGCGGCGCGTCGGTGCACCTGCGGGTGCCGCAGCGCGGGGACAAGAAGGCGCTCGCCGAGACCGTGCACCGCAACGCGCAGGAGGCGCTCGCGCAGCACAAACTCAAGCGCGCCAGCGACTTCGACTCCCGCTCGGCTGCCCTGCAGGGCATCCAGGAGGCGCTCGACCTCGACACCGCGCCGCTGCGCATCGAGTGCGTCGACATCAGCCACGTGCAGGGCACGGACGTCGTCGCGTCGCTGGTCGTCTTCGAGGACGGGCTGGCGCGCAAGTCCGACTATCGGCACTACACGATCAAGGAGGCCGCCGGCGAGGGACGCTCCGACGACGTCGCGAGCATCGCAGAGGTGACGCGGCGGCGGTTCAACCGGATGCGAGCCACTGAAGACACTGCCGACACCGACGCCGACGCACCCGCGACGGGCGCGGCGATCGACCCGCAGACCGGGCGTCCGCGCCGCTTCGCGTACCCCCCGAACCTGTACGTCGTCGACGGCGGCGCCCCGCAGGTCGCGGCGGCCGCGGCGGTGCTCGCCGAACTCGGGATCTCCGACGTCGGGGTGATCGGGCTGGCGAAGCGGCTCGAGGAAGTGTGGGTGCCCGACGAGTCGGACCCGGTGATCCTGCCGCGCACCAGCGAATCGCTCTATCTGCTGCAGCGCATCCGCGACGAGGCGCACCGCTTCGCGATCACGTTCCACCGCAGCAAGCGGTCCCGGCGGATGACCGCGTCGGCCCTCGACACGGTCCGCGGTCTCGGCGAGGCGCGTCGCACCGCGCTGGTGATGCACTTCGGGTCGGTGGCGAACTTGAAGAAGGCGAGTGTCGAGGAGATCACCGAGGTGCCCGGGATCGGCGTGACGACCGCGAACGCGGTGCTGGCGGCGCTGGGCGCGGGGTCGGCCGAGGATGCTGCCGGCTCACCCCCCGCACCCGTGAGTACCTGATGGGGGTGGCCCTGCGTTCGTAAGCGGGTCGGCGGCAGCGCTGGTCGAGGCTGTGCTCGCACAGTAGTTCGTTTCGGCGTCGACGAGGTCGCAGCGCCGGCGATGGTACCAATTCTTGGTATATCCGGCCGTTCGCACGTGCGGTCGCACCCCCGGACGTTCTCTCGCTCCTGCCGGCGGAATACCACCGGACGGTCCGCGGTTGAACCCGATGACGGTGGCGCCATACCCCGGGCCCCACATCAATATCGTCGCTGCGAGCGACCACTTGCCGAGAGGCGATATGGCGTTACCGTCACCCTGACCGGGAAAGCCCTACGTTGCGTTCCCGGCAAGGATACGAAGCCGCTGACGCCGAGGAAGGCGCCAGCGGCTTCCCCTTGCGCCTGCTGGTGGCACTTCGTGGTGGACGGGGCGCGCCGCAGGTGGCGGCGGCCGCGCGGTACTCGCCGAGTTGGGCATATGCGATGTCGAGGGGCGGATCGGCACGGCGTCCTGTCGGCGCCGCCCCAGACCCGTGAGTAGTTGATGAGTCTATGGACTCCTCGACCTCACGGGCGGCGGAGCCGCGTGTAGTCGATCAGCCGATCGGCGTTGGCGAGCGCGGTCACGACGCCGGTGCCGAACACGCCGTGCCGGTCGAAGAGCGTCGACACGCCCACCGACAGCCCGGCGGAGGAGATGTGGTTGTCGGCCTCGACGCCGATGGCGTGGCCCTCGGGCAGTCGGGCGAGCGCGACGGTGAGGTCGGCATTGATGTACCCGACGCCGGCGGACCCCCAGTTCGTCATCAGGCTGGTCAGCTCGCCCGACGTCGTGGCGGCGACGAACGGCGAGTTCTGTTCGCCGTCGACGAGCGGAAGTTGGCGCATCCACAGGCGTTTCCGGCTGTCGCCCTGGTGGTCGGCCTGCGATCGCGACCAGCCGGCGTCGCTGCCGAAGAAGGGGAGGGCCGGATTCGGTTGCCGTCGCGCACCAGCGTCGACGTGATCTGCAGCGGCCGATTCGCGACCGGTCGGAACAGGTCGACCGTGAGCCGGGCGGGCTGCAGGTCGGGATGTCCGTACTCGCGCTCGAGCGCCCGGGCCAGCGCCCCGCACACCGCGGGACCGGCCAGCATCGACGTGGACCAATGGCTCGCGGCCCACCTCTGCGGGATCAACTCTGGGGTATCAAACTCTGCGCCGTCCGCGACGAAGTACGCGAGGACGTGCGGCTGGGTATCGGACACGACTTCGACGGTAGCGGCAGCGCCACGGTGGTCGATGCCGGGGGACATTCCGCGACTGCGGAGATCGTCGCCGAGAAAAATCGAGTAGAGCACTACTCGTGCCACGAACCTGCCGCCGCGCGACCCTGGATGCCACCGCTCGAGCAGGGGGAAGCCATGACGATCATCTCGCCTACGCGGGCCGCGCTGCCGCCGGAGGAACCGGAGTTCGTGGCGGAACAGGCGCGACAGCGCCGCGAGGCCGCCGATCGGATGCGCAAACGCGACGCGGTGCGCGCCGAACACGAGGCGGTGCTGCGCGAACCCGGGGGTCTCGCCCGCGCCGACGACCCGACCCGGATCGCGAAGCGCCTCGATCGCGTGACGCGCTACCTCGTCGAGGGTGAGGCGACGGTCGCGAGCCCGCACGCCGACCGCGCCGAACTCGTCGCCGACGCCCTCGACCTCGCCGCGCAGCTGCCCGGCGAGACGCCGTCGGATTCCGGGGTACTGCTCGAAAAAATCATCAACACTGCGGATTTCCTCGGCGTGCGCTACCTCGACGACGGCGTCGCTGCGGCCCGCGCGATCGGGCGGGTGCACATCAAGGCGGGTTCGGGAGCGCTCGCCGGGTACGGCACCGGGTTCCTCGTCTCGCCGCACCTACTGCTCACCAACCACCACGTGCTGCCTGATGCCGCGACCGCGGGCGCCAGCACCGTCGAGTTCGACTACCAGGACGGGCCCGGCGGAATCCCGATGGTGCCACGCGAGTTCGGCTTCGCACCCGATCTCCTGTTCGTCGCCGACCGCGAACGCGACTTCGCCCTCGTCGCCGTCACCGGTCCGCCGGAGGAGTTGGCGCAGTATGGGTTCCACCGGCTCACCGACCAGCAGGGCACCGTGATCATCGGCGAAGCCGTGACCATCGTGCAGCATCCTCGAGGCGAAAAGAAGCAGATCGCGCTGCGGGAGAACAAGGTCGTCGATATCCCGGAACGGTTCGTGCACTACAGCGCCGACACCGAACCGGGATCGTCCGGGTCGCCGGTGTTCAACGACCAGTGGGAGGTCGTGGCCCTGCACCACGCCAGCGTGCCCGCCCCGCAGCACACCGAGTTCGGCGGCTTCCTCAACGAGGGCGTCCGGATCAGCCGCATCCTGCAGCTTCTTCGCGAGCAGAGTTTCTCGCCCGAGGCGGCACAACTGCTAACCGACGTGCTCGGGCCGCCGGCACAGCACGAGGCCATCACCATCGACCCCGACTACAGCAACCGCGCCGGTTACGCCGCCAACTTCCTCGGCGTGAACCTGCCGATGCCGGAACCGGTCGGGACGCTGGCCGGCGCGCTCTCGGCCGAACTGCGGTACCACCACTTCAGTATTCGGATGCACCGCCAGCGGCGGCTCGCCCTGATCACCGCGGTGAACATCGACGGCACCCAACACGAGCGTCCGCCCCGGGAGAACGACAGATGGATCCTCGACCCGCGCCTGCCCGCCGACGAACAGGTCGGGGAGCAGCTGTACGCGGATAACGACCTCGACCGCGGCCACCTCGTCCGCAGGCTCGACCCGGCATGGGGTCCGGCGTTCAAGGCCGCCAACGACGACACCTTCCACTTCACCAACTGCACCCCGCAGCACCACGACTTCAACGCGGGCAGCACACTGTGGCTCGGCCTCGAGGACTACGTGTTGCGCAACGCCGAGAACCACCGACTCGCGGTCACCGTGTTCACCGGCCCGGTGCTCGCCGCCGACGACCCGATCTATCGCGACGTCGCACTCCCACGCCAGTACTGGAAGATGATCTCGATGGTCAAGCCGGACGGGCGGCTGTCGGTCACCGCATACCTGCTCAGCCAGGCCGAACTGCTCGACGAATTCCGCACCGGCAGGGAGGAATTCGTGTTCGGTCAGTACCGAACCTTCCAGGTGCCGGTGCGGCGGATCGGCGACCTCACCGGGCTCGTCGTCACCCGGTACGTCGCGGCCGACCCGCTCGAAGCGCTCGAGTCGTTCGCCCTGCCGCGGGAGATCCTGCGCCCACAGGACCTCGTGCTCTGAACCGAAACCCCTACACTCACCACGAAGGAGAGGACCGACATGACCAGCACCGAAACCACGGGGCGCCTCTGCGGCGCGATGGAGATCCATCGCCGCCTGCTCACCGAATCCGAGAGTTACCGGATCGCGCGGGCGCAACTCGAGACCGCGACGATGGGCTTCAGCGCGCTCGAGGTCGACGAAACCGTCGTCGCCCGCGTCCCCGTCGTCGTGCACGTCGTCCACGCAACCGACCAGCAGAACATCTCGGATGCGCAGGTGCACTCCCAGATCGCCGTGCTCAACGAGGATTTCCGCGCCACCAATTCCGACACTGACACCGTCCCGGCGGCGTTCGCCGACCTCGTGCACGACGGGCGCGTCGAGTTCGTACTCGCCGACGCCGACCCGGACGGCAAGCGGACCACCGGCATCACCCGGACCCGGACGCGGGTGCGCACCTTCGGCACCGACGACGGCGTGAAGGACCCGGCCCGCGGCGGCGTCGCGCCCTGGCCGGCGGACCGCTACCTCAATCTCTGGGTCGCCCAACTGTCCGGCGGCCTGCTCGGCTACGCGCAGTTCCCCGGCGGGCCGGCCGAGACCGACGGCGTCGTCGTCACCTACACCGCCTTCGGCACTACCGGCACCGCGACCGCGCCGTTCCACCTCGGCCGCACCGCCACCCACGAGATCGGCCACTACTTCAACCTGTTCCACATCTGGGGCGACGACGGCACCGGCTGCGGCGGCACCGACGAGGTCGACGACACCCCGAACCAGGCCGGGCCGAACACCGGCAAGCCCACCTGGCCGCACGTGACCTGCCGCAACGGGCCGCACGGCGACCTGTTCATGGACTACATGGATTACGTCGACGACGACATGATGGTGATGTTCACCCCCGGGCAGGTGACGCGAATGTGGGCGTGTCTGCAACTCGAACGCAAGGCGCTGTGGACGGCCGCGGCGTGAATCGAATGACGCGCCGCTACCGGCATTCGTTCGAAGAGGACCACGACGACGTCATGGTGTACCGGCCCGAGAGTTTCGAGTTCCCGCCGGCACGGGGGCGACGCGAGCTCGAGGTCGATCCGGACGGGTCGATCCGGGAGTTCCGCATCGGCCGCGGGGACGCCCCGGAGGCCGTCGCGGGAACCCGTCTCGAGGTGGCCGTCCTCGACCAGGACGTCCTCGAGGTGCGCACCGGCCCGCACGGCTGCCGCGGCGCCCACCCCGCCGCCCGCCTTGCCGTCATCGAGCGGCTCGATGTGGCCGCGGCGCGGCGTGATCCCGCGATCGAGGCGCTGCTGGCGGAGCTGTCCGGCGACGAGTACCGGGCGTTGTTGACCGAGATCACCACGCCCCGCTCGCGGCACTCGCTGGGTGCGGGGTTCCGCGCCGCGGTGGCCACCGCGGCGGGACGGCTCGACGCGCTCGGCTACACGGTGGCGCGCGCTCCCATCGCGGTCGGCACCGGCACCAGCACGAACCTGATCGCCGATCGCGCCGGCACCGGCCCGGTCGGCGATCGGGGAGTCGTGCTCGTGACAGCCCACCTCGACTCCGTCAACCACGAGGACGGTCTCGACGGTGCCGCGCCCGGTGCCGACGACAACGCGAGCGGCTCGGCCGGCGTGCTGGAGATGGGCCGCGTGCTGTCGGGCCGGACATGGCGAAACGACCTGCGCCTCATCCTGTTCGGCGGCGAGGAGCAGGGGCTGTTCGGCTCCCGCGAGTACGTCGCAGGTCTCGACGCCGCGGAGCGGTCCCGGATCCGCGCGGTGGTCAACATGGACATGATCGCGCGCCGCAACACCCCCTCGGCGGGTGTCTTGCTCGAGGGTGCGTCGGTGTCGCAGGCGCTCATCGACGCCCTCGCTACGGCCGCGGCCACCTACACCGGGCTGACGGTGACGTCGTCGCTGAACCCGTTCGCCAGCGACCACGTCCCGTTCATCGAGGCCGGTGTGCCGGCCGTGCTCACCATCGAGGCGGACGACAGCGCCAACACCGACGTGCACAGCGCGCGGGACACGCTGGCGACGCTCGACGCGGACCTCGCGCTGGAGATCCTGCGGATGAACGTCGCGGCGATCGCTGGGGAGTTGGACCGCTAACTCGCCGAGATGCTCGGCGGCCAGCACGACGGCAGCGAGCTTCCCGAAATTCCGGTGCCGTTGTCGTCGAGGTTATCAGCCGCGTTCCGCGGCCGTCGCCCCAGTCGTCGGCGGTGCTGTAGAGGTAATACCGCCCGTCGGGGCGCGCACGATACGCGAGTCGGCCGCGACCGGTTCGACCACCGGATTGGCGGTGGCGGGCTGCCGACGAGGCACATCGCGAGCGTGTCAAGCAGCGCCAGCACCGTGGTGGACCGCTTCACAGTGTGAGTGTTGTGGTAATTGTCCGCTTCTGATACTCCTGGGACTCATCCGCGACCCGACCGCAGCGCAACGGAGACCACGGCGTGACGTCGGCTCGCGTTACGACCTCGGCGGATTAGGCTCTGGTCATGCGCAGGTGGCCGTTGGTGGGGCGGCAGACCGAGTTCGATGCAATCCGGACGGCGATCACGGGTGGGGGTGGTACGTGCGGCGTCGTGCTGTCCGGGGACGCCGGAGTGGGGAAGACGACGCTCGCGCGTGAGGTGACAAGCACGCTGGAGGGTGTGCGCTGGGTCGCGGGCACGGAATCGGCGCGCAGCGTGCCGCTCGGGGCGTTCGCCCACGTCGTCGGAAACACGTCCGCCCGCGATCCGGTGACGTTCATCGCCGCGGCGCGGGCCGCGCTGATCTCGCACGGGCCGCCGGTGATCGGCGTCGACGACGCACACCTGCTCGACCAGCTCTCCGCGACCCTGCTGCACCAACTGGTCATCGACCGGGCGGCGCACGTCGTCGCGACGGTCCGCAGCGGCGAGGCGGTGCCCGACGCGGTGGTGTCGCTGTGGAAGGACGGCTACCTCACCCGGCTGGACCTGTTGCCGTTCACCAAGCCGCAGTGCGTCGCGCTGGTCGAATCCGTCCTCGGCGGTCACCTCGAGGGATTGACCGCGGACCTGATTTGGGACGCGTCCGGCGGAAACGCGCTCTACCTGCATCACCTCGTCGACGGCGCCCTGGACGCGGGCACGCTGCGCAACCACGACGGCGTCTGGCAGCTGCGCGGGCGCGTCGGGGTCACGGAGGAGTTGGCGGCGCTGCTCGACAGCCGCCTCGACCGCCTGCCCGACCCAGTGCTGCACGCGCTGCAACTGCTCACCCTGTGCGAGCCGCTCGACCTCGACCTGCTCGAGGACCTCGCCGGCGCCGAGGCCGTCGAGCATGCCGAGCAGGAGGGGTTGGTGCGGGTCGTCGAAAACGACGCGGCCGGCGCCGACCTGTCTGCCCTTTCCGTCCGCTTCCACCACCCGCTGTTCGGCGAGGCGGTGCGCCGCCGGGTCGGCCGCGCCGCGTCGCGCCGGCTGCGCGGCGACCTGGTCGCCGCGTTGCGCGAGCGCGAGGTGTCGACCGCGGCGGACCGGATCCGGTTGGCCGAACTGGCCGTCGAGAGCGACCGCAAGGGCGACCCGACGCTGCTCACCGCCGCCGCCAACGACGCCATCGCGCTGGCCGACCTGTCGCTGAGCGAAAGGTTCGCGCGCTCGGCGCTGTCGTCGGGCGGGGGTGTCCCGGCGGCGGACATCCTGGTGCGCGCGCTGATCTGGCAGGGCGCGGTGGAGGAGGTCGAACGCACGCTGTCGGCGTTCGATCCCGCCGACTTGGACCACCTGCAGCTGGTCCGGTGGGGCATGAACCGCGCGGCGCATCTGCTGTGGTCGGTGGGCGATGCCGACGGCGCCGACGAGGTGGTCGCCATGCTGCGCGAGCGGATCACCGAGCCCGCCCTGATGCAGTTGGTGGACGGGATCGCGTCGGCGTGCGAGATGCACGAGAACAGGCTTGCGGACGCGATCGCGTCCGCGCAGCGGGTGTTCGCGGCACCGCGTGGACTGCCGGGTGCGATCGAATGGGCCTGCTTCGGCGGCGCGCGGGCGCTCGCGGTGAGCGGCCGGGGCGACGAAGTGCCCGACGTCGTCGCCCGGATGCACGCCGTCGCTGCGAAATGCGATGGTCTGCTGCGGTTCCCGGCCGCGTTGGGGGAGATCCAGGCGCTCGCCTACACCGGGGCGATCGAAGCGGCGCGCCGACGCGCCCAGGAGTACTTCGTGTTCTCCTCCACCGGTCAGTACCTGGCGTGGGCGCTGGCGAACACGTTGGTCGGCACGGTCGAGGTGGCCAGCGGACGGTTCGACGTCGCAGTGCCCGTCCTCGAACAAGCGCTGGCGGCGTTCCCGGAGAAGGCGGCGGCGACATGGAGTTTGGCCGCGAAGATCCTTCTGGTGCAGGCCTATTCGGCGATCGGAAGGGTCGACGACGCCGACGCGGTGCTCACCGAGGCGCGGGGCCGGCTCGGTCGGCACGTGGCGGTGTTCGGTCCAGGCATGGACCTCGCCGGCGCGTGGGTCGCGGCGGCACGCGGGACCACGAAGCAGGCGATCGAGGACGCGTTGGCGGCGGCGGACGCGGCGGCCGCGTCGGGCCAACTCGCGGTGGAGGCCGAGGCGCTGCACTCGGCGTGCCGGTTCGGTGCCCGCGATACCGGGCACGCTGCCGCCCGGCTCGCCGACCTCGCCGGTCGGGTCGACGGTGTGCTGGTGCGGGCGCAGGCGGCGCACGCGGCGGCGGTGGCCGCCGGCGACGGTGCCGCGTTGGATGCCGCCGCGGCGGAGTTCGAGCGGATCGGCGCGCTGCTCTCGGCCGCCGACGCCGCAGCGCAGGCCGCCACCGCGCACGAGCGCGCCGACGAGCGCCGCGCGACGGTCGAGTCCGCGGCGACCGCGAACCGCCTCGCCGCCTTCTGCGGCGGTGCCCGCACCCCGGCCCTGCGCGCCAACGCCGCCCCGCTGCCGCTGACCGCGCGCGAACGCGAGATCGCCAACCTCGTCGCCGCCGGCCTGTCCAACCGCCAGATCGCCGACCGCCTCGTCGTCTCGGTCCGCACCGTCGAGGGCCACCTCTACCGCATGTGCCTCAAGCTCGACATCTCCGACCGCGAAGAACTCGCCGCCCTGATCCGGGGCGAGTAGGGCAGTGTTTGCGCAGGTGGGGTGGGCGGTCAGGCCGCGCAGCGAAGCCAGCGGCGAATGCGAGCGAGGCGGCCGGGTTTCGCTATCCGGAACTGCGCGTACGCGAAATCCGAGTACTTCGAATTGCGCTTTACGATCTGTTCGAGACAGGTCGTCTTCTCGATGATCTCGAGACCCGTCGGCGTGAAGGAGTCCGCGTTGTAGACGCGGCGGTCGAGCAGGGGATTGGTCAGCGCCTGCGTGAACGCGTCGTAGCCGACCATCGTCCCCAGCAGTCGGCCCATCATCATCGCGGGTGGATGGTCCTCGGCGAACAGGCCGACGTACCACTCGAGGTTGTCGATCGAGCCGTACAGATTCTCGAGTTCACGAGCGAGTTCGGTGTCGGCGGTCAGCTCGGTATAGCTCTTCAACCGGGGCAGGCTGAAGTGCGCGCGGTAGTCGTTGAACGAGGCGAGGCGGGCCTGTCGCATCATCGCGATCGTCTTCGGCATGACCCCGACGGGATCCCTGCCGAGCGGTTCCATCAACACGGCAGGGGTGTTGTGCAGCCCGATCCGTCCGGCGGGGTCCCGTGAGCACTGCGCGAGCAACGCCTCGACCCCGCGCTCGACGACCAGCGGGTTGTTGTTGATGAACTGTCGCGGCCCCAAGCGTTCTCGTCCGGTTCCGATCTCGTCCGGCACGAGCGAATGCCAGCGATACAGCAGGTTGAACTCGATCGTGATCCAGTTCGGCCGGTTCCAGGCTGCCTTCTCGGCGGCGAAGGGGACGGCTTCGATCGGAAAGTCGTTGGGCCCGATGTGCTTGATGTACTCCTCGATCACCAACTTCAGGAACACGGCGATCATGATGTTGCGCGTCGTCTCGAACAGGCGATCGTCGTCCCAGGCCTCCTGGCCCTTATATTCGTCCGCGAGGATCCCGGCGATCCGATTGTGTTCACGCAGGAACACGATGTTGAGGATGGTGTGCCCGATGGTCGAGTTGCCGTTCTCCAGGCCGACCGCGAACATCCATTCCTTGTGCTCCTCCGACGCCGTCGCGACGACCCGTTCGAAGGTGGCTGCGTTGTACAGGTCCTTGAACTCCGGTCTGATCGTCAGGTCGGCTTTCGGGTGGCGGCGTTCGTAGAGAAACGCCGGGTACTCCTCGCCGTCGATGAGCTGGCCGCGCAGTCGGCCCCCCTTCTTCGCGCGCAGGGCGTCGGTTTGACGCTGAGTCAGCCCATAGATCTGGCACAGGTCGATGCCGTGGTTCGACGTGTTCTTCTGCCACGAATGGGGGTCGGTGCGCAAGAAACTGTCGGTGAACCATTGGGCGAAGAAGGAGAATGTCACGCTGGTGTCGACCGACGGAATCTCCTTCTTTCGGCGAAACAGTTCGCTGACGGTCTTCGGATCGGGCAGCTTCGGTGGGGGATCCATCGGAGGCAGATGCCGGCCCGAATACGTGCGATCGTTCAGGCTTCGCCAACTGGTGTAATCCGAGAGGAGGGAGTACGGGTTGGGTCGCGGCTCCGCGGCGTTTGCATACGTTGCGATCGCCCTCCGGCTGGCCAGGGTCCGCACCCGCGGGATGAACGTGAACGGCTGGATGGCACGTAGGAGTTTTTCCCGCCCTGTGGTGCGAGCCGCCGTGCGTCGTCGACCGAACGGATCGACGATGATCCTCGGGCGATCGAGCAACTCCGGGATGAGCGGCAACATTTCCTACCTCCGGGTCGGTTTGTTCCTCGCCTCGATCGTCGTCCCACCCGCCACCCAGGGCATGAGTAGCCCACTACCTGTATCGCTCGTGCATCGCCGCCGTCCCGCCTTCCTTGCGACGGCGCTAGAGTTGCAGGCGCGGTCGGGGAGACAGGTCGGGGCACACCGAGAGTCGAGGACGGGCGGCAGGTTGAGCGAGCAGGGGCGGGACGACCGGGGTGCTGACGTCGTCGTGGTGACGGGACTTTCCGGCGCGGGTCGCGGCACGGCCGCACGGGTGCTCGAGGATCTCGGCTGGTACGTCGTCGACAACCTGCCACCGGATCTGATCTCGCACATGATCGAACTCGGCCTCGCCGCCGAACCGCCGATCTACCGGCTCGCGGTGGTGATGGACGTCCGCAGCCGCTTCTTCACCGACGACCTGCGCCGCGTGATAAAGGACCTCGAGAGCCGCTCGATTCGCACCCGGGTCCTGTTCCTCGAGGCCACCGACGAGGTGCTCGTGCAGCGCTTCGGCCACGCGCGCCGGCGCCACCCACTGCAGAGCGAGAGCGCCGACGGCACGCTGTCCGCCGGCATCGCCGCCGAACGCGGCCGCCTCGCGACCGTCAAGGCCGCCGCCGACCTCGTCATCGACACGACAACGCTGTCGATCCACCAGCTGCGCCGCCGGATCGAGGAGGCGTACGGCGGCGAGATGCCGACCGACATGCAAACCACCGTCCAGTCGTTCGGTTTCAAGTACGGACTCCCGATCGACGCCGACGTCGTGCTCGACGTGCGCTTCCTGCCGAACCCGCACTGGATCCCGGAACTGCGGACCCGCACCGGGCAGGAACAACCGGTGCGCGACTACGTGCTCTCCCGCGCCGGCGCCGGCGACTACCTGTCCTCCGCGCACCGCCTGGTCGCGATCACGGCGGACGGCTACCGTCACGAGGGCAAGCGCTACCTGACGATCGCGGTCGGCTGCACGGGGGGCAAGCACCGCAGCGTCGCGATCGGCGAGGCGTTGGCGGCAGCGATCGGAAGGGACGAGGGGCAGACCGTGCGCGTGGTGCATCGGGATCTGGGGCGCGAATGACCGACGCAATCGACGGCCCGGCGATCGTCGCGCTCGGGGGAGGGCACGGGCTGTTCGCGACGCTGACCGCGGTGCGCCGGCTCAGCCCCGACATCACCGCGGTGGTGACCGTCGCCGACGACGGCGGCTCGTCCGGGCGCATCCGTGCCGAACTCGGGATGATCCCGCCTGGCGACCTCCGGATGGCGCTGGCCGCGTTGGCCGATCCCGCGGCAGCCACGTGGACCGAGACCGTGCAACACCGATTCGGCGGCAGCGGCGCGCTGGCCGGCCACTCGGTCGGCAACCTGATCCTCGCCGGGCTCACCGAGGTGCTCGGCGACCCGATCGCCGCGCTCGACGAACTGCGCTCACTGCTCGGGGTGCGTGGCCGGGTGCTGCCGATGGCGGCGACCGCGCTCGTTATCGAGGCCGACGTGAGCGGGCTCGAGGCCGACCCGCGGGTGAACCGCAGCATCCGCGGCCAGGTCGCGGTCGCGACGACACCCGGCAAGGTCCGCCGCGTCCGCCTCATTCCCGCCGACCCGGCGCCGTGCCTGCCCGCGATCGCCGCGGTGCAGCGCGCCGACGCGGTACTGCTCGGGCCGGGATCGTGGTTCACCAGCGTCATCCCGCACGTGCTGGTCCCCGAACTTTGCGACGCGCTGCGCACCACGCGGGCGCGAAAGGTGCTGGTGCTCAACCTCGTTGCCGAACTCGGTGAGACCGCGGGGTTCTCCGCCGAGCGGCATCTGCACGTGCTGGCCCAGCACGCGCCCGGCTTCGCGGTCGACGACGTCATCGTCGACGCAGCCTCGGTGCGCCCGGGACGGGAACGCGACGACGTCGCCCGCGCCGCCGCCGCCCTGCGCGCCCGCGTCACCTATGCCGACGTCGCGGTGCCCGGCACGAACACCCACGACCCGGCGCGCCTGGCCGGCGCCCTGCAAGACTTGATCGGTACGGGGGAGTTGGAGAACCAGAACGCTGGGGATATGGAGAAATCGGCGTGGCGATGACGGCCGACGTGAAGGACGAACTGAGCCGGCTGGCGGTGCCACAGGTCGGCGCGCGCAAGGCGGAGGTCGCTGCGCTGCTGCGGTTCGCGGGCGGACTGCACATCGTCGCGGGACGGGTCGTCGTCGAGGCCGAGGTGGACCTCGGGTCGACCGCGCGCCGGCTGCGCCGCGAGATCTTCGAGCTCTACGGCTACGGCTCCGACGTCCACGTGCTCACTGCCGGCGGGCTACGCAAGAGCGCCCGCTACGTTGTGCGGGTCGCCAAGGACGGCGAGGCCCTCGCGCGCCAGACCGGCCTGCTCGACGTACGCGGGCGACCGGTGCGCGGCCTGCCCGCGCAGGTGGTCGGCGGGAGCATCGCCGACGCCGAGGCCGCTTGGCGCGGCGCGTTTCTCGCGCACGGGTCGCTGACCGAGCCGGGCCGCTCGTCGGCGCTCGAGGTCAGTTGCCCGGGCCCGGAGGCGGCCCTGGCACTGGTCGGCGCGGCGCGACGACTCGGCATCGCCGCGAAGGCGCGCGACGTCCGGGGGACCGATCGGGTGGTGGTGCGCGACGGCGAGGCGATCGGCGCGCTGCTGACCCGCATGGGTGCGCAGGACACTCGGCTCACCTGGGAGGAGCGGCGGCTGCGTCGCGAGGTCCGGGCGACCGCGAACCGGCTCGCAAATTTCGACGACGCCAACCTGCGCCGGTCGGCGCGGGCGGCGGTCGCGGCGGCGGCGCGGGTCGAGCGTGCGTTGCAGATCCTCGGCGACGACGTGCCCGATCACCTCGCGGCGGCGGGGCACTTACGGGTGCAGAACCGCCAGGCGTCGCTCGAGGAACTCGGTCAGCTGGCCGACCCGCCGATGACGAAAGATGCCGTCGCCGGGCGGATCCGGCGGCTGCTGTCGATGGCCGATCGGCGGGCCAAGGAGACCGGGATCCCCGACACCGAATCGGCCGTCACCGCCGACCTGCTCGACGACGCGTAGGAGTTCGCGGGGTGTAGCCCGCGTCACCACGGCGGTGCGCCTAAGGTAAGGGCGGCACTTCGAAGAAACCGAACAAGAATCAAGGAGCGAACTGTGACTGTCCGAGTAGGCGTAAACGGCTTCGGTCGCATCGGACGTAACTTCTTCAGGGCGATCGAGGCGCAGAAGGCGCTCGGCACCACTGACATCGAAATCGTCGCGGTCAACGACCTCACCGACAACGCAACCCTCGCGCACCTACTCAAGTTCGACTCGATCCTCGGCCGGCTCCCAGACGACGTGTCGCTCGAGGGTGACGACATCATCGTGGTCGGCAAGCAGAAGATCAAGTCGCTCGAGGTGAAGGAAGGCCCGGCCGCGCTGCCCTGGGGCGACCTCGGCGTCGATATCGTCGTCGAGTCGACCGGCATCTTCACCGATTCCCGGGCCAAGGGGCACCTCGAATCCGGGGCGAAGAAGGTGATCATCTCCGCGCCCGCCAAGGACGAGGACATCACGATCGTGATGGGCGTCAACGACGACAAGTACGACGGCAGCCAGAACGTCATCTCCAACGCGTCCTGCACCACGAACTGCCTCGGCCCGTTCGCGAAGGTGCTCAACGACGAGTTCGGCATCGTGCAGGGGCTGATGACCACCATCCACGCCTACACCCAGGACCAGAACCTGCAGGACGGCCCGCACAAGGATCTGCGTCGCGCCCGCGCGGCGGCGCTGAACATCGTGCCGACCTCGACCGGCGCCGCCAAGGCGATCGGGTTGGTGTTG